>JAPUHK010000216.1 GCA_027297745.1 Planctomycetota bacterium | reverse complement strand
TGGCGCGCCGTGGCGCGCGGCATCAGCGCCACGACGCTGGTCGGCGAGACCGAGGCGTCGTTCGTGACGCGCAAGGACTTGCTCGTGCGCCTGAGCAAGCCGCGCTTCCTGACCGACCGGGACACCGCCGAGTCCACCGGCGCCGTCTACAACACGACCAAGCAGGACATGGAGGTGACCAGCACGCTAAGCGCGGAAGGCCTGACGGTCGCCGGCGGCGCGGAGCGCAAGCCCGTGCAGGTCGAGGCGGGACGCCTGCTTGCGCAGCGTTGGACCTTCGAAAAGCCGCAGCCCGGCCGCGCCAAGCTGACGCTGGAGGCTCGCGCGGGCCGCTACGGCGACGCGGCCGAGTCCTCGCTTCCGGTGCTGGCCTACGGTATTCCGTACCGCGACGGCTGGGCGGGTTCAGTCGAGCAAAGCGCAGTGATTCGCGTCGATCTGCCCGACACGGCCATCGACGGCGCCACGCGCCTGTTCGTGTCCATCGCGCCGAGCGTGGACGCGACCGTCGTAGATGCGGTCACCTGGCTCGAGGCCTTCCCCTACGGCTGCGTCGAGCAGACCGTGAACCGCTTCCTGCCCGCGCTCATGGCGGAGCGGGCGCTACGCCGCATGCGTTCCCCGGACGCCGCGCGCCTCAACCGCATCCGCGAAGTCGTCGAGGCGGGCCTGCGCCGTCTGCAGCGCGCCCAGAACCCGGACGGATCCTTCGGCTGGTGGCCCGGCGACCGCGCCGGCGACCCCTACATCACGGCCCTGGCGCTATGGGGCATGGCCGAGGCCAACCGGGGCGGCTACCGCCTGCCCGGCAACCTGCTCAACGGTGTGACGCAGGCGCTGCAGAGGATGTCGCCCGCACTCGACGACGAAGCGCGTTGCTTCGTGCAGTGCGCACTGGCCGTCGCCGGCCGCGCACAGCTCGACGGACTGAACCGGCTCTACAGGAACCGCTTCGGCTTGAGCGCCGGTGCCAAGGCGCTGCTGTGTATCGCGCACGACCGCGCCGGCCGCCGCTTCCAGGCGGACGAGCTGCGCACCTTGCTCGCGCAGGACGCCGTGCGCGATGCGGACGGGCTGCACCTGTCCGGCCGCAAGGACGGCCGCTGGCTGTTTGGCGACGTCGAGGCGACCGCGTACGGCCTCATGGCCTTCCTCGGCGAAAAGCCGCTGTCCGACGACGCGCGCGCGTCCGTGCGCTGGCTGCTCCGGCACCGCGAGGGCTTCAGCTTCGGCACGACCAAGCAGACCGGCCCGGCTGCTCTGGCGCTGACCGCCTACCTGCGCGTGCGCGGCGCGCAGCACAACACCGGCACCGTCACGCTGACCGTCGGCGGCGACGAGGTGGGCAGCCTCGAGGTGCGCGACGGAAAGCTCGAGGGCCGTGGCTTCGCCGTGCCCACGGAGCGCCTCAAGAAAGGGCGCAACGTGCTCGAGATCTCGGTCACGGGCGGCCTGCAGGTGTTCTACGCCGCGCGGCTGCAGGCCGTTCTGCGCACGGACAAGGCCATCCCGGCCAAAGGCAAGCTGATCCAGGTGGATCGCCGCTACCGGCCGATCGAGCCGCAGAAGGGCAAGACCGGCTACAGCGTCGTGCATCCCGACCACCGTCCGAAGGACGAGCTGTTGCCGTCGCTTGCGGAGGTGCGGCCCGGCGAGCGCATGACCGTGCAGTTGCGCATCACCTGCCGCGAGCCGCAGAGCTACGTCATGATCGAGGACCCGCTCCCGGCGGGATGCGAGGTGCTGGAAGGGCACGAGACCGGAAACTTCGCCCGCAAGGAGCGGCGCGACACGCGCGTCGTGTTCTTCGTCTCCCGGTTGCCCGCGGGGACCACCGTATTCACCTACCGCATACAGGCTATCTTCCCCGGCGAGTACGCCGTGTTGCCCGCCACCGCGGGCCCGATGTACCGCCCGGCCACCTACGGCCGCAGCGCCGGAGGGACGCTGGCCGTGACGCGGGGCCGCCGGGACGTCCAAGAGCACGCGCTGCCCACACCCGACGAGCTGTGGCTACGCGCGCAGGAGCTGATCCGTGAGAAGAAGTGGGCCGATGCCCGCGTCGTCCTCGAGGACCTGCGTAGCAGCTACAAGCTGCGCGACGCGATCGAGGAGGAGTTGTACGTGCGGCTCTTGCGCATCGATCTCGAGACGGGCCGCGCCGAGGGCGTGGTCGCGGCCTACGAGGAGCTCAGAGCGCGCAACTCGCAGCGGCTCACGGCCTTCGCGGGCATGAGCGACCAGCTGCGTATCGGCCAGGCCTACCAGACGCAAAAGCAGCCGCGGCTGGCCATCGGGCTGTTCATGAACGTCGTCGGCCTGAGCTACTCGACCGAGCGGCAGTTGGCGCAGACCTACCGGCGCATCGGCGATCCGGCACGCAGCCTGGAGCAGCTGATTGGGGCGGGCCTGCGCTACCCCGACGACGGACCCGTGTCCAACGACCTGTACGGCGCCGCGGAGGAGTACCGCAAGCTGCGCCGCCCCGCGGGCGGACTCATGCTGGCCGAGTCGCTCGGGCTGCTGCGCGCATACACCGCTCTGTATCCCGCCGCCCACAACGTGGACGTGGCTGCCTTCCGCACGATCGAGCTCTTGACGTCGCTCAGGCGGCACGACCGGGCTGTGGTGCAGGCCACGCACTTCGAACGGCGCTATCCCCGGAGCCGCTACCTGGACGACGCCATCACCTTCCTGATGAAAGCCCACTTCGCGCGCCGCGAGTTCCCAAAGGCGTCCGAGGCGGCCACCCTGCTGCTCAGCCGGGACTTCCCGACGGACCGCGACCCCCGCAGACAGGCGAAATCCCCCTTCCGGCCCGCCGCGCACCACGTGCTGGGCAAGATCGCCCACGCGGAGGGCAAGCTGGAGGAGGCCGTACGGCAGTATCGGTCCGGCCGCAGCGTCCCCGACGCGTCCGAGGCGCTGGCTTTCCTGGAGGAGCGCACGCTGGAAGTGGAGCCGCTGGCCCGCGCCCGGCTTGCGGCGCGCCCGGAGCTGCTGCTGACGGTCAAGAACGTGACCGGCCTGCAGGCCCGCATCTACCCGGTGGACCTGTTCGTTCTGCTGGCCGTGCGGCCCTCGCTGACGGACTTGCACAAGGTCGACCTGACGGGCATCGCCCCGGTGGCTACGCAGAAGATCCCGCTCCAGAACGTCCGGCCCTACCGCAGCGCCGAGCGCCGGGTCCAGCTGGAGCTGGGGGGGCAGGGCGAGCCCGGGGCGTTCCTGGTCACGCTCAAGGCCGGCGCCCTGGAACGCTCGACGGTCTTCCTGCTCTCGGACCTGCACCTGGAGCTGCAACGGGCCGGCGGCAAGCTGCGCGTGTACGCAACGGTGCCGGGCCCGGGGGGCGCCCTTCCCGCCAAGGACGTCTTCGTCAAGGTCTCCGACGGCAGCCGCGTGCGCGCATCCGGCAAGACCGACGTGCGCGGCGTGTTCGAGGCCGGCGGGATCGGCAAGACGGCCGCGGTCGTTGCCGAGCGGGACGGGCACTATGCGATCGCCAGACTTGGGCCGGGCTAGCGCCCCGCCCAAGCGGGAGCGGGAGCGTACGTACGCCCGGACCGCCGCTCCCCTGTCCAAGATCCGACGTAGAATCACTGTTCTGATGTACGGAAAGATCTACGCACTCCTCTTGATCCTCGTCGTCGCCTGCAAGACGGGCCCGGACAAGCTGCCCGAGCCGACGATGGAGGCGACCACCCACCCCGATTACAACAAGTTCCGTCCCATTCACATCGCAGTCCTGCCTGCGGAGTGCGTCAAGGAGCGGATGGCGCCCTATGTGCGCGAGAGCGTGTACGGGGGGCTATTCGGGAAGCGTTACTCACCGTTCGCGCTGCCCATCGTGGACTCGCATATCGACACCGCGGGCCAGTTCAGCGCCAGGGACCTCGCCTGGGATGCCACGCTGAAGGTGACCGTCACCAACTGGAGGACGGTCCGCAAAGGGATTCAGGTCGCGGCCGACGGGAAGGCCGAGTTGATTCACTCCACGGGGACAGTTCTGTGGGAGCTCAAGTTCCAGAACAAGGTCTTCGAATCGCGCGACCCGAAGGGCGGGCCCGGCGAGATTCAGGGGGCGGCCAACATCGGCAAGATGGTCGTCGCCGAGATGCCGCCCAAGCCCCCCCTCTACGGGCCCTAGGGGACGGAGCACGCGTGAACGGGGCGGGCCGCGTCCTGCTTCCGGTCGCGCTGGTTGCCGCCGCTGCCGCCACCCTCGCCTTCCGCACGGCCGTCGAGGCGCCGCAGCTGTACGACCGCAAGGAGGTGGAGACCTACACGCGCGCCGCGGAGGTGCTGCACGCATTGGGTGCGGTGCGTGTGCGCAGTGACCGGCAGGACGCGGGTCAGCGGGTGGAAGACAGCCGCAAAGCCGCGCACCTTCTGGTGCACCACCCGGCCATCGCGCGTGTGATCCGTCCCGACCGCGCCGCGGCGGAGTTCTCCAAGGGGCGCCTGCTCTACGCGGACCGCGACACGCTGAAACGGGTGCTGACCGATCTGGAGGCGGGGCGCGTGCCGGAGTCCCTGCCGGCGGGTCCGGACGTACTCGACTACTTCCCGTCGCGCTGCACGTGCGAGGTGGTCTTGCGTGATCGGGACGCGCTCGACGTCGTAGCGGCGGTGTTGCCGGACGCGGAGCTCAGCGGGGAACCGGTCGCGTTGCGCGAGGAGGCCCAGGGAGCGGCGCCGGTCACGCGCGCGCTGTTGGCTGCGGTGGTGCTGGCGTGCGTGCTGGGGGGCTGGCGCAAGAAGAGCCTGGCGGAGGGGGAGGTACGGCTTCTGGCGGCGGCGCTGCCGTTGCTACTGCTGGGCCTGATGGAATGGGGGGCCGACCCGTGGACCGTTCTGGCGTTGGCCGTGGTCTGTTCGGCGCCGAGGAGCGCCCCGCTCGTGGCGGCGGGCGTCGTGTTGCTGTTCGCCTCGCAGGTCCTGCAGCGCGAAGGGCTGGTCCTGCTGCTGGGAGCGCTCGTGCGCGCTGCCTTCCCGCCCCGCCTGTCGTTACGCCCCGCCCGCGAGACCTGGGTTGCGCTGGCCGGCAGCGCCGGCCTCGTGCTGCTTTCCTTCATCGCTCCCCTGCGTGGTCCGGTGCTCCCCGAAGCCGTGCGCTCCGAGCCGGCCGCCTCCCTGGTCCCGCGCCCCCAGCGCGCGGCCGAAGCGGCCCGCCTGTCGGAAGCCGGCTTCGAGGCTGTGACCGACGCGGGCTTGTTGCCTGCGCCGGCGGATGCGGAAGGGCAGCGCTTGTTGCTCAAGATCTTCCGCCGGGCCGAACGCCTGGCCGTCGACGCGACCGGCACACGCCGGGATCAGCTGCAGACCGTGGCGACAGCGGCGGCGTTGGACTCGCTGCATCTTCCGCGCGACCTGCGCGTGCGCTTCCGGACCACGGACGGCCGCGCGGCGGTCTGGGTGCAGCCGCGGGATGCGAAGCTCCTCGACGAGCACCCCGAGGTGATCGGGAGCTCCGCTTACCGGGTGCGCGGATCCTACCGCCTGCGTCGTGAAGGGCGCTGGGCTGGGCTTGCGGTCTTCGCGCTCGGGGGGCTGCTGCTGGTGTGGCGCCTGGGACGCTATGCGGCCACGCCGGTGCAGTTCGGAGCGGCGGGGTTGTTGGCCGGTGGCTTTCTGCTCTACGCGCTGGACACGCCCGCGCATCCGGTGCTCGGAGAAGCCACGTATCCGCTGCTCGCTTGCGTGGCGCTAGGTCCCTCCTTGTGGCTCATGTTGCCGCTGGCCGGGGCCGCCGCCTTCGCTCCCACGCTCCTGTTGCCGCACGCGGCCGCTCTCGCGCTTGCGGTACTCGTGGCGTCCGTCCCCGGCCTGAGCACCCGCCGCCGCGGCGTCGCCGAGCCGGCAGTCGCCTTGCCGGAGGGCTAGAGTTTTCAGACAAACCCTAGTCGTCGTCGGGCGGACCCTCCTCCAGTGTGGTCTCGCCCTCGTCCTCCACGGCATCCTCGGCCGCGTTCTTGGCGGCGGCGGCCTCTTCCTCTTCTTCCTTCTTCAGCAGGTCCGGCCCGCCCATCTCCTTCAGCGCTTTCATGGCTTTGTAGCGGTAGAGCGCTAGCGGATTCTGTTCGATGGCGCGCAACAGCGCCTTGCGCGCCTCCTCTTCCTTGCGGCCCTGCGTAGAGCGCAGAACGTCCTCGAGCGCATCCGTCTGAATCACCGCCCGTGCCCCCGTCTCTTCGGGCAGCCCGGCTGCTTGCTTTTGCAGCCGCTCGAGGCGCACGAGCCCCGCCTTGCGGTCGCGTACGTACAGCTTGCGCGCCGCCTCGAACTCCTCGCTGAAGTACTCGCGCAGCTTCGTGAGCCTCTCGGTCACGTGTCTGCGGTAGCGTTCCGGCAGATGCTGCTTGGCCGCTATGGAATCGAAGCGCAGGTAGTCCTGCAGCGCTCCCGCCGCGTCGCCCGCTTTCTGCTTACTGTGCCCGGCGAGATAGGCCTGCAGCGCTTCTTGCGCCGATCCCGCCTGCGGCGCGAGCTCGAAGTCCGGCAGGCGCACGACCTTCGCGTCGAACAGCCCCGGCTCGGACTGCGGTGCCTCCTGCGCCGCGCAGATACCGGCCAGCAAGAGAACGACCGCCAGGCGTGTCACGCATAGAGCGTAGCCGAAAGGCTGAGGCTGAGGCTAAGCTGGGCGCCATCAACTGGTACGACGAGGCGCTTTACTACGACGTGTTGTGCAGCTGGGATCCGGGCACGGAGCGGGAATTCGTGCTGGGGGCCAGCGAGCGCTGGGGCATCGCGCAGCCGCAGCGCATTCTCGAGCCTTTCTGCGGCAGCGGCCGGCTTCTGCGCTGCATGCCGGAGACGGCCATCGGCTTCGACCTGAACCCCGCCATGGTGCGCTACGCCGCCCAACAGAGCCTCGTGTTCCGCGCGGACGCCGGCCGGTTCGCAGTGCGCGCCGGGTCTTTCGACCTGGCGCTCTGTCTGATCGACTCCTTCCGGCACCTCACGACGCAGCAGGCCGCGCTCGGGCACATGCGCAGCATCGCCAGCGCGCTCCGCCCGGGGGCCGTGTACGTTCTGGGCCTGGACGTGACCGGCGGCATGCAGGCTGACACGTCGACCGAGGACTGGGAGATGACGCGCGGGGACGTGCGCGTGGCCGGGAGGGTGGGCGGGCTCGGGGACGTCGACCCGAACACGCGCATCGAGACCATGCGCGTGCAACTCGACATCCGCGACCGCGGCAAGCGCCGCAAGATCGAGTCCTTCCAGCCGCTGCGGGTCTATTCCGCGCAGGACCTGCAGGACCTGTTCCGGGAGGAGGGCTCCTTCGAGGCAGTGGCCTGTTTCGACCGCCGCTACAACCTCGAGGACCCTCGCCCGCTCGACTCGATCCGCGGGTCCGCCGTGCTGGTGCTGAGGCGCAAGCAACGCGACTGCCGGTAGTCGTCCGACCGCCCCTGTAGGGGCGCACCTGTGTGTGCGCCCTCCCGTCCATACACCCGTTGCGTACGACCTCGAGCCGCGACCAAACAGGTGGCTCGTGCGGGAGGGCGGCCACATAGGGCCGCCCCTACAAGGCGGGTCGCGGCCTTCGCGGTCTACCGGGCGTCGTCGGTGACCTGCTTCAAGACGTCCCGCAGGTCCGTGCGGTGCTCCTTCAGGGCCTCGGTCGTGCCGATCACCTCGACCGTCGTGACGTAGCTGCGCTCCACGATGAGCGCCAGTCCGTACTGCAACTCCTGCTCGTCGGCGGAGTTGCGGAACATCAGCATGCCGCTCGCGGAGGGAAGCGCCTCGTACCCGCGCACGCGGACCAGCTCCCGTGTGACCTCCTTGTCCCAGAACGCCTGCTCCAACCGCGGGCGGTGCTGGAAGCGGCGCACGACGATGCGGATGCCGTCGGGCGAATAGGCCCAGGCCCGGATGCTGCTGTTGCGCACGTAGCCCATGTCGGCGAACCCCGCGGGGAGCTTCCAGCGCACGCGGCTGCTGCGCACGCGGTCGGTCTGGAAGCGCGGCAGGTGCTCGACGCCGATCTGCCCGATCCAGGCGAACGGGCTGCGGTTTCGCCCGGTCTTGCGCGCCGGCCCCGTCTGCAGCGTCAGGCTCAGCCGGCTGAAGGCCACGTCGTGCAGCGCCTTCTTGAGCTGCCCCTCGAAGCGTTCGATGGTCTCCGTGATCTTGGCCAGCTCGCGCTCGATGAGCAGCATCTCCTCGACCTTCGTGGCCTTCTTCAGGAGCTCGCCGTAGCGCTCGCGCAGCGCGCGCGCGTTGCGCAGCCGCAGCTCCAGGTCCATCACCTTTTCGGTGACGTCGCGCGCGTCGGTCTGGCGGTGCACGACCACGCCGAGCGCCTCGACCGCGGCGAAGACCTTCTCGAACTGTGCTGCGGGGACGCGGAACTCGTAGTGCTGGTTGATCTGCTTGGTGACCCAGCCTCCGGCCTGTTTGACGATTGCGACCGCGCGCTCGCCGACCTCGTCCGGGTTGGCGGTGCGCAGCTTGAGCCCGCCGTTGCGGATGATCAGCCGCGGCTTCGTGCTCGGACCGGGCTGGTTGGCCACGTCGGCGTTGGGTCCGCCCGCATGTAGGAGCAGGTCTGCGAGCTTCCCCTGGAACACGTTCTCCGTGCGACCGCGGAAGTCACCGTCGTCGTCCAGGCCGCTGGTGACGTCGTCGAGCACGCCGTACGATTGTCTGGTCTTGTCGGATGCCCGCTCGGCCTCCATGACGCGTTCGTGCTTGGCGACGGCGCCCTCGCTGAACTTCGCGTGATGCAGGTCCAGGGTCCCACACGCACCCAGGAGCAGCGCCCCTGCGAGGAGGGCCGCGTAACTCAGAAACCGATAGCTCATGACCGGGTCTCCTTCCGGACTCTTGGACGTGCTGCGTTATGCATGCGTTCGGGCGATCACGATTGTGTCATGCTTCAGCGCTCGGGCTCCAGGAGCTCGGCGTCCTCGCCTTCCAGGATCACGGCCCCCAGGTGGTCCTGCACCCGGCCGCGCACGGACAGGGGGCCGCCGCCGTGCAGCAGGTGGCCGCAGCGGCGGTAGGCGGCCGCGGGGAAGGTGATCTCGACCATGCCGGTCTCGTCCTCCAGCGTCACGAACTTCATGGGCTCGCCCTTGCGGGTGCGGATGCGGCGGGTGGTGACCACCCAGCCCACGATCCAGACCCGCCGGCCGACGAAACGCCCGAGCGCTTCGGCCGTGATCTGATTGGGGTGGTCCGTCTCCCGCCGGTAGAGCGTCAGGGGATGGGCGGTGGGGCACAGCCCCAAGAGCTCCTGCTCGAACTCGATCGCCTTCTCCCTCGTGTATTCGCGGATGGCGGGCAGGGTGCGCTCCGGGGGCAGCAGGTTGCGTTCCCCGAACAGGTCGGGAGAGCGGCGTCCCGCGGCCGCCCGCTCGTGCAGCAGCACGCGCCACAGCTTCTCGGGCCGCGTGCCGTCGAAGGCGTCGAAGCAGCCGGTCAGCACCAGGTGCTCGACCTCCCGCCGCTGGGCCTCGGACACGCGCTTCAGGAAGTCGGTCAGCCCCAGAAAAGGACGGTGTTCCAAGATCGCTTCCAGCGTGACCGCCCGCAGGTCGCGCACGCGGTCCAGCCCGATGCGGAGCGCCCCTTCTTCCACGGTTTCGGCCGGCGCGCTGCGGTTGATGTCGGGCAGCAAGATATGCACGCCGAGGCGGCGCGCCTCCTCCACGTAGGTGCGGCTGTCGTAGTAGCCGCCGCCGTTGGCCAGCACCGCCGCCAGGAACGCGGCCGGGTGGTGCGCCTTCAGGTAGAGCGCCTGGTAGGAGATGCGCCCGTACGTGGCCGCGTGCGCCTTGGAGTAGGCGAAGGCGACGAAGTTCTGGATGTAGGACCACAACAGCTGCGCCTGGTCGGGCTGCATGCCCTTGCGCTGCGCACCCGTCATGAACTCGTGCGCGATGGAGCGCAGCACGGCGTCCGTGTCCTCTTGCGACTCCGTCGGGTCGAAGGAGCGCCGGATGTCGTCGGCCGGCGCCTCGTGCTTCAGCGAGCGCCGGATCTCATCGGCGCGCTCGAGCGTCAGCCCCGCCAGCTGCGCGGCCGCGCGCATGACGTCCTCCTGGTAGAGCAGCACGCCGAAGGTGCGCGGCAGGAGCGCCTCGAGGCACGGGATGTCGCACTGCTCCTCGCCGCGTTTGCGCCGCACGTAGGCGTCCTTCATGCCCGTGCCGGAGGGTCCCGGCCGGATCAGGCTGAGGCCGATCATGGCGTCCTCCTGGTTCGTGCCGCGCATCTTCTTGAGCAGCGTGCGCATGCCCGGCGACTCGATCTGGAAGACGCCGAGCGTACGGCCGGTGCGCAACAGCTCCGCAGCCTTCGGCTCCTCCTCGGGGATGTCGAGAAGATCGATCCCCGCCCAGCGTGACGCGTCCTGCACCACCGCCAGCGAGCGATGCCCCAGCAGGTCGATCTTGAGCAGGCCGGTGCGTTCCACGCCGTGCATGTCGAACTGCGTCACGACCAGCCCCTTGGCCGTGCGCTGCAGCGGCAGGTAGTCGGTCAGGTCGCGGTCGGCCACGACGATGCCGCCGGAGTGGATCGAAAGATGGCGCGGAAAATGCACCAGCGCCTTGGCCGCGCGCAGGATGGTGGGGTAGGGCTCCCGGTGCAGCGGCAGCCCGCGCAGCTCGGGGTCGTTGTCGGGATCGATGGGGATCGAGCGCGGCAGGCGCCGCGAGACACGGTTCACCTCGTCCGGCGAGAGGCCGAAGGCCTTGGCCACCTCGCGGAAGGCGGAGCGGAAGCGCAGGGTCTGGAAGGTGCAGATCATGGCCACGCGCTCGCGGCCGTAGGTCTCGTAGACGTGCTCCAGGATCTCGTCCCGCCGCCGCCAGTCGATGTCGAGGTCGATGTCCGGCGGATCCTGGCCCCGCGAGCGGTTCAAGAAGCGCTCGAACAAGAGCTCGTAGCGAATCGGGTCGACGTTGGTGATGCCGAGCACGTAGGCCACGATCGAGTTCGCGGCCGAGCCCCGGCCGACGACGGCGATCTGCTGCCTGCGCGCGAACTCCACGATCTCGTGCACGATCAGGAAGTAGGCGTCGAAGCCCATCTCGTGGATGACCTCGATCTCCTGCAGCAGGCGGCGCATGGCTTCGGGCGGCACGGGCCGGTAGCGGCGCCGGACGCCTTCGGTGGCCAGGCGGAACAACACGCTCGCCGCCGTCTCTCCGGGAGGCAGCGGCGGCCGGGGAAAGATGGGCGGTCGCCGCTCGAGCCGCAGCGTGCAGGACTCGGCGATGCGCCAGGCACGCCGCCGCTCCGCGGCCGGGAAGCGCCGCCGCAACGTGGAGGCGCTCAACAGCGGGCCCGCCTCGATCTGTGCCTGGTGCACGACCCGGCCCTGGTCCACCGCGCGCAGGATGCGATGCAGCCCGCGGCGCCCCGGCGTGTGATAGGCGACCGGGACGACCGCCGTTTCCGGTCCGAGGCAGGTCACGCCGCCACCGTGCTCACGCAGCAAACGTTCGAGCGGCTCCTGGGGCTGCAGGTGGTGGGCGGAGATGAGGAAGCAGAGGTTGCGGTAGCCCTCCTCGTCGCGCGCTATGAGCGTCTGCCCCCTGAGGTGCGCCCCGAACAGCGGTTGGATCCCAGCGCACTCGCATGCGTCCTGAAACTCGAACGGGCTGTAGAGCCCGTTCCGATCCGTCATGGCCAGTGCGCGTACGCCGCCGCGCCGCGCCGCCTCCACCAGGTCTTCGATGGAGCTCGCCCCAAACAGATGTGAATGGGGCGTGTGAACCCGAAGGTGCACCGCCTCCACGACCTTCCCTCCGCTGCGGCCTGACGACCCTCCCTACGCCCTCTAGAGGTTACCTAACAAAAACCTAACTTACAAGCGCCCGGGGACAGAAAACCCGCCCGGCGCTTGCAAAGCGGTGACACAACC
>JAPUHK010000215.1 GCA_027297745.1 Planctomycetota bacterium | reverse complement strand
ACCGGCGGGATGCCGGGGTGCTCGAGCTGGCTCGTGGCCTGCGCCTCCGCGACGAAGTGCAGCTTCTGCTCACGGGTGATCCCCTGCTCCGTGCGCAGGACCTTCATCGCCACCTGCCGGCGCAGGTCCTGGTCCGTGACCAGGAAGACCTCGCCCATGCCGCCCTTGCCGATGGGCGTCTCGATCACGTACTTCTCGGCGGCGGGGCTGAAGGCCTCTTCGTTGGCGGGCGCCTGCTCCCCCTTGCCGACGCTCAGCCAATCGACGACGCTTCTGCGCCCGAGTTCCAGACTGCTTGCCATGGATGCCTCCCGTCTCCCTGATGGAGGCCCGGATTCTAGCGTGATCGCCCGCGCGGCCGGGATCGGGATTGTGACTGGTGCTCGTTCTCCTTCTCGTACTCGTTCTCGTCGATCGAGTACGAGTACGTCTCGGGATCGGATAGGCTCTCGGCATGTCGCCGCAAGCGCTGGTCACGGGAGGCAGCACGGGCATCGGGCAGGCGGTCGTCGACGCGCTGCGGAAAGAGGGCTACGAGGTCACGCTCGCTTCGCGGCGCAACGGCTGGGACCTGACCGACCGCGACGCCATCGAGCGGTTGGCCGCGTCGCTCGACTCGTTGGACCTGCTGGTCAACAACGCCGGCATGGCGGAGTCGGCGCCGCTGCACAAGACCACGGACGAGCTGTGGGACCGCCACATCGCGCTCAACGTGACCGCGCCGTTCCTGCTCAGCCGCGCGGCGCTCCCGTTGCTGCGGGCGGCGCCGCAGGGCCGCATCATCAACATCGCCTCGACCGCAGCGCTGGAGGGCGCCGCCTACATCGCGGCATACGCCGCGAGCAAGCACGCGCTGCTGGGCCTCAGCCGTTCGCTGGCCGCCGAGCTGATCGACGTGAAGGTGCACACAGTCCTGCCGGGCTACGTAGACTCGCCGCTGACCGACCGCACAATCGCGCGCATCGTGGAGGCCACCGGCAAGAGCGAGGAGGAGACGCGCGCGTTCCTCGGCTCGCAGAATGAGTCCGGCAAGCTGATCGCCCCCGCGCAGGTCGCGGAGGCGGTGGTGCGGCTCCTGTCGGAAGAGGAGACCGGACTGGAAGTCGTTCTGCAGTAGGGGGGAACC
The DNA here is from genome assembly GCA_027297745.1 of Planctomycetota bacterium. Classification (GTDB taxonomy): domain Bacteria; phylum Planctomycetota; class PLA2; order PLA2; family PLA2; genus JAPUHK01. The sequence continues at coordinate 7,134 of JAPUHK010000215.1, read as the reverse complement.
CGTACACCTGCCCCTGCCCCTGCCCATGCCCGCGGCACGCGCGCGCCCGATGGGCGGGACGTGTACGGGTAGGGGACTCGGGCATGGGCACGTGCACGGGCTCGCGCCGCGCTCAGGCCCGGCGCTCGTGCGTGATCAGCACGCAGCGCTTCTGGAAGCCCGCTTCCAGGTAACCGTCGAGCTTCTTCGGATCGTCGCCCGGCACGAGCAGCTCAAAGGACGTGATCGTGCGCCGCTCGAAGGCCTGGTGCATGGCCTCCACGAGCAGCAGGTTGCCGAGGCCCTTCTTGATCAGGTCCGGCTTGCCGTCCAGGTGCTCGAGCACGGCTGTCTCGCCCGAGCGCAGGTCGAGCTCCGCGAAGCCCACGATCTCGTCCGCGCGGCGCGCCAGCAGGACTACGTAGCCGCCCGCCTTGAGCAGCGAGCGCGTCTGCTTCTCCTTGCGCACGACGAAGTCGCGCAAGAACGCGTGCACCTCCACGGCGTGATCGTAGTTGACGCGCCGCACGCGCACGTCCTCCCACTCGTGCAGGTCCGGCAGGTCGATGCCGCGCTTGACGCGCAGGCAGGTGTTGCGCGCCTTCGGCTTGAACTTGAGCGCCTTCAGAAAGGCCGCACCGCCCCCGTTCTCCTCGCCGACGGCCACGCTGACGCGCTTGCGCTTCGCCGTGCGCGCCTGGTCCAAGAGATCCTGCATCAGCTTGCGCCCCAGCCCGCGGCGCCGGTAGTCCGGATGCACGAGCGGCCCGATCAGCTGACCCGTAGCGTGGTCGCCGGACAGGTCGACGGCGCCGTAGCCCACGACGAAGTCGCCGACCTGCGCTACGCGAGGGTGCACGTCTTCGCCCCGGCCGCGCGCCCCCGAATCCGCAAGGATCTCCCACTCGTTGTCGGGCGGGAAGGGGTCGATGCGCTCGTCTTTCAGGGAGCGGATCAACCCGGCCAACGCCGCGACGGTCGCCGAGTCGTCGAAGGAAAAGGCGCGTGTGTTCATGCCGCCCGAATGCCGCGGGAATTGTAGCTGTGGATCGGGTACAAACGCAGCTTCATGGGAATGCCGTTCGAGTTCGTCATCGAGGACGAGGTCGCTCTCCTGACCTTCAGTCGGCCGAAGACGCTCAACTCCATTACCTTCGAAGTCTACGCTGCCCTGGAGCAGCTGTTCCGGGAAGCTCCGCGGGACGACCGCTACAAGGCGATGGTGATGACGGGCTCGGGCAAGGGCTTTTGCAGCGGCGGAGACGTCCACGAGATCATCGGCGAGCTCCTGGAGCGGGACATGCAGGGGCTGATCGAGTTCACCCGCATGACGGGCGAAGTGGTCAAGCTAATGCGACAGTGTCCGCAGCCGATCATCGCGGCGGTCAACGGGCTGGCGGCGGGGGCCGGCGCCGTGCTGGCTCTGGCTTGCGACCTGCGCGTGTGCGCCGCCTCGGCCCGCTTCGCCTTCCTGTTCACGAAGGTGGGGCTGACCGGCGCGGACATGGGCGCCGGCTACCTGCTGCCGCGCGTCGTCGGCCTGGGCCGCGCCAGCGAGCTGCTGCTGCTCGGCGACACGATCGACGCCGAGACGGCGGAGCGCTACGGCCTGGCCAACCGCGTGGTGGCGAACGAGGAGGTCGTGAAGGACGCGCTGCAGTGGGCGGGGCGCCTCGCGAAGGGGCCCACGCTCGCGCTCGCGATGACCAAGCGCATGCTGCAAGACGAGCTCGACATGGACCTTGGGAGCGCCATCGAGGCCGAGGCCCAGGCGCAAGCGCTGATGCTGCAGGGGCGCGACCACCGGGCCTTCTACGAAGCCTTCAAGGACAAGCGCGAGCCGGAGTTCCGCGGGGAATGACGGAGTCGATCCGCGAGCGGGCACGGCGGGCGGCGGAACGCTACGTCATTCCCGCGGCGCGGGAGGCCGACGAGAAGCGCGTCTTCCGGCGCGACGTGCTGGAGGCGCTCGCAAGCGAGGGGCTGGTCGGCGCTTGCCTGCCTAAGGAGTACGGCGGCGGCGGCCTCTCGAACCGCGAGCACCTCTGTATCTACGAAGAGCTCGGACGCGCCGACGCATCGGTGCGCGGCTTCGTCACGGTGCAGGTCGGCCTCGTGGCGCAGTGCCTGCTCGACTGGGGCAGCGAGGAGCAAAAGCAGAGGTGGCTGCCCAAGCTCTGCTCGCTCGAGGCCATCGGCAGCTACGCGCTGACCGAGCCCGAAGCCGGGTCCGACGTCTGCGCGGTGCAGACCACCGCCACGGACAACAAGCTGACGGGGCACAAGTGGTGGATCACAAACGGCTCGGTGGCCGACTTCGCGATCGTCTTCGCGCGCACGGGGCCCGACCGCCGCGGCGGCCTGACCGCGTTCCTCGTCACGGAGCTGAACGCGGAGCGCATGGACGCCGCTGAGCTCGGGCACCGCGGCTCCGACCACGCAGAGCTGCACTTCAAGGAGACGCCCGGCGAAGTGCTGGGCGGCGAAGGGCGCGGGTTCGAGGTGGCCATGGGCGGCCTCGACCACGGACGGCTGGGCGTCGCGGCCGGCGCGGTCGGGCTGCACCAGGCGTGTCTCGACGCGGCCGTGGAGCACGTCCGTGGGCGGCGCCAGTTCGGGAAGCGGCTCGGGGACTTCCAACTCGTGCAAGGCGACGTCGCGGACCTGGCCACGGAGCTCGAGGCTTCGCGCGCGCTCGTTGAGCGGGCCGCCGACCTGCAGGACGCCGGCGACCCCGAGGCGCATCGCGTGACCTCGATGGCCAAGCTGTACGCCACCGAGGCGGCCAGCCGCGCGGCCGGGAAAGCGTTGCTCTTGCTCGGGGCGCGCGGATACAACAACGAGTTCCCCGTCGAGCGGCACTATCGCGACGCGAAGGGAATGGAGATCTACGAGGGCACATCGCACATCCAGCGGCTGATCATCGCCCGGGACCTGATCGGGCCCGATCCGGAACGAAAGGCGAAATAGCGGGAAGAACATGGACACGCCTTACTGGAATCCCAAGACCGAGACGCTGCCCCGACCGGACCTGGACCGGCTCAAGCTGCACAAGCTGCGCGGACTATGCGAGTGGGCCCAGGCCCACAGCCCGTTCCACCGCCGCAAGTTCGAGCAAGCCGGTTTCAGCCCGGACCAGCTGAATTCGCTCGACGACCTCAGGCGCATTCCGATCATGACGCGCGACGAGTGGATGGCCAACCAGGCCGAAAAGCCGCTGTTCGGGGACTTGATCACTGCGCCGCGCGAAAACGCGATCCGCTACCACCTGACGTCGGGCACGAGCGGGCGGCAGCCGCTGCGCGTGCTGGACGGCACCAAGGACTGGGAGTGGATCGCGGAGATGTGGTGTTACGGCTTTTGGGGCTTCGGCGTGCGCCCCACCGACACCGTCTTCTTCGCCTTCAGCTACGGGTCGTTCATCGGCTTCTGGGGCGCGCACTACTGCTGCGAGAAGATCGGCGCGCTGGTGCTGCCGTCCGGCAACATGACCACCGAGAACCGCGTGCGCCAGATCGTCGAGATGGACGCCACCACGGTCTGCGCCACGCCGACCTACGCGCTGCGCATGGCGCAGGTGGCGCGCGAGCACGACCTCGACCTCCCGGGCTCGGCGGTCGACAAGCTGATCGTCTCCGGCGAGCCGGCCGGCTCGATCCCCGCCGTGAAGAAGATGCTCGAGGAGCAATGGGGCGCCAAGTGCGGCGACACGGCCGGCATGACCGAGATCGGGACGATCATGATCTTCGAGTGCAGCCACCAGCCGGGCGGCACGCACATCATCGAGGACCACTTCATCGAGGAGGTCGTGGACTCCGAGACGCTCGAGCCCGTCGGGTACGGCGAGCTTGGCGAGCGCGTCGTCACGAGCTTCGGCCGCGGCTTCATCCCGCTCCTGCGCTACCGCACCGGCGACCAGGTCAAGAAGGTCCCGGCCGACACCTGTAGCTGCGGCCGCAACGGCGACATCTACGAGGGCGGCATCATGGGCCGCACAGACGACATGAAGCTGATCCGCGGCACGAACGTCTACCCCCGCGCGGTGGAGGCCATCGTGCGCGAGTACGACGCGATCGACGAGTTCCAGATCCGCATCTGGCGCAAGGACAACGTGCAGGACGAGATCACCGTGCAGGTCGAGTTCAAGCCCGACGCGGAGGGGCAGAGCGACGAGGTGCTCAAGACGCTGGGCAAGGATCTGGCGCGCAACCACGAGGGGTTGCGCTTCAACGTGGAGAAGGCGGACGCCGGCTCGCTGCCGCGCTTCGAGCTCAAGGCGAAGCGGCTCAAGGACGAGCGCACGTACGGGAACTAGCCATGGACAACGACTTGTTGGGCAACCCCACCACCGAGGTCGAGCGCGAGCTGCTCGAGGTCTACGAACGGCTGCAGACGCTGGCGGCGCGCGAGGATGCGCCCCCGTGCGTGGAGCGCAACGCCAAGAAGGCGTTGTCGTGCGTGTGGCAGGCGGTCAACGACCTCGGGCTGCGCTTCGAGCAGCTTCCGGACCTGCTGTAGGGAAGGCCGGCGTGCCGGCTCGAAGGGGAAGACCGAGGACGGGGGAAGGCGCGTGCCTGAGCCGGGCGACTTGATCGGCGGGCGGTACCGCGTCGTCCGCGAGTTGGGCCGAGGGGGATTCGGCGCGGTCTATCTGGTCGACGACGAGCACGAAGGGCGCCAGGCCGCCGTCAAGGTCATCGCCGCAGGCCAGACCCCACACGTCCACCGGCTGCTCAGCCACCAACTGCAGGTCGCAAAGCTGCTCGACCATCCGAACATCGCACGCGTCTACGCGATGGAAGAGGGAGAGGTTGGCTCCTACCTGGTCTCCGAGTACCTCGTCGGACCAACCATCGAGGAGGTCCTCGCAGGCCGGGGACCCCTTTCGACGAGTGACGCCATGACGGTCACGGAGGGCCTCGCCGGCGGCCTGGCGCAGGCGCACGCTGCCGGCATCATCCATCGTGACATCAAGCCGTCCAACGTGGTGATCCCGCAGTCGGGAGCGGAGCTGCGCTTTGCAGAAGCCAAGCTCCTCGATTTCGGGCTCGGGGGGGAGTTGATCGACGAGACCGCTGTGACCATGGCAGGCCAGTTCTTCGGAACGCCCTACTACATGTCGCCAGAACAACTCCTGGCCAAGCCGCAGTCCCCTGCCTCGGATGTCTACGGACTCGCGTTGCTGCTCTACGAGATGTTGACGGGGCGCCGTCTCTTCGAGGGCCTGGACTTGAAGGACTTGATGTCGGCATCCATGGTCGGCATCGAGTCTCTGCCGACTACGGAGGGCATCTCGCAGCCGGTGCAGGACTTTCTGCTGCGCTGCCTGCAACGCGAGCCGACCCAGCGCCCGCCGGACGCTGCGGCTCTCCTGCCCATGATCCACGCTCTGCGCGCACCCGGACCGGCACCGGCGTCCGCGGCGACGGCGACAGACCAGGCACCGCGACGGCCCGCCGTCCCCTCTCCGGCCTCTCCCGCTACGGTCTCGGTGCCGGCAGCGGCGGCGCCGCCGCCCGCGCTCGCTGCGTCGCGCATGACAGAGCACTCGGATGCGCCGCGGCGCGTGCTGTGGGTGCTCGTGCTACTTGTGGCAACCGGCGTTGTGATCGCGATCGTCGCTGGGGGCGGGATTCGTGCAGGCTGGGTCGGCGTCCTGCTCGGCGTGGGGCTGGGCGCGGGCGGCATCATCCTGGGCCTCGCGGCCAGCTCACGGCTCGAAGAACAGCAGAACGCTGCGGGGAAAGAAGCCGGGAAGGTGCTCTCGGGGGCGCGCAGCCGCGTGTCGTTGACCGAAAGCCTCGCGATACAAGTCGACGCATTCCTAAGCGATGCGACGGGCCGTGGAGAGCAATTCCTCGCGGCCAGCATCGCCTTGATGATCAACGAGTATCACGCCGCCGAGCAGTCCGACGAGAAGCAGAAAGCACTGATGAATGCGGTGGAGATCTTCGAGAAGCTGACGAGCCGCCTGACCCCGTGGTACGTGCGTCACGCGAAGCTGGTGGGCTTCGTGGTTTCCCTCATCGGGATCCTGACGGGCGTGATGAGTCTGATGCTGGGCGTTCGTCAGCTTGGAGAGTGATGTCGCGGGGACACGCAGGTGCGCAGTTAATCGTCTGGAGGGACCCATGAAGCGAGCCCGAATCCTCCTGCTCGGTTTTCTGATCCTCGGCGCGTGCGGCAGCACGTACGGCATGCTCAAGCCCGAGGCCGAGATCCCGCGCATGCGCGCGCTCGGCGAGTCTTTCGACGCGCTGGACAAGCCGACGGCGCGGCTCGAAACGAAGGAGCAGGGCGGGCCCGACGTGACGCTCTACCTGCTCGAGTGCAACCCGGACAAGACCCGCGAGGTGATCGTGTTCGTGCACGGTGTAATGAGTGACCGGCGCACATGGCGCTACGTTGCGGGTGCGCTCGGCGACGGCCACACGCTGTGGCTGCTCGACCTGCCCGGCTGCGGCCGAAGCGACAAGCCGGATCCGGGGAGCGTGTCCGAGGAGTTCTACGCCCCGACAGCACTCGCCCGGCGCGTGGCGCTGGCGCTGCGCGAGCGGCTGAAGACGGCGCCGCCGGACACGCGCCTGACCGTCGTGGGCCACTCGCTCGGCAGCATGATCCTCGTGCGCCTCCTCGGCGATCTGGGCATCCAGGCCGACTTCCCGGATGTGCTGGAGCGCATCGACGGCGCCGTGCTGCTGACGCCGGTGGACGTGGTCATGAGCCTGCGCGACCCTGACTTCGAGAAGATGGCGGCGTATCCCGTCTTCCTGGTCAAGATCGCGCAGCGAACCGGCATCCTGAAAGAGAGTGTCGCAAAGGCGGTGTGGGAGGGAACGGCCGAGCCCGACAAGGTGCCGCGCGAGGAGGCCGACCGTCTGATCGAGATCCTGAGTGACTCGGAGACCTTGAAGCCGGGCCAGGCCATGATCCGCCTCGCCGTTCCCCTGGACAAAGACGGCAATCTCGACTGGCGCCGCGCCGAGAACCTCGAAGGGGTTTACGCCAACATCCGTGTGCCGTGCCTGATCCTGTGGGGCGCGCGCGACAAGTCGTTCAGCAAGAACATGGGCTACAAGGTCCAGGCGCTGATTCCGGACGCGAAGCTGTGCGTGCTGGCCGAGTCGATGCACTCGCTGCCGAGCACGCGGCCGC
>JAPUHK010000214.1 GCA_027297745.1 Planctomycetota bacterium | reverse complement strand
CCCTCAACTCCGCGTCCATGTAGCGCGCAAAGACGCGATCGCCTACGCGCCGGAAGAGCGGGAGGTGCACGACCTGCATGAACCAGCTGACTCCCGCCAGAATCAGCGTCACGGACGCGTGGATCAGAAGCAGCAGGATGGCCATGGACGGGCGGGAAGTGAAATGGCGACCCTAACGGGATTCGAACCCGTGTTACAGCCTTGAAAGGGCTGAGTCCTAGGCCGACTAGACGATAGGGTCGCCTGGCAAGCGGGGCATTCTACCTAGGGCTGCTCGCAAGCTCGCAGCGGGAGCGGCCGCGGGAGGGGGAACGCTGGTCCGCACCCGCCTACGCGGGAGGGCGCGTTGCGCGCCGCAGCACCACGAAGCACAGGAGCGCGAGCGCGACGACGCCGGCCAACATCCAGTACAGCACGGGGGAGGCCTCTCCCACGTCCGCGAACTTGCCGCGCAGGTGCAGGATCCGGCGGTCCAACTCGGCGCCTACCGCCTCGTAGTCGACCTGCATCACGGTCCCGATCTGGGCCGGGCGCAGTACGTGGGGCGGCACCGGGACGTCGTCGCGCACCGGGATCTGCGCCGTGGCCGAGGCCGCCAGCTGCTGCTCCACCTCGGGCCTGAGGAGCCAGTCGATCAGCTTCTTGCCGGCCTCCGGGTTGGGGCCGCCGCGGATCAGCATCAACGAGTTGGGGATCAGCATGGTTCCGATGCCGTCCGGGCCCGAATCCGGGTAGACGATCGCGACGGGCGCGCCCTTCAGCTGGGCCACGCGGAAGTCGTCCGTGTCCGTCCAGCCGAAGGCGAAGCGTCCCGCACTGACCTCGCGCATGTTGTTCCCGTTCCCCGACGACCAATGCACCTCGTTCGCGAACAGCGCGTCGAAGTAACGGTCGGCCTCCGCCGCGTCCATCGTGTACAGCGCGGCGGCGTGCGTTGCCGTGGTGCCCGTGAAGGGCCTCGCCATACAGACCTTGCCCTTCCACTCCGGCTTGGTGAGGTCCCACATGGACGTGGGGCGCTTGTCCGGCGGCACGAGGTCCGTGTTTACGATCAGGATTCGCGCCCGCGCGGCGAAGCCCGTCCAGTGGCCCTCGGGGTCCTTGAAGCGCGCCGGGATGTCGTGCGCCGAGGGCGAGACGTAGGGCGCCAGGACCCCCTTGCGCTTGAGCTTGATGGTCTGGGCCAGCTCGTTGTTCCAGTAGACATCGGCTGCCGGACTGCCCTTTTCCTCGATCAGCCGCTGCACGAGGCCGACGGTCTTGTTCCGCTCCATGTCGTACTGGGCGTCGACCTCGATGCCGGTCTCTTCCTGGAACCGGCGCAGAATCCGCTCGGAGTGCTCACGGTCGAGCGAGACGTAGACCGAAACCTCGTCCGGGGCCGCCCGGGCGGCACCGGAAAGGCACATGAGTGTCACGCCCAGGTGACATAGCAGGGCCCGGCGGTCCATCTCGACGGCCATCAGGATCCCTGCTTGAACTGGGCCGCGTCCAGTCCGAGGGCCCGGATCTTCTTGTGCAGGTTGGCCCGGCTGATGCGGGCCAGCTTGGCGGCCTGGGTGATGTTGCCGCCGGTCTTGCGCAATAGCTCACTCAGGTAGGTGCGCTCGAAGGCGCGCCGGGCGTCGGCCAGGCCGCCGGAGGTGAGCGGGTCCTGCTGCAGACGCTTTTGGGCCAGGAAGCGCAGCTTGCGCTCCTCCCGGTCCTGCGTGCGCTGCTCGAGGCCGCGCTGCAGCGTCTCGAGCAGCGTGTTGATCTCGAAGGGCTTCGTCATGTAGTCGAAAACGCCCGTACGGAGCGCATCTATGGCGTTTTCGACGGATCCGTAGGCGGTCATCAGGACCACGACCGAGTCGCGCTGGAACTCGTGCACGGCGGCCAGCACGTCGAGGCCGCTGACGCCGGGCAGCACCAGGTCCGTGACCACGGCGTCGTAGGTGCCGGAGCCGAGGCAGTCGATTGCGCTGCGGCCGTCCGAGACCGCGTCGACCGAATGCCCCGCCTTCTCGAGCCCGCGGCTCACGAAGAAACGGAAGCTCTCCTCGTCGTCCACCAGCAAGACGCGGGCAGGGAAGGAGGCAGTCATCCCGTTTCCGTCGACTCCGGACACACCCGGCTGCTCACGAATTCTGTGCCGAAGGCAGGCGGACGATGAAGCGGGCACCCCCATCCGGGCCATCCGCGACCTCGAGCGCCCCGCCGTGGGCGGCCACGAGGCGCTCCGCCAGGAACAAACCGAGGCCGGTGCCCTCGCGGCCGCCGGGGTGGGTGGTCACGAAGGGCTCGAACAGGATCTCGCGGATCGAGGGGTCGACACCCGGGCCGTCATCCACCACCTCCAGCAGCACTTCCGTGCCGACGCGGCGGGCGCTGATGGTCAGCACGCCCTCCCCCTTCAGCGCGTCCACGCCGTTGCGCACGAGGTTGGCCAGCACCTGGCGCAGCATGGCGCCGTCCGCGCGCAACTGCAGGGGCTCCAGCTTGCGCTCGATCGTGATGCCGTCCGGCGGCTGCACCTCGGCCAGCACCTCGTCGACCAGCTCGCCCACGTCGCAGGGGCCGCGCTCGGGCTCCGCGCGGGTCGCGCGCAGGATGGCGTCGGTCATGGTCGCGCCGCGGCGCGCGGTCTTGTCGATCATGCGCAGGATGTCGGCCACCTCCTCCGACGGGTCTTCGTTGAGCGCGCTCTCGGCGCAGCCGAGGATGCCGCCGAGCAGGTTGTTGAACTCGTGCGCCACGCCGCCCGCAAGCGTATTGGCGGTCGCGGCGCGCGCGGCGCGCACGAGCGCGGCCGTGCGCTCCTCGACCTTCTGCTCCAGCGCGCGGCGCAATTCCGCGTTCTCGGCCTCGGCCGCCGCGACCTGGTCGGCGGTGCGGTTGAAGACGCGCGCCAACTCGGCCATCTCGCCGCCGCCCTTGACCTCCATCCGCGCCGTGCGGTCGCCTTCGCCGAAGCGCGTGACGACTGCGTTCAACGACGCGATCGGCCGTACGACAAGCCGGTCGAGCAGGACCGCGCCCGCGGCGAACAGGAGCAGCATCAGTCCGCCCCACGCCGCCAGCGTGCGTGTTGCCGCCTCCTCGGCCCGGCGCTCGGCGCTGCGGCTCTGCGTTGCGCGCAGCGCCTCCAGCCGGCGCGTGACCTCCTCACCCGTGCGCTTGAGGATCTCGCGCCGCACGGCCGCGTGCTTCTCGGCCTGAGCGGTGCCGGAGTCGGCCAGGATGCCGAGCAACGCGTCGACCAGGCGCTCCCGGTCGATGCGTCCTTCGGCGTCCGTGTAAAGCTCGAACGGCAGGTCGTTCAGCGCCAGCGCACGCTGCTCGTCGGTGGCCAGCGAGGCGTCGGCGCTGAAGCGGATCACGTCGCGCACGAGCGACGTGGCGATGGCACGCTCGTCGGCCTCGGTCGTGCTCAAGAGCAGGTCGCCGTGCTGCAGGAAGGCCGCGCGGTGCGCCGGCTTCAGCACGAGCATGCCCGCCGCGACGGCCAGCACGAGCAGCACCACCGCCGTCCAACCGATGCGCGCGAGCAGGCTCAACGAGCCCTCCGCACTTCGTCCGCGCGCGCCAGCGCCGCCAGCGGCACTTCGTAACTGATCGCACGCGCCGCCTGCAGGTCGATCATTACGCGCAACCTCGAGACGGTGAGCGGCTCCTTGGGAGGCGGCTTCCCGTCGCGCAACATTCCCAGCGCCACCGCCGCCAGCTTGCGCCCCAGACTCTCCGGATCCGGGAGTACGGTCATCGTTGCTGCGCTAGCTTGCAGACTGTCGGCGGTAACCACCAGAGGCGCACGCAACGCGGAGGATCCCGGAGACTCGCCCCCCTCCGGCCACCAAGCGAGGTCGCACTGCCAGAAGGCGTTCGGGGCGGCGCAATCGAACAGTTCGAGTTCAGGTAGCTCCTGGACCCTTGCTGGACTAAGTGCGTTGTTGGGGTTCATGAGGTTGCGTTTGCTGTAGTTCACCTTGTAGACGCCCACACTTGCAACATCCGGGTGTAGGAGCCTCATCAGCTTGACGAGCCGGCCGCGGCCAACCCTTGCGGAAACGGTTGCGCTCTCAGACACGCCCGCGGAGAGGACAGGAACCCCGGGCAACGCGGCGCGCGCGGCTACCGCGGACGCGTCGTCCACCGCGATGACCAGCCGGGCGTCCTTGTGCTCCGCGAAGAACGCCTTGGCCTTCTTCTCGTCTCCGTCCAGGTCCTTGAGACGCAGACGCGCGGGCATGCCGTGGTGCGGCTCGAGCGCCTGCCAGGCAGCCAGATAGATCTTGCCTCGCTGCGCGGTGCGCTCCCAGCGCACGAACAGGATCGGCCGCTCGTCCGCGACCTCGCGCCCCTCGTCCTGCGCAAGCGCGAACGCACACAGAAAGAGAGCCGCCAGCAGCTTGCGCATCGCGGGCGAATTCTACATCCGCCCCCGGGCGCTATTCGACGTCGGCGGCAGCTTCCGCCACGACCTCGTCGAGCGGACGCACGCCGGCGCCCTTGATACGGGCCGCGATGTCGTGCTGCTTGTAGCGCAGCCGGTGGATCAGCTGGGCCTGGATGCGGTACGGGCCTTCGCCCGTGAGCTCGAACACGTGCGCCGTGTCGACCTTGCCCTCCGGCCCGAGGCGCGTGTCCTCCACGACTTTCACCGCGCGCCAGAAAGGCACGTGCGTGTTGCCGTCGGCGTCCGCCAGCACCTGGGCGAACTCCCGCCCCGGGAGGTGCGCGAAGTTGCCCTCCTGCAGGCGCAGTTCCACCTCGGTGCGGCCGATGGCAATCGGGTCCCCGCGCCCGCCGGCGTGCCGCGGAACGCGCGGCCCCTTGTCCAGGCGCAGCGGGTTGCCCTGCTTGTCCGTCGCGACGACCACGAGCAACAAGTGCTTGTCGCCGCTGCCGGTCGGCACGCGATGCCCCGCGCCGCTGCTGAGCACGCTCGTGTTGACCGTCAGCCGCAAACCGTCGCGGCGCGCCGTCATCTGCAGCGAGAGCGCCTCGCGGGCCTGCTCGCGCCCCTGGAACGCGTGCGTATGGATCTGGTCGGACGGGCGCCGCAGCGCGTTGATGCCGATGCGCCGCGCGGGCTTGCCGTTCTCGGTCGATGCGCCGGCCTGCATGTGGCAGCTCTGACAGGTCTCGAGCTTCGGCCGCAGCGCGGCCCACTGTTTCCACTCCGCGTACGTGTTCAAGGCCGGCACGCCGCCGGGGGTCACGTACTGGTGGCACCCCGCGCAGAGCATGCTCGTGGAGTGGAAGGGGCTGTAGGTGGGCCCCATGAAGCGGTAGTCGCTATCAGCCAGCGTTCCGTAGATGCGTTTGATCGGACCGGGCACCGAGTCGTCGTCCGGCGCGGGCCGGCGCACCGCCAGCGAACCGCGCACGCCGGCAGCGTCGGGATCGTCGACGTGGTGCACCTTGTGACAGAAGTCGCAGTGGTTGCCGAGCGCCGCCGTGCCGCTCACCGTATCGAGGCGCACTTGCGGCTCGTCCAGCGCCGCCTGCGGCGCGTGGCAGGCGCTGCACAGCCCCGGATCGCCCTCGGCTTTCTTGTCGTCCAAGGCCTGCAGAAAGTCCTTCTCGTATAGAGCCAGCACGACGGGGTCGCGCGCGCTCAGTGCGTGCCGTGATCCCTTCCACTCTTCATAGGAGTTGCGGTGGCAGTTTCCGCAGCGCCACAGGTCCAAGTCACGATCGGGCGTGGGGTCGATGAACTCGTAGCGCGGATCATCCCCGGTCCCGACGGGCTCGAGCACGAAGTGAACCGGGCGCACTTCGTGCAGCAGCAAGGCCTCGACGGCGTTCAGGTAGCCGGGTGCGGCCGCCGCCAGCATGAGCACGGCCGGCTGCTTGGTCGTATCGATGCGAAAGCGCCCGTCCGCATCCGTGCGCACCGCGGAGGCCTCCTCGCTGCGCAGCATCACGACGGCGTCCTCGATCGCCTCGCCGCCCCGGCCGCGCACGGTGCCGGTCAACACCAGGCCGTCCGGCCACTCCTTGGCGCGTTGCGGGATGCGGATGCGGTAGTCCACCCGCCGGCGGTCCGTCTCGGACAGGCGCACCGCGTACCCTTCCTCGATCTTGCGGTCGGCGTCGTGGTAGTAGCGCACGCGCAGGATGCTGTGCGCGCGATCCTCGAACCAGAGCTCGGCGCCCCCGGTGTTGGCGTAGTTGCGAGACAGGTCGAAGCACCACCAGCGCGCGCGGATACGTTGCCCGTCCACGCGCCCGTCGCCGTAGGTCTGGAAGGCGCCGCCGATGTCCTGCAGGTCGACACCCCAGCTCATGAACTGCACGCGATCGCCCGACTGCTCGATGCGCAGCGGGTAGTTGTAGGAGCCGAAGCGGTACGTGCCGCTGAAGTCGAGCGCCGTGACGTCCGACTCGGGGAGCGGTCGGGGCGACGGCACGACGTGCTTCTTGAGCTCGAGGTCACGCCGCCACTTCTCGATGCGCTTGGCGGGAGCCTGCTTGCGCAGCTTGCCCGCCGGCAACTCCTGACCCACGAGCCCGCCGGCCAGCAGCAGCACGAACACGAGGAGCACGAGCCCCGTCCTGCCCGGTCGGGGAGCTAGAGAGCCTCGGGACATACCGAACGGAAGGGGCAAGAGCGGCACACCCGGCCCGGATAGGGCTGGAACGACTCGCGCACAGCGACGTTGCCTTGGGGATCCTGCAGACGGTCACGCATCTTGGCGATGGAGTCGCGCATCAGGCCGGAGACGCGCTCCGCATCCTCTTCGGTGATACGCCGGTCACTGAAGTCTCCTCCCTTGAGCAGGTAGATCGGCGCGGCGAGCAGGGTTTCGCGAGCCACGCCCCACTTTTTCACGCCGTAAAGGCCGTACAAGATGACCTGCGAGCGGTGGGTCTTGCTGGGCCATCCGGTCTTCCAGTCGAAGACGACCACGTCGTCGCCGATGGGGCAGGCGAAATCGGGGACCGCGAAGACCTCCGTGCCCTCGAAATCGAAGGTGTCGAGGGTTTCTACGCTGAGCCATTTCTGCGGGTCGGTCTCGCGGATCAGAGCGAAGGGACGCGACTTGAAGAAGGCGCGCACGCAGGTCCCGATCTTCTTGGCGATCTTTTGCAGGAACGGCAGGTCCGGCTTCGGCCCGTAGTGGTGCTCGTGGAGGCGCGTGAAGCCTTTGGGGTTCTCGCGCCACAACTCCTGCTTGGACTCGCTGAAGGCGCGCTGCATCTCGGCCTTGCACCAGGCCACGGTCTCTTCGGGGTCCGCCTTCTCTCCGCGCCTGAACGCGTTGAGCACGCCCGCGATGGCTCGGTGCACGACGTCTCCTGCCAGCATGTGCAGGTTCGAGATCTTCTTGAGCAGATACAGCTCGCGCGCCTCGGCCGGAGCGTCATGCTCCCAGCCGCCCCACGCGCCGTAGTAGTTGAACCAGTACTTGCGCGGGCACTCCTGAAAGGTCAGGTGGCGGCTGAAGGACCACGAAAAAGTGCTCTCCAACTCAGCCACGAGCGCACCTTACCATGCCGCACCACCGCGTCCGCGCGGGTCCGGATAGCCGCGCGCACGTCCGTCTTCATCCACGACGATGAGTTGCAGGTCCCCCATCGGACCGCACCTCGCACGCAGTTTGTGGCCGCGCTTTTCCAGGTCTCGGAGCAACCAGGACGGCAACTCCTCGTGCTGGATCTCGTCCGGCAGCCACTGATGGTGCACGCGCGGCGCCGCGACCGCCTCCGCCGGAGCTTGCCTGAGCGCGAGCAAACGCACGAGCACCTGGCACACCGACGAGATGATCGTCGGGCCGCCCGGGCTACCGAGCACGTAGCGCACGCGTCCGTGCGCATCCAACACGATGGTGGGCGTCATCGAGGACAGCGGGCGCTTGTTCGGCGCCACCGCGTTGCGCTCGCCCTGGATCAACCCGTACAGGTTGGGCGCGCCCGGCTTGGAGCTGAAGTCGTCCATCTCGTTGTTCAGCAGCACGCCTGCGGCCGACGCCCCGCAGCCGAAGCTGCCGTTGAGCGTGGTCGTGCAGGCCACCGCGTTGCCGTGCCGGTCCACGATCGAGAAGTGGCAGGTCTCCTCGGACTCGGCGCCGGGCGGCACCCCGTGGCCGATGCGGCTGCTGGGCGTGGCCCGCAACCGGTCGACGCGGGCGAAGCGCCCGTCGATGTAGTCCGGGTCCAGGAGCGCCGCGACGGGAACGCTCACGAAGTCGGGATCCCCGAACCAATACGAGCGGTCGGCGAAGGCGCGCCGCGCCACCTCGATGAACAGGTGCCAGCGCTCGGGCTCGCTCAGGTCGCCGAGCGGGTGGCGCCGCAGCATCGAGAGCATCTGCAGCAGGATCACGCCGCCGGAGCTCGGCGGAGGCATGGAGAGGATCTCGTACCCGCGGTACGTGCCGCGTACGGGCGCCCGCTCACGCGCGCGGTAACCGGCCAGGTCCGAGCGCCGGATGCGCCCGCCGTACCGGTTCGAGATCTTCTCGATCTCAAGGGCGACGCGGCCGCGGTAGAACCCCGCGGCTCCCTCGGCGGCGATGCTGCGCAGCGTGCGCGCGAGTTGCGGCTGCTTGAAGCGTTCCCCTACCGCGGGGACGCGCCCGGCCGGAAGGAAGATGGCCGCCGTCTCCGGAAACCGAGCCAGCAGTTTTCGCGCGCGATCCAGCGAGGCGTGCAGGCCGCGGTCGACCTCGAAGCCCTCTTCCGCGAGGCGGATGGCGGGTGCCAGGACGCGCTCGCGCGGAAGGGTGCCGTACTGTTCGAGCGCAAGCAGGTAGCCGGCCACGCTGCCCGGCACACCGGCGGCAAGCGGCCCGACCAGGGACGCGTCGCGCCGCACGTTCCCGTCGGCATCGAGGTACATGTCGCGCTCCGCCGCCGCCGGCGCAGTCTCGCGCGCGTCTATGGCGACGTCCGCCTCGGCCGTGTGCACGATCAGGAAGCCGCCGCCGCCGAGGTTGCCCGCCTGGGGGTGCGTGACCGCGAGCACGAAGCCCACGCACACCGCGGCGTCGACGGCGTTGCCGCCCTCGCGCAGGATCTGCGCGCCCTCGCGCGCGGCGATCGGCTCCGGCGCCACCACCATGCCGTGCGCGGCCGGGGGGGGGCCGTCCGCAGCGGGCTGCGAGGAGGCGCACGCGCCCCCAAGCAACAGGCAGAGCAGGGGTAGGAGTCGCTGCATGGGGGAAACGGGCGATTCTAGCGGTGCGGAGGTACACCGCCGGCGCCGAGGGGCTATGGGACGGTGTACTTGGTTGGACGCTCGGATCCGCCGTCGCCCGCTCTTCGAGCGAGGCTATGGCGGATGATGCTCGGCAAGCCTCGCATCAATTCCACCTCCACGGTTTGTCGACCAGCTCGAGCAGCCGGTGAAGACGTGCGGTCAGGTCGCGTTCCATGAGCAGCTCCAGCTTCTCGGGGCCGGGCAGGGGCGCACGCTGGGCGCAGGTGTTGATCAGCGCGGGTGCGACCCCGTCGGGCCCCACGAGCTTGGCAACTTCGTCCCGGATGTGCTCCATGTCCGTGAACGGCAGCGACCCGAGCAGAGGCATCAACTCTTGCAGAGCGGCGTCGTAGTCGTAGCCGGGGTCGATCACGTCCGGCGCGGGCTCGACGCACGCGCAACGGTAAGGCTTGTCGTCGAACTGCTCGACGGCGTCGCCCGGGACGACGCCGGCCAGAAGGATGTTCGAGCGGCCCTTCGGCAGCGACTCGACGTGCAGCAGCGAGCCCACGCACACGCGCGCGCTGAAGGGAGGCTTGCGCTCGTACTCCTCGGGCGTGCACTCGCCCAGCAACGCCATGGCGATCAGCCGGTCCGAGTCGAGCGCGTCCTGCACCATCTGGCGGTAGCGCGGCTCGAAGATGTGCAGCGGCAGGACGGCGCCGGGGAAGAGCAGCGTGTCCGGCAACGGGAAGACCGGGACCCGCTTGGGAAACGCGGCCACGATGGCGTCGATATCGAGCCTCTGATCGGTCATTCCTGCTCTTTGTCGATCTCGATCTGCGGGAAGTCCGTCGGCGTGCGCAGGGTCGGTCCGCCGCGGCCGACGCGCGTCAGCGCGAGCTGGTGCCAGGGGTCGACCACGTCCAGGAACGCCTCGACATCCACGCCGAGCGTGCGCGGGAGGTACCGGCGCAGCTTTTCAGTGGCCTGGTCCATCAGCCCCGCCATGCCGCCCCAGTTCTCGCGCCCGTAGTGGTGCAAGCCGGCGGCGACCTGGATCAAACCCTGGTAGTAGTCCTTGTACGGCCCCTCGTCCTCGTGCCAGACCTCTTCCCACGCCTCGTGCGCTTCGTAGAACTCGCCGCGGTTGAACAGGTCCGCTCCCGCCAGGTAGCCGGGTGCGTAGCCGACCGCGCTGCCGCCCTCTTCGGCCAGCGACACGCCGAGCCGTTCCGCCAGCGCGACCAGGTGCCCTTCTTGCGGCTCGCTGGCGCCCTCGGCGGCGAAACCCGCCACGCGCCCGCGCATGCTCATCCCGAAGAACGAGAACACGCGCTTCATCTGCGCGTGGAAGGTCTCCAAGATCTCGGCATCGTCCGGTGCGTACACCGTCAGGTAACCGGCGCGCATGCGCGCGGTGCGCGGCGTCAGCCGGCCGGACCCCACCAGCTCCAGCCACGAGTCGATCAGCGACTTCACGTCACCGGGCAGGCCGTAGAGCACGACGGGCGCGGCCACCAGCAGCGCGTCACAGTCCAGAATCTGCTCGGTCGTGTGGGCCGGGTCGCCTTCGTCGGGGCGGAACAGGTAGGCATCGGCGCCCGCGCCTTGAACGCCGCGCACGGCGCTGCGCAACAGCAGGTCCAACGCAGGCCGCGGCGGTCCGCCGGTCAGGATCGCGACCTCTTGCTTCTCTTGGCCCATCGCCCCGCCGTTATACCCCGCCCCTAAAGGGGCTCCGCCCGAGGCGTCGCCACCGGGAGGGGGAGGGGGAGCGAAGCCACTGGCTGCCGCCCGGCTCCCGAAAAGACTTCGCTCCCGCTCCCCATCCCGGCGCAGCGCCGTCGCTCACAGATCCGTGTAGTTGGGGCCGCCGCCGCCCTCCGGCGTGACCCAGTCGATGATGCCGTAGGGGTCCTTGATGTCGCACGTCTTGCAGTGCACGCAGTTGGCGGCGTTGATCACGAGCTCCGTCTCGAACTCGTAGACCCCTGCCGGGCAGAAGTACTGGCAGGGGTTGCCGTACTCGGCTGTGCAGCGCTCGACGCAGACGCTCGGGTCCACCACGACCAGGTGCGAGGGTTGGTCCTCCTCGTGGCTCGTGCCCGAGTAGTAGACGTCCGTCAGCTTCTCGAACGTGAGCTCGCCGTCGAACGCGGGCCCCTCCGCCGGCGGGCGCGGCGCGCCCAGCCCTGCGTGCACGGGCTGCGTGTGACGCAAGCGTGCGTATGTGACTCCGCGCCCGTTGAGCAACGTCTGCAGGACCACCGCGAGCATGGCGCGCGGACGGCGCCACTTCTTGAAAGCGGCGCGGAAGTTGCGTACGCCGTGCAACTCGTCGAACGCCCACGACTCCCCGAAGGCTCGCTCGTACGAGCTCAGCCGCTCCGCCGACACGTCGCCGGAAGCGACGGCATCGAAAGCCGCGTCGCCCGCCAACGCGCCGCTCTTCAGGGCCAGGTGGATGCCCTTCAGGCGCGCCATGTTGACCATACCTGCGGCGTCGCCGGCCAGCAGCCAGCCGGTGCCGTAGATGCGCGGCATGGCGTACAGGCCGCCGCCGGGAATGGCCTTGGCGCCGTAGCGGATGAGCTTGCCGTCCTTCAAGATCTCGCGGATGTAGGGGTGCGTCTTGAAGCGGCTGAACTCGCGGTGCAGGTCGTACGTGGGATCGGTGTAGTCGAGCCCCATCACCAATCCGAGGCTGATGCGGTCGCCGCTCATGCCGTAGATCCACGATCCGCCGTAAATGTCCGGCGGCAGCGGCCAGCCCAGCGTGTGCACGACCCGGCCCGCCGGGAACGAGCCGGGGCGCACCTGCCACAGCTCCTTGACGCCGGTCTCATAGTCCTGCGCGTTGCGGTCGCGCAGGATGGCCGGGAAGCGGCTCATGAGCTGTTTGGTCAGGTTGCCGCGCACCCCGTCGCACAGGATCGTGACCTTCGCGCGCACCTCCGCGCCCGGCATGTAGTTCGGGCGGCGGCTGCCGTCCTTGGCGATGCCCTGGTCCCCGAGCACGACGCCGCAGACGCGCCCGTCCTCGACGATCAGCTCGCGGGCCGGAAACTCGCAAAAGATGTCGATGCCGCGCCCCTCGGCGATGCCCGCGAGCCAACCGGCAAGGCGGTTCAGGCTACAGACGAAGTTGCCCTTGTTGTGCATGGGCGGCGGCGTCGGCAGGCGGTACGCGCGCCGCGAGCTGAACGCGTAGAAACGCTCGCTGTGCACCTCGGCCTCGATCGGGGGATCGAGCTCGCGCCAACCGGGCAAGAGCTCGTCGAGACCGCGTGGGTCCACCACCGCGCCGCTGAGCAAGTGAAGCCCTGCGCTGGAGGCCTTCTCGAGCACGGCGATGGCGAGGTCGCTCCTGCCTTCCTGCTCGGCGCGCTGCTGGAACCGCAGCGCGGCCGCCAGTCCGGCGGGCCCGCCGCCGACGACTACGCAGTCGAGCTCCAGGACGTCGCGTTCGCTCATCGTCTCCTCATTCTGCGTAGCCTCGCCAGGTTTTCCTCATAGCCTGCGGGTCCCTCGGGGGTCTCCAGCAGACCCGGCCGCTTCCGGAAGCGCTCGTCCCGCACCAGGCGCCCGAAGGCGCGCGGCCCGATGGAGCCGCGGCCGATGTGCTCATGGCGGTCCTTCCGCGACCCACACGGGTGTTTGGAGTCGTTCAGATGGAAGGCGTGGACCTGATCCAGGCCGATGCGCGCGTCCAGCTCGTCCATCACTTGCTCGTAGCCCGCTGCGCTGCGGAAGTCGTAGCCCGCGGCGAACAGATGGCAGGTGTCGATGCACACGCCGACGCGCCGGCTGCCCACAGCGCTCAAGAGTTCCTGCAGGTGCTCGAGGCGGTAGCCGAGGTTGGTGCCCTGGCCCGCGGTGTTTTCCAACAGGACGCGTACGCGCTTGCCCTCCGTCTTCCGCAGCGCTTCGCTCACGCTCTCGGCGATGAGTCGCAGCCCCGCCTGCTCGCCCGCACCTACGTGGGATCCCGGGTGCACGCACAGATAGGGGATGCCCAGCGCTGCGCAGCGCTCGATCTCGTCCACGAAGGCGGTTCGGGAGCGCGCCAGCGTGGTCTCGTCCAGCGCGCACAGGTTGATCAGGTACGACGCGTGACTCATTGCGGAGCGGTCGTAGCCCGCGGCGCGCGCACTCGAGCGGTAGGCGTCCACGTCGGCGGCGTCCAGCGCCCTGGGAAACCACTGCTTCTGGTTGCGCGTAAAGACCTGGATCGCCTCGCATCCGATCTCCACTGCTTCGGTGACCGCGTTGCGCATGCCGCCCGCGGTGGAGACGTGCGCCCCCAGCAGCATGATGAGAAGTCTACGCGTCCTTAGCCTCAGCCCCAGCCTTGCGTTCTCGTGCTCGTGCTCGATTGGGCCCTTCGAGAACGAGAACGAGAACGAGTACGAGAACGAGCACGGCCACCAAGCAATGAGGGGGCCGGTCCCAGCGGGCGCGTACAATCCCCGCCAACATGCCGGAGCAGGGGACCGGGTCGCCTCCGCACCGCAAGGCGGCGATCCGCCGCTGCGCGGAGAGCGTCTTCGCCCAAAAGGGCTTCGATCGTGCGTCCATCCGCGACGTAGCCAAGGCGGTCGAGATGAGCCTGGCCGGGCTTTACTACTACTACAAGAGCAAAGAGGCGATCCTCTTCGACATCCAGCGCAAGGCCTTCGAGACGCTGCTCGACCTGCACGCCGAAGCGCTGGCGGGCGTGCGCGATCCCGAAGAGAAACTGCGCGTCGTGATCAGCGGCCACGTCACGTACTTCGCGGACAACCTGGACGAGATGAAGGTCCTGTCGCGCGAGAGCGAAACGCTCACCGGTGAGTTCACGGAGCCCATCGGCGAGCTGAAACGACGCTACGTGCGCCTGGTGAAGGGCATCGTCACCGAGCTCGGGAACGACAAGGGCGTCAGAGTCTCTCCCAACGCCGCGCTGATCCTGTTCGGCATGATGAACTGGATGTACACGTGGTACGACCCCGCGCGCTCCGGCTCCGCGCAGACGATCGCTGACCACATCTTCGCCATCTTCACGCGCGGCGTCCTGAGACAGACCTAGGACAGCTCCAGCATAGCCCGCTTCCTCCCGGTCCCGTACCGGCGCGGCGAGGCGCGGGCCACGAGAGGCCCCCGCCGTGCGCAGGGCCACGGCCGCCCCGGGCCGGATGCCCGGATTGGCACGCCCGATGCGCTTGCGGAAGATCAGCGGGAGGCGCGCAGGATTCTGCCCGCGAAGGTGCACCGATCGCATGAGGGCCTGCCATCATGGACGACCCCTTACGGTTTGGGGCGCCTGTAACGGCTACTATCTTCAGGCGTCCAAGCAGGAGAAGACATGAAGGTCGAGCGTTCAGACATCCTCGTCATCGGGGCCGGGCCGGCCGGCATGTGCGCCGGCATGTACGGCGCGCGCGCCATGCTGCGCACCGTCGTGCTGGACAAGCTGGCGCCCGGAGGCGAGCTGCTCAACACCGACACGATCGAGGACTACCCCGGCTTCGGCCTGATCAAGGGCTCGGAGCTGAGCGACAAGATGGAAGCGCAGGCGCGCGAGTTCGGCGCCGAGTTCGTGCTGCCCGTCGAGGTCACCGAGGTCTTCAAGGAGGGCGACGACTGCGTGGCGCGCACGGCCGGCGACGTGGAGTACCGCGCCCCGGCGCTCGTGCTGACCACCGGCGGCACGCCGCGCAAGCTCAAGATCCCCGGCGAGGAGGAGTACGCCTCGAAGGGGGTTAGCTACTGCGCGCTGTGCGACGGCGCCTTCTTCCGCGACCAGGTCGTCTACGTCATCGGGGGCGGCGACGCCGCCGTGGAGGAGGCCGACTTCCTGACGCGCTACGCCAGCGTCGTGCGGCTGGTCCATCGCCGCGACGAGTTCCGCGCCCAGCCCGTGATCGTCGAGCGGGCCAAGAAGAACCCCAAGCTCGAGTACCGCATGAGCATGGTGACGGAGGAGATCCGTGGCAACGGCGTGGTCCAGAGCATCGTCCTCAAGGATGTCAAGACCGGCAAGATCACCGAAGAGAAGGCGGAGGGCGTGTTCATCTTCGTCGGCTTCACCCCGAACAGCGACCTGCTCAAGGCCGACTGCTGCCGCGACGACCTGGGCTTCCTGATGACCGACGAGAACATGATGACGGACATCCCCGGCATCTACGCCGCCGGGGACGTGCGCCACCAGCCCGTGCGCCAGATCACGAACGCGGTCGGGGACGCCACCACCGCCGCCGTGAGCGCCCAGAAGTTCGTGGAGGAGCTCTACGAGAAGAAGGGGCGCGATTACTGGAAGGCCGGCGCTACCGCCTGACGACGTCGGCGGTCGGCTTTTCCTCGAAGCGGATCGCGTCGGCGTAGCCGCTGAACAGGTCGTCCCTGGCGAACAGGCCGTGCGGGATGACCGTGGGGAGCCGCTTGAGGACGGCGTCCGCGCCCAGCGCAGCAGCCTCCTCCCTGAGCGCCGCGTCGATCTCTTTCGCCGTCCGGTTCACGCTGCGCCAATGCAGCACGCCGATCGTCCGGAAGCGCCGCTTCAGGCCGACGCGCTGCACGACCTCGCGCTCGCCGGCGTAGATCACGATCGAGGCGGGGTCCGTGGGCGCGTATGACGGGGTGGCGTAGAGCGGCCGGGCCTGCACGCTCAACTTCGATCCGGCGCAGGCGGCGGCCAGACAAGCCAGGATGCAGATCGCTCCCTTCACGGCGCGCCAGTATAGGCGCCGAGAACGGGAGGAATCGTAGGGGCGGAGGGACTCGAACCCCCGACCATCGGCTTAAAAGGCCGTTGCTCTACCAACTGAGCTACGCCCCCATCGGAAGCTGTCAGCCGCGGCCAAAGGCTAACAGCTATCAGACCTCCATCAGCTCGTCGACCTTGCGCTGCAGGGTCTCGTCGACCTTGTCCTCGCACGCTTTGGTGAGCTTCTGGATCTCGTCCTTCAGGTCGTGTGCCTGGTCCTCGGTGAGCGACCCCGCCTTCTGGCTCGTCTCGGCCTGTTTGTTGGCGTCGCGGCGGACGTTGCGGACCGTGACCTTGGCCACCTCCGCCTTTTCCTTCACCTGTCCCACGAGCTGCTTGCGCCGCTCCTCGCTCAGCGCGGGCAGGGCCAAACGCAGCAGCTTGCCGTCCACGGACGGGTTGATGCCGACGTCGGAGGCCTGAATGGCCTTGGCCACGTCCTTCACGATCGAAGGGTCGTACGGCTTGACCAGGATCTGGCGCGGCTCGGGGATCGAGATCTGCGCCACCTGTTTGAGCGGTGTCGACGTCCCGTACGCCTCGACCTTGATGGAGTCGATCAGGCCCGGCGTAGCGCGCCCGGAGCGGATCCCGCGCATCTCCTGCCCGAGGTGCTCCACGGCCTTCTCCATCTTCTCCTCGGTCTCCAGGAGGATGGTCTCGTAATCCATCGGCTACCTCCCCGGCCCGGTGCGCGGCCGCGCGCCCCGAATTATTCCTTGGCGGCGATGCGAGCGTAGCGGCGGACTTTGAGGTCCGAGCCGATCTCCTTCGCGACCGCCTCGATGCGCTGCTGCACCGACTGCTTTTCGTCGCGCACGAAAGGCTGCTCCAGCAGGACGACCTCCTTGAGCCGCTTGTTCAGCTTGCCCTTCGCGATTGCCTCGCGGCGCTCCTCCGGCTGATCCTGCACCTGCGCCGCGAAGATCTCACGCTCCTTGGCGACCCAGTCCGGATCGAGATCGTCGCGCGAGAGCGCCTTCGTCGCGCTGTGGAACGTGAGGTGCATCGCCAGGTCCTTGCCGAGCGTCTCCGCGGCGGCGTTTCCGCGCACTCCATCGCCGTCGAGCTGCACCAGCAGCGCCTTCTTGCTGTCGTGGTGCAGGTAGTGGCTGACGCTGCCGCCGTTCGGCTTGAAGCAGGCGTAAGGTCCCAGCGCGATGTTCTCGCGGATCCTGGCGATCAGGTCCTCGAGCGCCCCGCGGGCCGTGGAGCCCGTGCTGAGCTGCACGTCGTTCAGCGCTTCGCCCTCGCCGGACTCGCCGGCGGCTCCGGATGCGACGGCCTGCAAGAGCGCCCGGCCGAAGGCTCGAAAGTCCTCCGAGTTGGCGACGAAGTCGGTCTCGCACAGCACCGCCACGGCGGCGGTCTGCTCGTCGTCGGCATCGAGGAAGACGAGCCCGTCCTTCAGCGTGCGCCCGGCGACCTTCTCGGCGGTCTTGAGGCCCAGCTTGCGCAGGTTCTCCGCGGCCAGCTCGAGGTCCCCGTCGGCTTCGATGAGCGCGCGCTTGCAAATCATCATGGGCAGGCCGGTGCGCTTGCGCAGTTCACCTACGAGCTTTGCATCGATGGAACCCATGCCCTAGACCCCCTCCGCCTTCTCGGTTCCCGCAGCCGCTTCGCCGCTGTTCTCGACGGGCGCGGCCTCTTCCGGCGTGGACTCTGCGACGGCCTGGGCGGCCTCCTTGGCGGCCGCCTCGCGGGCCTTGCGCTCGGCCTCGTCGCGGCGCTTGCGGGCCGCGGCTTCGGCGCGCTGCCGGTGGCGGATCTCCTCGCGGCGCTGTTCGTCGGCGCGCCGCCGGTCCTCCTCCTGCTTGCGAATGATGGCCTCCTTGACCTTCCAGTCGCGGGTGCCGGAGAGGATCGCTTCGGCCAGCGTGCCGAGCACGATCTGGATCGCGCGCATGGCGTCGTCGTTGCCGGGAATCGGGATATCGATGTTGCGGGGATTGCAATCCGTGTCGAGCAGCGCCACAACGGGGATGCCGAGCTTGTTCGCCTCGGCGACGGCGATGTGCTCCATCTTCGGGTCGATGATCATGAGCGCGCCGGGAAGGCGCTCCAGGTTGCGGATGCCGTCCAGGTTCTTCGTGATCTTCTTGCGCTCGCGCACGATGCGCCCGAGCTGCTTCTTCTTCACCCCGCCGGTCGCGCCCAGCTTCTCCAGCTCCTCGAGCTCGTCGAGGCGCTTGAGGCGCGTGCGGATCGTGTAGAAGTTGGTCAGCATGCCGCCCAGCCAGCGCTCGCTGACGTAGGGCTGGCCGCTGCGGCGAGCCTCCGCGATGATCGTGTTCTTGGCCTGACGCTTGGTTCCCACGAAGAGGACGCTCTTGCCGTCGCCGCACAGCCGTTGCAGGAAATGGTAGGCGCGGATCAGGCCACGCACGGTCTGCTTGAGATCGATGATGTGGATCCCGTTGCGCTTGCTGTGGATGAACGGCTTCATCCCCGGGTTCCAGCGCGATGCGGGGTGTCCGAAGTGGACACCGGCCTCCAAAAGCTCCTTGACGGCGACGATCGACACGAAGTGCTCCACCGGCCTGTGCGCTCACGCCCGGATCGCCCGGGGGGAGCCCCCGCCGGCGCCGGCGGCCGGTCAGGGTGCAAACCGTCAACGTTACCCCCCGTTGGTAGCGCTGTCAAAGCTGGCTGGCGCCCGAAATCCGGGTCTCCGGGGGGGGTCGGGGGCCCTAGGTTTGCCTGAAGACCCCTAGCTGCTGCCGTGGGCCCGGTCCACGGCCTCGCGGGAGCGCTTGATGCCGTCCAGCACGGCGAACGCGGTCTTCAGCACCTCCAGCCCGTGCTGGCCCGACACCTCGGGCTGCCCCGTGCGCTCCCGTACGCTGCCGATGAAGTCCCTGAGCTCCCTCTCGAGCGGGTCGTGGTCGGGCAGCGCGATGCGCTCCGCGTGCAGCAGCTTGCCGAAGACGGACTCCGCACCGCTGGGATCCGTGAAGGCCGAGGGATCCTCTGTGATGCGCTGCATCATGTCCGGGGTCAGGTCCTTGTCCTTCCGGAAGATCTGCCCCTCGCGCTTGCCGTAGTCGAGGGTGATGTAGGAGTCGGGGCTGAAGACACGGATCTTGCGCATGGTCTGGACCGCGACCCGGCTGGCGGTCACGTTGGCCACCGCCCCGTTCTGGAACACGATGCGCGCGTTGGCGATGTCCTCGTTGCGGCTAAGCACCTCGACGCCGACAGCATCCACCCTCTGCACCCGCGCCCGGACGAAGTGCAGGATCACGTCCAGGTCGTGGATCATCAGGTCGAGCACGACCCCCACGTCCGTGGCACGGAACGAGAAGGGGTTGAGCCGGTGGCACTCGATGAAGACCGGGCGGATGCCGAGCTCCTTGGCGGCCACCACGACGGGGTTGAAGCGCTCCACATGCCCCACGCCGACGAAGGTGCCGTTGCGCCGCGCCGTGTCGACGATGCGCTCGGCCGCTTCCACGCTGTCCGCCAGGGGCTTCTCCACCAGCACGGGAATCCCCTGCTCCAGGAACCAGCAGGCGATCTCGGCGTGGCAGTTGGTCGGGACCGCGACCGAGACGGCGTCCAACTCGCTCAACTGCTGGTGGTCGGCCACGGCACGGGCGCCGTACTGCTGCGCCACCGCCGAGACGCGGTCCCCCTTCGGATCCGCGACGGCCACCAACTCCACCTCGGGCATCGAGGCGTAGATGCGCGCATGGTTGCGGCCGAAGTGGCCGACCCCTACGACGCCCACGCGCAAGGGCGATCTCACTTCAAACTCCGGTCCGGCGACTCGAACTGACGTCCTTGGCGTCCGAGCTCGCTGGCCCTCAGGAAAGAAACCAACTCCAGCAGCTCGGGGCAACCCGAAAACTGCTTCTCCAGACGCTCCATGGCGTCCTTGAGCACGAGGTCCGACCGGTACAGCGTGCGGAAGGCCTCCTTCAAGATCAGGATCGTCTCCTCCGAGTGGCCGGCGCGCTTGATGCCGATCACGTTCACCCCGCGTACGCGCGAGGGGTGGCCTTCCACGATCATGAAGGGCGGGACGTCGCGCGTGATACGGGTGAGGCCGCCGACATACACGCAGCGGCCCACGGTGGTGAAGTGGTGGATCCCGGCGCCGCCGTTGATCGTAGCGCGGTCGTGCAGCCGGACGTGTCCGGCCAGCATCACGTTGTTGGCCAGCAGCACGTGGTCGCCCACGATGCAGTCGTGCGCCACGTGGGAGTTGGCCAGGAACGCGCAGCGTGAGCCGATCTGCGTCTTGCCGCCCCCCTGCACCGTGCCTGTGTTGACGGTGACCCCCTCGCGGAACACGTTGCGATCCCCCACCACGAGGTGCGTCTCCTCGCCGCGGTACTTGCGGTCCTGCGGGTCGGACCCGATCACCGCGTGCGAGTGGATGCGGTTGTGCTCCCCTATGCGGGTGGAGCCGGTGACCACGCCGTGCGCCTCGATGCGGCAGCCGCGGCCCATACGGACCTTGGGGCCGATCACGGCGTAGGGGCCCACGTGCACGTCGTCGGCCAGCCGGGCGCCGTCCGAGACGACGGCGGTGGGATGCACTAGCGGCACGCTATAGCTCCTCGTCCTCGACGTTGCTGGCTGAATCCACCAGCATGAATTTCATTTCCGCTTCGGCCACGAGGTGGTCCCGAACCGTAGCCCGGGCGCGCACCTTGCCGCCCCGCTTGCTCAGGCGCAGCGTCTCGACGATCAGGCGCAGTTGATCGCCCGGTACGACGGCGCGGCGTAGGCGCACCTTGTCCATACCCAGGAAGACGGCCACCTTCCCGCTGTATTCGAGCTTGCGCAGTAGCAGGATGCCCGCCAGCTGCGCGAGCGACTCCAGCGTCAACACGGCCGGCATGATCGGCGTGCCCGGATAGTGGCCCATGAAGAAGGGCTCGTTGATGGTCACGTTCTTCAGGCCGACCGCGCGTTTGAAGCCCTCAATCTCCACGACCCGATCCACGAGCAGGAACGGATAGCGGTGCGGCAGGACGCGCATGATCTCGTGGATGTCGAAGCCCGTGCGGCGGCTTATGTAGCCGAGGTCCTCCTGCCGGTGCATCTCCCCCCACAGCTTCTGCACCAGCGCGGCGTTCGCCTCGTGGCCGCTGCGGTAGGCCATGATCTGCGCGTGCAGCGGACGCCCGAGCAGGCACAGGTCGCCGAGCAGGTCCAGGAGCTTGTGGCGCGCGTACTCGTCGCTGAAGCGCAGCCCGGCGGCGTCCTGTTCCCCGTCGGAGCTGATCACCAGCGTGTTGTCCTCGCCGGCCCCCTTGCCGAGCCCGGCCTCGCGCAACTGCGGCACCTCCTCTTCGGTGACGAAGGTGCGGGCGGGCGCGATCTCGGTCGCGAAGCTGTCGGGCGTCACCTCCAGTGAGCAGGTCTGCTGGATGGAACGTGGCCGGTCGTAGCTCAGCGTGTAGCTCAGGTGCAACCCCTCCTCGCGCGGCAGCGCCACCAGCGTGATGTCGCCGTGGCGGAAGTGGAGCGCACGCGCGGGCGTGAAGATGTTCTGTGTGGCCTTCTGCTCCGTGACGCGGCCCGACCGGAGCGCCTCGACAAAGGGCAGGCTCGAGCCGTCCAGCCCCGGCACTTCCGGGCCGCTGATCTCCACCACCACGTTGTCCAGCTCGAAGGCGTGCAGCGCAGCCAGCAGGTGCTCGACGGTCTGGACCTCCGCCTTGCCGTTCCGCAGCGCCGTGCAGCGTCGGCGCTCACAGCGGTAGTCCAGGCGGGCCGGCACCTCGGGATGGCCGGGCAGATCGGTGCGCCGGAACACGATCCCGGTGTCGGGGTCTGTGGGCAACAGGCGCACAGCGGCCTCGACTCCGGTATGAAGGCCGACACCGGAGAGCTCGACGGGTTGATGCAGCGTCTTTTGGGCGCGTTCCTTCACGGAATCCGGGGATTATAGGGTCTGTGCTTCATTCGAGCCCGGGTCCGAGCTTCGGCCCGAGCCCCGACGGGTGTTCGCGAGGCCAAGGCCGAGGATCTGCCCTCAGAACTGCCGCTGAATGGAGAAGGAGAAGACCTCCTTGTCGTCCTGGTCTTCGGCCAACAACGCGAAGCCGAAATCGAAGCGGAACGGCGGCTGGCCCGGAGTCAGCGAGACGCCGATGCCGAAGCCCACGGTCAGGCGCCACATGGGGTCGTCGACGAAGGCGTCGAAGTCCGTCGTCAGGGTGCCCTGGTCCAGGAAAAGCACGAAATCGATGCCCGGTCCCCCCCGCGGGTTGTGGCTGACGGGCATGATCAACTCCATCTGGATCGTGGCCAGCCAATCGCCGCCCTCCGGGCTGCCGTTGCTGCGCGGGCCGATACCGCGAAACTCGAAACCGCGCAGATCACGACCGCCGGTGAAGTAACGCTCGAAGATGGGGACGTCGGTGGTGTCGGAGAAGGACGTGATCCACCCGACGTGTCCGCGCACCGTGAGACGCCACCAGTCTCCCGACTGGGTGCGCCAGAGCTTGATGCCCCGCCGGTGCGACAGGTCCACCCGGAACGTATCCACTTCGCCGCCCAAGATGCCGCCGCTCAACGTGAGCCCGAGCGTCGAGCGGTGGCCCGTGATGGTGCGGCCGAAGCTCCGGCGCACATCGTGCGTGAGCCGCCATCCGATGGAGTGCACGGCGCTATGGCCCTGCGCGTCGAAAGCGGCCTGGGGGGCGTTCGGCTCCAGGTCCGAGACGACCACTTCGCGCAGCGACCAGTCGAAGGCCATGGACCAGCGCTGGCGCCGGTCCAAGAAGCGCCCCACGTTGGCCACGATGCCGGTGGTGTTCTGGTCCCAGGTGTCGTACAGAGCCAGGCGCTGGAAGATGCTCGAGCCGAAGGACCACAGGGAGTCGCGCACGGACGGTTCGCGGAACGTCAACTCGAAGCTGCTGAAGGTCGTTCCGGGACGGAAGCTGATGACGAACTCCTGCCCCGCACCGCGAAACGCGTCGGGGTCGAACATCCCGAGCAGGCGCGTGGGCGGCTTGGTGATGTCGAAGTTACGGTAGCGCAGGTCGAACGTTCCGATCAGCCCGCCGTCTGTCGACAAGGCTCCGCCGACGTTGAACTCACGCGTGTCCCTCTCCTGGACCTCGACCTCCACGTCGTAAACGTCCGGGTTCTGCGGATCGTTGGCGGGCAACAGCCCGAAGGGGTTCAGACCGGTCACGTTCGGCAGGCGCACGAGCGAGAAGAAGCGCAGGCTGCGGAGCCGGTTCATGCCGACCTCCAGCTGCTTGGGGTCGAGGGGCTCCCCGGGACGCGCCCCGTAGCGGAAGGCGCGACGCAGCACCTTGTCGCGCGTGTAGATGTTGCCCCGGAAGCGCTGGCGGCCCATGCGCACCTTCTGGCCCGCGCGCAGCCTGAGGATGATCTTGACCGTGTGGTTCTCCGGGTCGGGGAAGATCACCTCCTCCATCTGCATCAGGGCGTAGCTGCGCGACCACAGCCGCTCCTTGACGAGGCGCTTGCCGCGGTCGAGGTCCTCGCGGCGGAAGGGGTCCCCGGCGCGCACCCCCGCCAGCTCCGAGAGCACGTGGATGCCGAGGAAGCGCCGGTCCTCCTCGGCGGGGAGGTCGGCCGGCTGCTTGCCGTACTCGATGTTCAGCTCGCTGACCTTGTAGCGCGTTCCCTCGTGGACGCGGTAGCGCAGCGAGGCCCGGCGCCGGGCCTCGTCGAAGCTCACGCCCACGAACGCCACGCGCGCGTCCAGGAAGCCCTCGAGGTGGTAGCGGATCTCCATCCGCCGCCGGTCCTGGTCGACGGCCTCGCGGTCGAAGGTGGTCGGGTTGATCCAGCCGAGGAGCAGGTGGCGCCAGCGGTCCGAGTTCTGCATGCCCGACAGGAGGTCTGCGTGGTCCAGCGAGTGCGCCCCCTCGAGGATCACCTTGTCCACCAGAACCTTGCGCTGCGGGAAGGCCGTGAAGCGCACGTCTTCGATGTTTGCGCGGCGCGAGGGACGGTGCGTGTGCCTCACCTCGGCGAAGTAGTACCCCTTCTCCTTCAGCAGCCGCTCGAGCGTCTCCTTGTCGACCCGCAGCGTGTGCTCGTGAAAGGGGCGGCCCGCGCGTGTGGTCAGCAGCGGCTTGTAGTCCTCCTTGTCCACCCCCAGCATCCCGCGCACTTCGACCTGCCCCACGGTCAGCTTGTCCAGCACGTGGAAGACGACCTCGACGCCGCCCTCCACCTCGCGCTCCTCGATGTCGGTCACGGCGGTGAAGTAGCGGCGCAGCGTGCGTTCGTCGAGTGACAGCAAGGCCGCGTCCAGAGGCTCTCCGGCCTTCGTGCGCACCTGCTCCCGCAGGAATTGCTCGGTGTAGCGGCGGTTGCCCTCGAAACGCACCCCGACCACGGTCTTACGCTCCTGCATGGCCCCGGCAGGGCCGGGGAGCAGCAGGAGCAGGGCTGCAAGCGCGAGTACGGTCCGCACGGGAGGGGGGGATTATAGGTGCCCGAACCTGGGCGCGGGAACCTCCGACCTACAAGGAAAAGTGCCGCGCCACCGGCACCCGGGGTCGTACGCTCCACGCGGCACCACCCCTCCCAAAAAGAGCTAGAAGGGCGTTTCGCCGTGCTGGTAGTTGTCGAAGCGCAGGTACTGCCCCGAGAAGCGCAAGTCGACCTTGCCCGTCGGACCGTTGCGCTGCTTCGCGATGATCACCTCGGCCAGGTTGCGCGACTGCTCCTTCTCGGGGTGGTAGTACTCGTCGCGATAG
>JAPUHK010000213.1 GCA_027297745.1 Planctomycetota bacterium | reverse complement strand
TATACGGGATGACAACCGTTACGCCAGCACGGCGCCCCCTTACGCCACCGTAACGCCGTGCGCGCAACGTCAACCTGCGTTGACGCGATTGGCAGCGAACTGTCGCCGTTCGCTTGCACTTGGAACGAACAACGGCTGTGCGCTTCGGGCATGCCCTTTGCCTTCATGCCTCCCGTACCTACGAAAGAGTGTGAGAGCGGGTGCCAAAGAAAAGCAATCGTCGAAAGGTGGAGTCATGCGACATCTTCTGTTCTTCGTTCTAGGCGCGGCACTCCTGTGGATCGGTGAGAGCGTCTACGCACACGGCGGCCAGTTCCGCGGACCGAACGGCGGCGTACCGCCGGGACTGCGCACACCGGGCGATCCGGATCCGCCGCCGCCCCCGCCGACGGATCCGGCCGATCCGGGCGGCGAGACGACGCCGACCGAGCCCGACCCCAACGGCGACAACAGGCCGACGAGCGGTGGGAACGACACCGGCTCGCAGGCGGGCCCGCCGCCGAAGATCGGCCCCAAGAACGGCGGCCGCAAGCGTGCGCGCACCAAGCAGACCGCGAGCTTCGACAACTGGCAGTTCTGGTGGGCCTACAACAGCGACGACATCATCAACATCAAGGACCACATGCGCGGGCAGCTGGTCACCAGCGGCGGGGGCATTCGCGTCAGCGGCGGCTTCGACAAGATGAACCGCAACAACCCGCAGAGAATCACGCGGGAAAAGGTGCAGCGCGTGATCCTGCCGGCTCTCGAAGAGCGCCTGCAGATCCCGTGGGAGAACGAGGACGTGCACGGCGGCTGCCTGGTCGCCATCGGCAAGATCGGCGATGCGTCCCACATCCCGCTGCTCGAAGCGGCGCTCCACAACAAGCTCAAGAACGACCGCGGCAAGCACATCAAGTTGGGCGGGCAGGCGACGGAATCGGCCGCGATCGCGCTGGGTCTGTTGCCCGAGCTGGACGAAGCCGGACTCCGGGCCGTACGCCGCGTTTGCATCGAGGCCGTCGCAGACGAGAGCCTGCGCACGCGGGAGCGCGCCTGGTGCGCGGTCGCCCTGGGCCTGCAACGGGACACCGCCGCCGCACGCCCGCTGTTCGAGCTGCTGCGCAAGGACTACAGCAACGTCAACGTGCCGGCGGGCATCCTGGCCGGTCTGGGCCTCATGGGCGACGACGGCAAGCTGAGCGGCGACCTGCTGGAAGTGCACATGGAGCTGCGCCGCGCGTTCGTCACGCGCGAGCTGGCCGGACACAAGCAGATCTCCGAGCGACTGCAGGCGTTCGTGGGCTACGCCCTGGCAAAGCACGCCCAGGAGGACTCTATCGAGGCGCTCTACACGGTCCTGAAGCGCCGCCGCTTCGGGATGATCGCCAAGCGGTCCGCCGCCATCGGCGTCGGCACCATCGCGCCCAA
Organism: Planctomycetota bacterium; assembly: GCA_027297745.1. Lineage (GTDB taxonomy): Bacteria > Planctomycetota > PLA2 > PLA2 > PLA2 > JAPUHK01. The sequence goes on along the minus strand of JAPUHK010000213.1, from coordinate 12,653 downwards.
GCTCACTGACCCGGCTGACAAGGAGAAGGCCGTACGGGCGCTACAGCGCTTCATCGACAGAAGCGGCGACCCCAGCGCCGTCAACTTCGCCACGATCAGCCTGAGCAAGGTCGGTACGCGCAGCGCGATCCGGCTGCTCCTGAAGTATGCGGAGCGGGGCAGCTACGGCCAGCGCCCGTTCGCGGCCCTCGGCCTCGGCACCTACGTCCGCTACCAAGACCGGGCGAACACCATGAACCCCGAGCAGCGCAAGGACATCACGGCGAAGCTCGCGGCGATCTCGGGCAAGCGCAAGGACACGGACACGCGCGCCGCGTTCCTGCTGGCCCGGGGTCTGGTCAAGGACAAGAGCGCCATCCCGGAGCTCGTTCAGATCGTGGTTTCGCGCGGTGATGCGATGCTGCGCGGCTTCTGCTGCGTGTCGCTCGGCCTGATGGAAGATAATCGGCCCGAGATCAAGGACGCGCTGCTGATCGCGCTGCGCGAGCGACGCAGCGAGGACCTGCGCCGCGATGCGGCCACCGGGCTCGGAATGCTGCGGGACGCCAACTTCGTGAAGGTGCTGCTGGAAGAGCTGGACAAGGCCAAGTCGATGACGGTCCAGGGCCAGATCATCACGGCGCTGGGCAAGCTCGGCGACCGCCGTGGCGTCACGCCCCTGGTGGAGATCCTGCGCACGCGCAGCAGGCCCACGGTGACCCGTGCGATGTCGGCCGTCGGTCTCGGCATCATCGGCGACGAGCGTGACCTTCCGGAGCTGGGCCGGGTGGCGCGCGACTACAACTACCGCGCCTCCGCCCCCGACCTCGACGCACTGCTGTACATCCTGTGAAGGAGCACGGGCCCGGCGCCACAAGCGCCGGGCCCGCACCCTCGGGAGGAAAGGGAGTGGGTGCGGGAGCGAAGGCTGTCTGCGCTCCCTGTCCCGCTCCCTCTCCCTTTCCCGGCGGCAACGCCACCGTCGCGCCGCTCGCGTCCAGTGTTACAACAGCACCAATGGACATCGCCGTGCGCGGCTTGGCGCCGTATCTGCCCGGACCCGGACGCGCGCCGCGTTGGTGGATCGCCACGGGGCGCCACACGGCCGAGCGGCTCGTGCTCACGGAGCTGTACGAGCAGGCGGAGCCGCCGCAGCCGGCCGATGGCGCGTGCGTGTGCGGGCTGGCTGCTCCTTGCTCACTGCCGCACGCGTTCGTGGAGCACCTGGGCCTCGGTGGTGAGCGCGACCAGGTGTTGCGCACGCTCGAGAGCCCCACGACCAAGCGCCTGCTGCGCCAGGCGCGCGCCTTCGCCGCGGGGCGGCCGCACGGGCAACGGCACCCGCTGCGCACGCCCAAGGAATCGACCAGCGCGCTGGCGCGCCACCGGCTGCCGCTGTTCAAGGCCGCCCTGCCCTTGCTGCGCGCCGCCCGAGCGCTCCCCTGGACGCCCCAGGAGCCGCCCTATGTGGTCGAGGTGGATGTGCCCTGCTTCCTCGCGGGGCTGGGCTTGCCCTCGACGCGCCTCGCGGGTGCGCTCCCTCAAGCCCTCGAGCGCCGCATGCAGGTGCTGGACGCCCTGTCGAGCGGCGGCGCCGGCTTCGCGCTCGAGTCCCCACGCGAGCCCGCTGTGACCTCATTCCCGGCTCTGGCCGCGGTGGTCGCCGCCGCAGCCGCGGCCTGGGCGCACCGCAACCCGCCCGCGCCGAGCGTCCCGGCACCGGACGCCTGGTTCCCGTGCCCGTAACCGTTACCTCGTGCAACCGCCCTAACTAGATGCAACGGCGGTGGTTGTGCCGGTTGATGCGCAGCAATGACTTGCTGCTGCGTTACGGGGTAACGGTTACTTCAGTATCTCTTCTTTGATGGCCCTGTGCAGCTTCGGCGGCAGATCATCGCGGTCGTCGAGAATGCGCCGCCCGATGCGCTTCCCCGCCGTGACCTCGATCTGCATCGCGGCCTTTACGCCCACGAGCAGGATGGCCACGGGCGCATCGAACGCCGTCAGCCGCGCCTCCATGGGCCGCAGCGCCTTCATGCAACGCGACTGCCCGAGCGCGCGCAGGAGTGGCGGCTCGATCGAGCTTCCATGCTCCTGCTCGAAGCGCTCCAGCAACACTTCGCAGTAGGCGGAGTCGGCCTGCAGACCCGCCGCTTGCACGGCCCCGAACAGCGGGTGGAGGTTCTCCTCCTCGAGGATCGCCCTCTGCAGCGCCGCCCGCACCTCGGGCGTGCGATGCGGATGCAGCACGAAGTAGGCGGAGCCGCGCGACTCGAACGGTAACGCGGTATCGCGCGCGATCGCCAGCAGGTCGGCCGGATCGAGATTCAGCTTGTCGACGTGCTCCATCAAGCCGGCGGGCAGGGTCTTGCCGCGCAGGCGCTCGAGCACTGCCTGCCGCGCCTCCGCCCCGCGGCTCAGGAACTCCTTGACCTCCGGAGCGTCACCGTCCAGGTTCTCGAGCCGCGCCAGCAACTCGGGCGTGCCCACTCTCTTCACCGACGGGTCGTCGGGCACCTCAGGAAACAGGGGGCGCAACTTCGGAGGTCTGGGCGGCGTGCGGACCAGCATCGGCACCGCCAGAACGGCCGCTCCCGCGGCAATCCCGAAGAAGATCAGAGGCAGGAGGAAACGCGCCATCTACTAAACAGAAGACTATTCGGCGGCCGTGACCAAAACGGAGGCCCGTGCCGCCCGGAAGGCGTCCGGCGCCTCCAGTAGAGTCGACGATGCGCCTGAATCGGCCACAATAGGCCCGTAGACCAGGGAACGATGGCCCGCAAGAAAGCCCGCTACTCCACCGCCAAAGAGATGGCGGCCGCCCAGCGCGAGATCTCCGTCGCGGAGTTCTTCGCCAAGAATCGCCACCTGCTCGGCTTCGACAACGCCAACAAGGCGCTCTTGACCACGGTCCGCGAGGCGGTCGACAACGCGCTCGACGCCTGCGAGGAGGCCGGCATCCTGCCGGAGCTCACGATCACCATCGACCCCGTCCGCACCAAGAAGAAGGACGGCAAGCAGTTGCTGCTCAAGGGCGCGAACGGCAAGGCCAGGAAGGGCTTCGGCGGCGCCTCGCGGCTGACGGTCTCGGTGCAGGACAACGGGCCGGGCATCCTGCGCGAGCAGATCCCGAAGATCTTCGGCAAGCTGCTCTACGGCTCCAAGTTCCACCGGCTGCGCATGAGCCGCGGGCAGCAGGGGATCGGCATCAGCGCCGCGGCGCTGTACGCGCAGATGACCACCGGCCAGCCGGTGCTGATCACGTCGCGCACCAGCGCGCGCGCTAAGCCGCACCGCTACCGCATCGGCATCAACCTGGCCAAGAACGCACCCGAGGACAAGGAGGTCGACGTCCCGGCCAGCGAGCAGGTCCCGCAGGGGACGCGCGTCGAGCTGGAGATCGAGGGCCGCTACCAGCGGCACGGCAAGAGCGTCGACCAATACCTCAAGCAGACGGCCGTCGCCAACCCGCACGCGCGCATCACCTTCCGCGACCCGGAAGGGGAGCAGGTCGTCCACGAGCGCGTCTCGAAGGCGCTTCCGGAGCCCACCAGGGAGATCAAGCCGCATCCCTACGGCGTCGAGCTCGGCGTGCTGATCAAGATGATGCGCGACTCGTCCAGCCGGACGGTGAAGGGGTTTCTGCAGACGGATTTCTCGCGCGTCAGCGCGCGCATCGCCAAGCAGATACTGAAGGAAGCCGGGATCAGCGAGGGCTACCATCCGAAGACGATCGCGCGCGACCAGGCGGACAACCTCTACGAAGCGATCCAGGAAACGAAGATCATGGCGCCGCCGACCGACTGCCTCTCGCCCATCGGCGAGAAGCAACTGGAGAAGGGCCTGGAGAAGGAGTTCGATCTCGAGTTCGTCACTTCCGCCACGCGGCCTCCCACGGTCTACCGCGGCAACCCTTTCCAGATCGAGGCGGCCGTCGGCTACGGCGGCGAACTTCCCGCGGACGAGCCCGCGCAGGTGCTGCGCTTCGCCAACCGCGTGCCGCTGCTCTACCAGGGCGGGGCGTGCGCCATCACCAAGGCGGTGGCGGCCACGGCCTGGCGCAACTACAAGCTCAGCCAGCCGCGCGGCTCGCTGCCGGTCGGGCCGCTGGTGATCGTCGTGCACATGGCCAGCGTGTGGGTGCCCTTCACCTCAGAGGCGAAGGAGGCTGTAGCCAACTACGACGTGATCTTGCAGGAGGTCCGGCGCGCACTGCAGGAATGCGGGCGCCGCATCGGCGTCTTCATCAACAAGCGCAAGCGCATCGCGGACGAGGCCCGCAAGCTCAGCTTCATCACGCTCTACCTCCCCCACATCGGCATCGCGCTGCAGGAGATCCTCAAGCTCACGGACAAGGAGCGCGACCAGACCTGCCGCAAGCTCGAACGCATCCTCGAGAGGACCCGGAAGTCGTCATGATCGCCAAGAAGAGGAAGACCGCCCGCAAGAAGACGAAGGCCAAGAAGAAGAAGAAGACCGCGAAGCGCAAGGGGCGCGTGCTGCGCGACGACCTGGTCGTGGAGCAGATCACGGACGTGGCGGCGGAGGTCTACGAGACGATCGGGGCCCTCGACCAGCCGGTCCTGATCCTGCCGACGCGTTCGCTGTCGAACGTCTCCTACGACAAGAAGAAAGGCTACTTCGAGATCGGCAAGGCCAAGGTGGAGCGCACGCTCAACTACAACACGGTCAAGACCTTCGCCCAGTCGCTGCGCTTCATGGCGCTCTCCAAGGAGCTGGTCGAGAAAAACGACTTCGCGACGAAGCGGGACGCCTACTACCAGTCCAAGAACTGGGGCGACGCCAAGTTCCAGGAGCAGTCCGAGTCCGATACCTGCATGGACGACATCGAGGCCATGTTCTCGGTGCACGACGTGTCGCGCGAGGAGCTGCGCTTCTATCCGGAGGACCACGGCGGCGCGGTGGCCGGCGAGCTGGTGGTCATCGACCGCGACCCGGAGACGGAGGAGGAGATCGAGATCGACTGCACCCGCTTCGGATCGGGCGCGTACACGATCCCCTCTTCGGTCGAGCACCTGCGCTTCGAGACCAGGGCCAGATTCGTGCTGGCGATCGAGACCGGCGGCGTGTTCCAGCGGCTCAACTACCACAAGTACTGGCGCGACGCGAAGTGCGTGATCGTGGAGCTGGGGGGCGTGCCCACCCGCGCCACGCGGCGCTTCATCCGGCGGCTGGCCGACTCCAAGAAGATCCCGGTCTACGCCTTCACCGACTGCGACCCGTACGCCTTCGCCAACATCTACCGCACGCTGAAGGTGGGGTCGGGCAACGCGGCCCACATCAGCCGCTTCTTCTCGGTGCCGCAGGCGCGTTTCCTGGGCGTCACGCCGCAGGACATCCTCGACCACAAGCTCATGGATGCGACGCACAAGTTGCAACCCACGGACATCAAGCGCGCCAAGGACGCGCTCAAGAACGACCCGTTCTTCAGGGCCAACCCCAAATGGCAGCGCGCGATGCGCCAGCAGCTCAAGATGGGCGTGCGCGCGGAGCAGCAGGCCTTCGCCAAGTGGGACCTGAACTACATCATCGAGAAGTACCTGCCCCTCAAGCTGAAAAACGTCAAGTCGTTCCTGCCTTAGCCTCAGCCTGCACGCCTGCGCTAGAATCGCCCCGTGTCCGCGCGCAAGGTTGGCCTGTTGCTCGTCGTCGTCGCGTGCCTGCTGTTGCCGTACGCTACGCGCGAGGCGGGCTCCGAAGAGAAGCCGGCGGCGCCCCAAACCGGGTGGGCCGGAAGCGCCAGCTGCGCCGCTTGCCATCCCAAGATCAACGCGCAGTGGCAAAAGACCGCGCACGCGAACACGATCCGCTGGCGCAAGCAGGACGAGGCGGTCGATTCGGCGCGGCCCTTCGACGGCGAGGTCTTCCGCTCGCGTGGCATCGCGCACAGCCTCGGCCCCGGCCCGCAGATGGAGGTGGAGGGGCCCGGCGGCGAGTTGCGCAGCTTCCCGGTGACGGGCGTGGTCGGCGTGCGCCGCATCCAGATGTTCATGACGGAGCTGGACCGCGGACGGCTGCAGGTGCTGCCCGTCTACCTGGAAGTGCCGACGCGCAGGTGGTTCGACTACGCCGACTTCATCTTCGGCGGGCCGCGCCACTTCGAAATCCCGCCCGACAGCTCTAACTCGTGGTACGGCCCCTTGCGCAACTTCAACAGCCGCTGCGGCGAGTGCCACATGACCGGATACGACGTGGGCTACGACGCCGGGCGCGGCACGTACGCCACGCGCTGGCAGGAGTCGGTCGTGGGCTGCGAGTCCTGCCACGGCCCGGCGGCCGGGCACGTGGCCAAGTGGCGCAAGCTCGCGGACGGACCGGATCCGATCGTCAACCCGGCGCGGCTGACGGTCGAGCGCAGCAACCAGACGTGCGGCTATTGCCACGCGGAGCGCGAGGAGGTGGCGGCGGGGTTCCGCCCGGGCGACGACCTGTTCGCCTTCACCGACGTCAACGGGCTCGAGGACCAAAAACACTTGCACCCGGACGGCCGCGCCCGCGAGCTGATCCACAACCTCGTGCCCATCATGCAGAGCCGCTGCCGTCCGCTGGGCTGCACGACGTGTCACGACCCGCACGGGAGCGGCGCGCCCGGCGACCTCTACTACCCCGAGGATCCGGACCGCTCCTGCAAGAGCTGCCATGAGCAGGTCACGGGCAGGCTCACGGAGCACACGAAGCACAAGGCGGACAGCACCGGCAGCCGTTGCGTCGCCTGCCACATGCAACGGCTGGTGATCGAGGGCGGCCACGGCAAGGTGTACGACCACACGATCTCGATCCCGTCCCCGCGCAACACGCAGAAGCACGGCGTGCCCAACGCCTGTCGCGGTTGCCATCCGGGGGAGATGCCCGGTTGGGACGCCGAGCACTTCAACCGCCTGTGGCCCGGAGCCGAGGAGCGCAACCACCGCACGAAGCTGGCGGATGCGGTCGCGCTGGGGCGCGCGCGCGATCCCAAGGCGCCGGAGCTGCTGAAGCCACTGCTGCAAAGCGACAACCCGGTCTACCGCGCCGGCGCGGCCTGGATGCTGGGGCAATTCGATACGGACTTGCGGCCGCAGCTGAACGACGCGCATCCCATGGTGCGGCGGGCGGCGCTGTCGGCCGTGGCGCCCAAACATCCGGAGGCGCTGGAGCCCCTGTTGCAGGACCCCAACACGGTCCTGCGGCGTGCCGCGGCTTTGCAGCTGGCCCTGCGCCCGAGCTACGTGGGGGCGCGGCCCGAGTTGCGGCGGCTGATCCCGCTGCTCGAGGCGCTGTGCCGGAAACGTCCCGACAGCCGGCGGCCATACAAGGCGCTCGGATACCTGTTCACGATGGAAGGCGAAACGCAGAAGGCGCTCGAGGCTTACGAGCGCTACCTGCGCCTGAACCCTTGGGACGGCGCCATCCGCGCCGCCGCCAGCCGTTTGAAGTAACAGTTACCTCATGGTTCAACTGTTACTCGCTGTCGGGGCACGACTTGCGCTACGGAGAGTGCGGCAACGCTGCCGCATGCCTCGGCGCCGATGGAGCTCATAGCCGCCCAAAGCGGGGGGACCCCGGGTCGACAATCGGGGCATGTCGCGCCACCGCAGCACCGCAGCCGTCTGGTTCGCCGGTCTCTTCGGCGGCATCGTGGGTGCGTTCGGGTCCACGCTGCTGCCGGCCGACCCCGCCACCCCTCCCGCGCACGTTGTACAACCCGACCTGGACGCGCTCGTGGCCAAGCTCGAGGGCTCGATCGACCGCCGGCTCGAGCAGCGCATCGCCGAGCTCCCACAGTGGACCGCCCCAAAAACGCAGCCTTTGGAGGCGGGGAACCTGATCCAGCGCACGGCCACGCGCGAGAAGGGCGCGGGACCCGCCCCTGCCGATGTGCGGCTGATCGAGACCCTGCGTACGGCACCGACGGCGGAGGACCGCATCCGCAAGCTGGGGCTGCACACGGCGAACAGCAAGGAGTTGAACCGCCGCTTGCTCTTCCGCACCTACGGCCAGGTCGTGGCGGACCTCGGCTTCCCGGACAAAACATACGCGACTCTGGGAACCGTGCGTTTCAAGTACACCTACCGCCGGGCGTCGGGCAACTCCGGGTCGATCGAGATCACCTTCCTCGACGGCATCTGCGTCGCCGTACAGTGACCGGCGTGCCCGTGGACTCCGCCCTCGTGCGCTGGATGGCGCTCGCCTATCGCGCTCCGCTGCCCGCGCCGGCGCGCCTCGATGTAGCGCTGGGGTCCGGCCCCGATTCCGTACCGTTCCCGCCCGAGGTGCTGCAGCGGGAGCAGGAGGACCTGCTGGCCCTGCAGGATCTGGGCGTGCGCGTCCTGACTTTGTCGGACGAGGACTACCCCGATCGTCTGCGCCGTCAGGAGGACCCGCCGCTGCTGCTGCACGTAGCAGGACGGCACGACCTCTTGCACGAGGAGGGCGTGCGCTTCATCGCGGGTGTCCGCGGGCAAGCCGGGGCCGAGTTGCACGAAGCGCTGGAGGCGGGATCGCGCGCGGTCGTGCTGCTCAGCAAGGGCATGCTGCGCGCCCGCAACGAGCTGCGCGGGCTCAGGCAGGCCATCGAGGACGGCTCGATCGCCGTGCTGAGCGCGGAGCCTCCGCGCGCCGCGTGGGGTCCGGCGCGCATGCAACGCTGTCGGGCGCTGTGCCGCGTGCTTACGGAGGGCTGACCAACGCCGCGGCGTTGAAGCCCTCGGCGCTGACGCCGACCCGCTCCGGACCGAGCACGCTGCGGAAAAGCTGCGCCACCTCGTGCAGCACCTCGATGCGCGTCCACGCGCCGAGCCCGGCCGCCTCCAGGATCGCCGGCAGTCCGCGCCGCTTCGTGCGCACGCCCTGCTTGGATCCGTCTCCGATCAGGTAGTGGTCGACGATGACCGACGTACAACACTCGTCCAGGCGCCGCGCGAAGGCCTCAGGGTCCGCGAGCGGCAGCAGCGGTGCGACGACGCCCACGGCACGGAGCCCCGCGATCTTGATCCTGCGCAACGCCTCCAGGCGTTCCTCCGGCGCGAAAGCGTGCCGCGGCAGTCCCGGGATCTCCACCCGGTCGGTCTCCACCGAGACCTGTACGCTGACCCCACAGCGCTCATGGATCGCGCGTAGCAGATCGAGGTCGCCCAGCGGCCCGGGCGTGTGCGTCTGCAACACGAGCGCGTCCGGCGGGTGCGCAACCATCGCCTCCAGCAGGCGCCGCGTGATGCGCAGGCGGCGCTCCTGCGGTACGTACGGGTCGGTGACGGACGACATGAAGATGCGCACGGGCCCGCGCCGCCGCTCGCGCTCCAGATCGCGCGGATACACCTCGGCCGCGTTGACCTTGGCCTCCAGGTATCCCCCCCACGGGCGCGTCTCGGCACGCAAGACCTCCGGCGCGTAGCAGGCCACGCCGCACAGGCTGTTGCCGAAGCTGCACCCGCGGTACGGATTCAGCGAATGGCTGAAGGATTCCAGGAACCCACCGGTGCGAGTCAGGATCGAGCGGCACTGCGTCTCGCGCACTTGCACGGCCCCAACCTATCAGCCCGGCATCCGTTATCATCCAAGATGGAAGTAGAGGGATGGCCGCGGAGGATGCAACACCGGCCTACACGGGCGACGCCGCTTGGGGCCGCTTCCTGGTCCTGCTGATCGGCTTGACGATGCTCCTCACGCAGCTCTATCTGGCCGGAGAGCTCTCCGTCATCACAGCGGCACTCGTGCTCATCTTGTGGCGCGGCTACTACTGGGCGCGGTGGGTCTTGGGAATCCAGTGCCTCCTTGCCAGTGCGCTGGGCGCCTATCTGATCATCGTGGATGCAGCGGATCCCGTGTTGATTGCGTTGACCGTCTTCTGGTTCTTCGCGGGTGTGCAGGTGATCCTGTCGCCGAGCATCACCGTGTTCATTGAGCGCGCTCGCGAGCTGCGCACCCCACCCGCGAAGGAGAGACACGAGGGCAGGTCGCCTCTCTGCGACGAGCCCGAAGCTCCGCTCCCCTAAGCCGGGAACAGCTCGTCGAGTTTTTCGAGCACGTCCTTGGACAGCTCGATCTCGGCCGCGCCCAGGTTCTCGTCGAGTTGCTCGACGCTCGTAGCGCCCACGAGCACGCTCGACACCTGCTTGTGGCTCAACAGCCAGGCCAGCGCCATGCGCGCGGCCGTCATGCCGTCCCGCTCGGCCAGCGCCTGCATGCGCGCCACCCTTTCCAGCCGGTCCGCCTCGAGGAACTCCTTCATGAAAGCGCTGCGCCGCTTGTCCGCGGCGCGCGAGCCCTCCGGCACGGAGGGCGCGTTGTACTTGCCGGTCAGCACGCCCTGCGCAAGCGGCGAGTACGGCAGGATGCCGAGACCGTGTTCGTCGCAGGCGGGCAAGACCTCCGCCTCGATCTCCCGTGCGAGCAGGTTGTAGCGCGGCTGGTTCGAGACCGGAAAGGCGGCGCCCAGCTCCCGGCACAGCGTGACTGCGTTGTGGACTTGCTGCGCGCTCCACATGCTGACGCCCCAGTACAGGATCTTGCCCTGCCGGATCAGGTCGTCCATGGCGCGCACGGTCTCCTCGAGCGGCGTCTCGTCGTCATGGCGGTGGCACTGGTACAGGTCGATGTAGTCCGTCTGCAGCCGCGCCAGCGAACCGTGGCAGCTCTCCATCACGTGCTTGCGGCTGAGCCCGCGCTCGTTGGGGCCGTCCCCCACGGGGAAGTAGCACTTGCTGGCCAGCACGACGTCGCTGCGGCGCACCCCTTCGAGCGCGCGGCTGAGCGCCTCTTCCGCGGCGCCGCCTGTGTAGACGTCGGCGGTGTCGAACAGGTTGACGCCGCCCTCGAGCGCCTTGTGCACGATGGCGCCGGTCTCCTTGTCGTCGACGACGTCCCCGAGCGTCATCCAACTACCGAGGCCGACGACGCTGACCTTGACGCCCCAGCGACCGAGGTGGCGGTACTGCATTGCGGGGGATGGTAACCGATGCGGGGCGCTACTCGTTCTCCACGCCCACGTACAGCCGTTCCGCGCCGGGTTCCTCGGCGGCGCGGTAGAGCCCGGCGCGAATGGCGAGCACCGCATCCCGAGCGATCCCGTCCTGCGTGGCATCCCAGCGCAGGAAACGCCGGTCGCGCGGGGCGATACGGTTCAGGACGATGCCGAGCTGCACGGCGCCGTAGCGACCCTCGAGGCGCTGCAGCGTCTCCTCATACGTGCGCAGGTAACGGTCGGCCGCCTCCGCATCGAGCCGCTCCCCCACGACCTGGATCAGATGTCCGGAAGCCGCTCGATGCCGCCGAGTATGAGCTCGCGAAGCTCGGCCCGCTCCACGCGTTCGCGCGAGTCGGTGCCGGACGCTTCGAGACCCTCCTCCAGTTGGGTGCCGCTCAGACGCCGCCGCTCGACGCGCAGCAGGTCGGTGGCGCAGTTCTGGACCAGCCGGTGCAGCCAGCCGCCCAGATTTTGGATGGCTCCGGATCGCTGCATGTAGCGGTGCGCCCGCACGAGCGCGGTCTGGACCACGTCCTCCGCCAGCGCCCCGCCGCCGCAGCGGCGGTCCGCGACCCCCAGCAGGCTGGCGTAGTGGCGGCGGACAATGATCTCGAAGGCGGAGGGGTCCCCGGCCTGGAAAGCCGTCACCAGGGCCGAGTCCTCTGCGCGCGCGCGTCGTGTCGTCCATCCTCGATCTCTTGACCCCCCGGGCGGGGCCGGGGGATGCATCGATTTTAGGGGCACGTGAGAGCTTGACCGGGGCGACCGGTGGCCCCATCTTCAAGGGACGACCACGAGGCCCGGGGCTCAAGAACAGCCCTGAACGGGCCGAGAAGCCCCCCATGGACGTCACCTGTCCCGACTGCAACTCCTTCCTGCGGATCAACCCGAATCTGGAGGAGACGTCGGTGCCCTGCCCGCGCTGCGGGTCCATGATCCAGGTGGCGAAGAAGCATGAAGCTCCGAAGCGCCGGGTCAAGCTGGAATTGGAGGAGCCCGACGTCCGCGACGAGCGGGACGCGACCCCCGCGACGGACCGCCGCTCGCGTGGGCGCCAGGAAAAGCGCCCGCGCGGCCAGAACCGGCGCAAGCGCAAGAAGGAAAGGCCGCCGAAGGATGTGGAGCCGAAGCCCGTCCGCCCGAGGGCGCCGATGACGATCTGGCTGCTCGGCACGCAACTCGTCATCCTGGCCATCGCCGCCTGCTGCCTGGTCGGCGTGTACCTGGGCGTCAAGCACAACCTGCCGCGGGACACCTTCCTGCACGAGAACCCCCTCGCGCTGGTCGGCTTCGGGCTGAGCATGCTCTTCTTGTGCCTGTTCGCTCGGCAGCTTCCGGTGCTCAACAGCTTGATCGCCGCGCTCGCGGTGCTCGGGGCGTGCGCCTACAACTTCCACGATGCCCAGAACAAGTTCCACGATGCCCAGGGCGAGATCGACGCGACGCGCGTGCTGATGCTGATGCTCGCTATGGTCGGCGTGTGGCTGGCGCTGCAGCACCGCCGCAAAGTAGCGCTGCGCTCAGAGCCCGCCCAACCGGTAGACGCACGGTAGGGCGCACACACAGGTGCGCCCCTACAACGGCAAACGGACCACTGCCCATGTAGGGGCGGCCCTATGTGGCCGCCCTGCGGCACGATCAACCTGTTGCGGGCGGCCCCCCGACCGGGACCGGATCTACTCCGGGGAATCCGAGAGCTTCAAAACAG
>JAPUHK010000212.1 GCA_027297745.1 Planctomycetota bacterium | reverse complement strand
CCACCGCGACGATGGCCGCGATGGCGAACGCGCCGGCCAGCATGAACATGCGGTGCATGTTGGCCACGGACGCGTCCATCAGCCGCTCCATCTGCCGCTGCTGCGTCTTGGCGCGCTGCTCCACGGCCCGCAGGTTCTCCTGGGTGGCCTTGTGGAACAGCTGCAACGCCTTCTGCTGGTTGATGTGGACGACCTTGGTCAGCTCCCTTTGCGCCACGGTCTGGTCCTTCAGGGCCTCGCGCTGCGCCTGCGCGCTGTCGCGAACGATGTCGGGGATCTGCGTGAGGGCGTCGGCCGCGCGTTGCGCGGCGCCCGTGCCCTCGGCGATCTTGTCGGCCAGCTCGCCCAGCGCCCGCGTTTGGTCCTCTTGCAGCCGGGGCATCGTGCGCAGGAAATCGGGCAGGTCACTGAGGCGCTCCGTCAACTCGGAACCGGTGCCGTCGGTGCGCTCCAGCCGCTCGTTGACGCTGCTGAGCATGGAAGTCAGCTCGCGGAAGCCATCCTGGATCGCTCCCACCGCCTCGTCCTTGCGGCCCACGCGGCTGGTGCGCACGCGGATCACCTGCTCGGGCACGGTGATGCGCGCGGACTCCGGATCCTCGTCGAGCATGTCGTCCCCGCTCTCCGCTTCGAGATCGAGCGACTTCTCCGTCCGAGCGAAGCCCTTCTCGGGCAGCGGCGGGCGCTTCTTCTTGTTCTTGCGGCCGAAGCCGAACAGGCGGCTGACGATGGAGGCACGCCGCTTCTTCGGCCCTTCGTCGGTCTCGAGCACCGTCTCTGTGGGGGGCGCCTCGGGAGTCGGCAGCGGGGTCTCGCCCTCGCGCTCGGGGGTGGATTCCATGTTCTCCTCCTGTCCGTGAGGGCCCGCCCACAGGATCTTGGGCCCTTTAGGCGATAAGCCTACACCATGCAGACACAGGCGTCCAGCGGGCATGTGCGCGGAACTTCAGCCCCCGCAGCTACTTACGGGCGGGCGCCAGGACGCGGGGAGCGCTAGTAGGCGCGGCCGAAGAGCACGCGGCGCTCGGAGGGCTTGCCCGTCAGCACGCAAGCGCCGGGCTGGGCCTCCTCGCTGGTCGGGATGACGCGGATCGTGGCCTTTGTCTTGGCCTTGATCTCGGCCTCCGTCTCGCGCGTGCCATCCCAGTGCGCCGAGATGAAGCCGCCCGGATCGTCGAGCAACTCTTGGAACTCCTCCCAGGAGTTGGCCTCGTGCGTGTGCTCGTCGCGGAAGCGTGTAGCGCGCGTGAGCATGGCGTCCTGAATCTCCACGAGCAAGGCGGGCATCTTCGCCGCCAGGCCCTCGAGGGGCTCCGGCGTCTTGCTCTTGTCGTCGCGGCGCACGAGCATCGCCTGCCTGCTCTCGACGTCGCGCGGACCCAGCTCCAGGCGCACAGGCACGCCCTTCTTCTCCCACTCGAAGAACTTGGCGCCCGGCTTCATCTGCGTCCGGTCGTCCAGCCGCACCCGCACACCCGCCTCATTGAGTTGCTCGAACAGAGGGCCGGCCTCCGCCAGCACGGCGGCCCGCTCCTCTTCCTTGCGGAAGATGGGCACGATCACCACCTGCAAGGGCGCAATGCGCGGCGGCAACACGAGGCCGTCGTCGTCGCCGTGCGCCATCACCACCGCCCCCACCGTACGCGTGCTGAGGCCCCACGACGTGGTCCAGACGAGCTTGCGCTCCCCGTCCGTGTCCTGGAACTGGATCTCGAAGGCCTTGGCGAAGTTCTGCCCGAGGTTGTGCGAGGTTCCCATCTGCAGCGCCTTGCCGTCTTGCATCAGACCCTCGACGGCATACGTGGCGTCCGCGCCGGGGAAGGTCTCGAGCGGGCTCTTGAGGCCCACGCGCACGGGCACCGCGAGGTACTCGCGGCACAAGCGCTCGTAGACCCCCAGCATCTGCATCGTCTCCGCCTGCGCCTCGTCGGCCGTGGCATGGCAGGTGTGCCCCTCCTGCCACAGGAACTCGGTCGTGCGCAGGAACAGCCGCGTGCGCATCTCCCAGCGCACGATGTTCGCCCACTGGTTGATCAGGACCGGCAGGTCGCGGTGGCTCTGAATCCACTTGGCGTACATGTGGCCGATGATCGTCTCGGAGGTCGGCCGCACGACGAGCGGCTCTTCCAGCTCGCTGTCGGGGTCGACGATCATCTTGGTCTTGCCGTCCTCCTTCACCGCCTTGAGGCGGTAGTGGGTCACGAGCGCCGTCTCCGCGGCGAACCCCTCCACGTGCTCGGCCTCCTTCGAGAGGAAGGACAGTGGGATGAAGATCGGGAAGTAGGCGTTGACGTGCCCCGTCTCCTTGATCATGCGGTCCAAGGGATCGCGGATGTTCTCCCACAGCGCGAAGCCGTGCGGCTTGATCACCATGCAGCCGCGCACCGGCGAGTTCTCGGCCAGGTCGCCGGCCTGGCATACGTCCTGGTACCAGTCCGGGAAGCTCTTGGACCTGGGGGTGATGCGAACGCCCATGACCTACTTCACCACGAAATTGATCATTCGGCCGGGGACCACGATCTCCTTGACCACTTTCTTGCCTTCGAGGTGGCCACAGACATCGCTGTCGGCCCGGGCCGCCGCGAGCATCGCTTCGCGGTCCGCGTTCACGCCGACCTTCACGCGGCCGCGCAGCTTGCCGTTTACCTGGACCGGCACCTCGATCTCCTCCACCGCCGTGGCGGCGGTATCCGCCTGCGGCCAGCCGGCTGCAAAGACGGAGCCCTCCCCGCCGAAGAGCGCATGCAGCTCCTCGCCCAGGTGCGGCGCGAAGGGCGCGATCAGCGACTTCAGGGTCCAGAGCGCTTCGCCCAGCGCAGGATCCTCGCCGTGCTCGCGCCGGATCTCGTTGCTCAGCTCCATCATGCGCGCGATGGCTGTGTTGAAGCTGAGCCCCTCGAGGTCCCGGGTCACCTGGCCGATCGTCGCGTGCGTCTTGCGCCGGAGCTCGCGGTCGCTGTCTGGGGCGACGCCCTGCGCGCGATAGCGCAACACCAGATCGCGGTGGCGATGCGCCGAGTCCCACAGCCGCTGCAGGAACTTGAACGGGCCCTGCACGGCACGGTCGTTCCACTCGGCGTCCAGCTCCGGCGGCCCGATGAAAAGCGTGTACAGCCGCGAGGCGTCGACGCCCACCTCGTCGAGGTGCTCGACCGGGCTGGTCACGTTCTTCTTGGTCTTGCTCATCTTGTAGAGGCGCGCGCTGACCGGTGTTCCGTCTTGCTTGCAACGCGGGTTCTGCGGATCGGAGAGGTCGACCTCCGATTCGTGCAGCCACTTGTGCGTCTCGCAGCGGTAGGCCAGCTTGCAGATCATGCCCTGCGTGAACAGCCGCTCGATGGGCTCCTCGACGGGGCTGTGGCCGGCGTCGTGCAGCACCATCGTGATGAAGCGGCAGTACAGCAGGTGCCCGCGGGCGTGCTCGATGCCGCCGATGTACTGGTGGATCGGGAACCAGGGCTTCACCGTTTCCGGGTCGAAGATGCGCTCCGCGTCGCGCGGCGCCAAGTAGCGGAAGAAGTACCAGGAGCTGTCGGTGAACGTGTCGAGGGTGTCGGTCTCGCGCTCTGCAGCAGCGCCGCACTTCGGGCAGGTCGTGTTCACGAACTCCGGCACAGACGCCAGGGGCGACTTGCCCGTCGGCGTGAAGTCCACGTTCTTGGGCAAGAGCACCGGCAGATCCGCTTCCGGGACCGGTTGGGGGCCGCACTGTGCGCAGTAGATCACGGGGATCGGGCAACCCCAGTAGCGCTGTCGCGAGACCAGCCAGTCGCGCAGGCGGTAGTTCACCTCGCCCTTGCCGTGGCCCTCGGCTTCCAGCCAGCGCGTGGCCGCGCCGATCGCGTCTGCGGCCGCCATTCCATCGAGCGGGCCCGAGCGCACGCACACGCCCTCGTGCGGCACGGCTTCGGTCATCGCAGCCGCGTCGACCGGCGCGTCGGGCGGCTCGATCACCACCACGACGTTCAAGTCGAACTTGCGCGCGAACTCGAAGTCGCGCTGGTCGTGCGCCGGCACGGCCATGATCGCGCCGGTCCCGTACTCGATCAGCACGTAGTCCGCGACCCAGATCGGGATCTCCTGTGCGGTCGCGGGGTTGATCGCGCTGCGGCCCGTAAAGATGCCCGTCTTGGCGCCGGTCTCGGACTGGCGCTCGATCGACGACTTGCGCGCCGCGGCGCGCAAGTAGGCGCGCACCTCGTCCTCGCGCTCCGTGCCGCGCACGAGCTCGTCGACAAGCGCGTGCTCGGGCGCCAGCACCATGAACGTGGCGCCCCACAACGTGTCCGGCCGCGTCGTGAAGACCTCGATGCGCGTGCCGCTGCCGGCAATCGGGAAGTGGATCGAAGCGCCCTCGCTGCGGCCGATCCAGTGGCGCTGCTGCTCCTTTACGGGCTCGGGCCAGCCGGGCAGCCCGTCGAGCCCGTCCAGCAGGCGCTGCGCGTAGTCCGTGATCTTCAGGAACCACTGCTCCAGCTCGCGCTGCTCGACCTCGGTGTCGTCCCGCTCGCAACGGCCGTCGATCACCTGCTCGTTGGCCAGCACGGTGTTGCACGACGGACACCAGTTGACAGGCGATGCCTTCCTGTAGGCCAGCCCCCGCTTCATCATCTGGACGAAGATCCACTGATTCCACTTGTAGTAGCCCGGATGACACGTGGCGAACTCGCGGTCCCAGTCGTAGCCGACCGACCACTCGCGCATTTGCCGCTTCATCTCTTTGATGTTGTCGTAGGTGAAGCGCTCGGGATCGACACCCTGCTTGATGGCGGCGTTCTCAGCGGGCAGACCGAAGGCGTCCCAGCCCATGGGATGCAGCACGTCCCTGCCGAGCTGCAGGTGGTAACGCGCCAGCACGTCGCCGATGAAGTAGTTCTTGCCGTGGCCGACGTGCAGATCCCCCGAAGGGTACGGGTACATCATCAGGCAGTAGTACGGGTCGCCGGCACCGTGCAGGTCCGTGTGGAGCAGGCGTTCCTCCTCCCAACGGCGGCGCCAGCGCGCCTCGATGGACCGGAAGTCATACGGGGGAATCTCCATGGGACCGCCTGCCTCCGGCGCGCCTGGACGCCCCGGGCAAGACCCAACAGTGTCCCTGCGGATGCGGCCACTCGCAAGGCGGGAGATGCGCATGCACGCGAATCCGCCTTCGCCGTTCGGCCGCTCGCTGCTCTGGCGAGCAGGGGGCCGACTACGTGGGCTTGCCGGCTGTAGCTACCGCTGCGGTGGACGGAGGGTGGATCCACCTTCGCCCTTTGGGCTACGGCGGACACCAGCCTTGCGCTCGCTGCTCTGACGAGCAGCGAGCGTAGGCTGGTGGACCCGAAGGGACTCGAACCCTTGACCTCCTGGATGCCATCCAGGCGCTCTCCCAACTGAGCTACGGGCCCGCAGTGACGAGCGATTCTCTCCCGCGCGCGAGCCAGGTCAAGTTCAGCGCAAGAACCCGCAAATCGGGCCCTGAAGCCGCCTCTTTCTCGCAATCGAACGCCCCAGCGCGACTGGGCTGCTTGACCGCTCCGGGCGCTGGGCTAGCGTTCTCGTGGAGGCGCACGGCTTTTGCGCAAAAGCTTTCGCATTGAGGATCCTTCCTCTCTTCCTCCCGAGCGCCCGCTTCGCGGCGGGCGCTCACTTTTTTTGCCGCGCAGGCGCTTCCTGGCCCCCGCCCCTTGACCCGGGGGCGTCCTGTCTCACAATCGGGAGCGAATGCTGCGCCCGCTCTTCGCCCTTCTGCTCTTTGCGTGGCCCCTGTTCGCGCAGGACGCGACGACCGAGGGTTCGCCGGACCCGCCGGATTCAACGGAGGAGCGCAAGTTCGAGCGCATCGCGATCGTGCACCTCCGGGATGCCCGCAAGGCGATCGACGACTCGCTGAGGGACTCCGTCCTGCGCCGGATGGAAGAGGCGCGCCAGTGGGGTGCGGACCTCATCATCTTCGACATCCAGTCCTACGGAGGCTACGTCCACGCCTCGCTCGAGACCGGCGACAAGATCTTCAACCTGCCGGACACGATCCACACCATCGCCTACATCGAGGAGCGCGCCATCTCGGGCGCAGCGTTGATTGCGCTCGCCTGCCGCGAGATCGTCATGAGCCGGGCGGGCCAGATCGGCGACGCGCAGGCGATCCTCATTGGGCCGGGCGGGTTCCAGAAGGGCCCCGAGAAGATCCAGGCGCCGGTGGCGGCCGCATTCCGCAAATACGCCCGCGGGAACGGCTATCCCGTGCCCGTGGCCGAGGCCATGGTGCGCGAGGAATTGGAGATCGTGCGCTACCGCAAGGCGGTCGACGCCGACGACCCCTCCAAGGGCACGGAGTGGGTCTACTACCGCGACGACCGGGAGCCGAGTGCCGCCGAGCGTAGCAGCATGGGGCTCACGGACCGCGAGATCGTGGTGCCGGAAGGCGAGTTGGCGATCTTCAGCGCGCACGAGGCGATGGACTACGACATCTGCTCGCGCATCGAGCCGGTCCTCGAGTCCTTGCTGGAACGGATCAGGGCACCCGGCGCCCTCGAGATGCAGCTGCAGTGGACCTGGGCCGAGCGGACCTCGCGCTGGCTGATCGGCATGCGCGGCATCCTGTTCTTCATCGGCATCGGCGCGCTCTACTTCGCACTCAAGACGCCAGGCACAGGCATCCCCGAGGTGCTAGCGCTGATCGCGTGGGGGCTGTATTTCGGCGCGGCGGCGGTGGCCGACTTCGCGGGCTCGCTGGAGATCATCATGTTCTTCGCGGGCGTGGTGTTGATCATCGTCGAGATCTTCCTGCTGCCCGGCTTCGGCGTGCCCGGCATAGTCGGGTTCGTGCTGCTGCTGACGTCGGTCGCGATGGCGGCCGTTCCGGAAGCCGGCAGCGGCGCAGGCAGCCCGGGGATGGACACCTCCGACTACCTGATCGGCGTGGCCGGAGACTTCCTGCTGGGCACGTTCGCGTCCGGGGTGGCGATCTTCTTCTTGGCCAAGCACATCCATACCCTGCCCTTGTTCCGCCGGTTGGCGCTCGAGGGCGACCCGGCCGCTGGCACGCTGCAGGGCTCGGCGCTGGCGCCGACCGCGGAGGGCGAGCAGGCCGCCGTGGGACAGGAAGGCGTGGCCGACACGGGGCTGCGGCCCGCGGGCCGGGCGACGATCGAGGGGCGCCGCCGCGACGTCGTGACGGAGGGCGATTTCATCGACCGGGGCGCGCGTGTACGCATCGTGCAGGTCCAGGGCAACCGCATCGTCGTGCGCTGCATCGAGGACGCGGGAGAAAAGCAGGCGTGACGCTTCCGATCCTGCTCGTGGTCGGCGCCCTGATCGCGGTGATCTTGGAGGTCTTCCTGGTCAGCCTCGGCATGCTGGCCGTCGTGGCCGCGGTGCTGGCCGTCTCCGGAATCGTAATGGCGTTTGGCGAGTCCGCGGCCTTCGGCTGGACCATGGCGTCGGTCACCATCGTCGGCGCGCCGCTGGCCGTGGCGTGGGCGTTCCGCATGCTGCCCCGCATCCCGTGGGGCCGCGCCTTCTATCTCCCTCCGCCGCAGATGACCGAGGAGCAGCGGCTGGCGGGGACGGGGACGCCGCACGACCTCGCCATCGGCGCGGAAGGCGAGACCGCGTCGGCGCTGAGGCCTTCCGGGATCGCCATGTTCGGAGAGCAACGCCTGGACGTACTCAGCGGCGGAGAGCACATCCCGGCGGGCACGCCCGTGCGGGTGGTCGAGGTCTCCGGCAACCGGATCGTCGTCGAAGCCGCGGACTAGGCTTCGGGCTCAAAGAGGGTCGGCACTTGACGGGCGGGCAAAAGGCCGCGAATCTGGAGCCCATGGTCGGTACTCAATCCCTACTCGCAGCGGCCGGGACCCTGGAAGTCGTGCTCATCGGCGTCGGCATCCTCATCGTCCTGGTCATCGTCCTGGTGTTCTTCCGCTACTTCAACCTCTGGTTGCAGTGCATCTTCTCCAACGCCGGCATCAGCCTGATGAACCTGATCGGGATGAGCCTGCGCAAGATCAACCCGTCGATCATCGTGCGCAGCAA
Source organism: Planctomycetota bacterium (assembly GCA_027297745.1). GTDB lineage: Bacteria > Planctomycetota > PLA2 > PLA2 > PLA2 > JAPUHK01. The sequence continues at coordinate 2,361 of JAPUHK010000212.1, read as the reverse complement.
GATCGCCGCTGTGCAGGCGGGCGTCGGGGCGACCACGCGGGACATGGAGGCGCACTACCTCGCGGGCGGCAACGTGGTCAACGTGATCCGCTCGATGATCGCCGCCGACCGCGCCAACATCCCCCTGGACTTCCGGCGCGCGGCCGGCATCGACCTGGCGGGCCGCAACGTGCTCGAGGCCGTACAGACGTGTGTCAACCCCAAGGTCATCGACGTCCCCGATGCGGCCTCCGGCAAGGAGACGGTGTCCGCGGTGGCGAAGGACGGCATCCAGCTGCTGGCCAAGGCGCGCGTCACGGTGCGCACGAACATCGACCGGCTGATCGGCGGCGCCACGGAGGAGACGATCATCGCCCGCGTGGGCGAGGGCATCGTCACCTCGGTGGGTTCGGCCGAGTCCCACAAGAATGTGCTCGAGAACCCCGACCTGATCTCCCGCGCGGTAATGGACCGGGGCCTGGACGCGGGCACCGCGTTCGAGATCCTGTCGATCGACATCGCGGACGTCGACGTCGGCTTGAACATCGGCGCCAAGCTGCAGGCCGACCAGGCCGAGGCCGACAAGCGCGTCGCGCAGGCCAAGGCGGAGGAACGCGCCGCCATGGCCCGCGCGCGCGAGCAGGAGATGCAGGCGCTGATCGCCGAGAACCGCGCGAAGGTGGTGCTGGCCGAGGCGGAGATCCCCAAGGCCATGGCGGCCGCCTTCCGCGACGGCAATTTCGGCGTGATGGACTACTACAACCTGCGCAACGTGCAGGCCGACACCAAGATGCGCAAGTCCATCGCCGGCGAGGAGGGCACGGAGGAGGAGAACAAGTAGCCCGGACGGGGCCGCCGAAGCTCGGAACGCTCACATGGACTTCGAGATCATCCTCATCATCGTGGCCGGACTCATCTGGCTCATCCAGAAGGGGGTCGAGGGTGCGCGCACGATCCGGCGCAGCTCGCTCACGCCGGAAGAGAAGCAGGCGCTCAAGCAGGAACGTCTCGAAGCGCGGCGCGCATGGAAGCAGCAGAAGGCGAGCGAGAGCGTGCTGTTCCCCAGTTCGCGCTCGCCTGTGACCGCACCGTCGCAGATTCCATCCGCGCTCGCCCCAGCTCCGCCCGCGGTCGTGCCGGCGCCTCCGAGGCGCCATCCGCCCCGTCTCGAGCTGGGCGCAGAGCCCGAGCCGTTGGACCGCGCGGAGGCGCTGCAGATGCTCTGGAAGCAGGCCGTGGGGCCCAAGCCGCCGCCAGTGCCTCCCCGGAGCGACCCTCGTCGTTTGGTCACCGACGCCATTACACAGCGCGGCTACGTGCACCACGCTGGGTTCGACCGGCGCGTGCTGCGGCGTTCGCTCGCGTCTCCGTCCAGCCTGCGCACGGCGATCCTGCTGCAGGAGATTCTCGGCCCCCCGAAAGCGCTGCGCAGACGGTAGCGCTACTCGGCGTCGGCCGGCGGCGCGGCGGACGCGGCCGCCTCGGCCGGCTGCTTGTCCGCAGGCGGGGCCAGCTTGCGGTACGTGAACCCGAAGCGCATCTGCTCGCCACGCCAGCGCTTCTCCATGGCGAGTTGCTCCTTCACGGCGAAGTTCCAGGAGGCCCAGAACTCGCTCCAGGCGCCGGCGCGCTTCAGGTCGTCGTGCAAGGCGAACCGGCGGCTCTCCTGCCGGAGACGCTTTTTCCAGGCTTTGCGCGGGGCGCGCTCCTCGCGCCGCTCCTTCCAGTACCGCTTGCGCATCGCCCTGTCCTGGCGGCGGGTGTCTTTGAGGAAGGCCCGGCCCTCGCGCCTGGCGTAGCCGCGGTCGTACTTTTTGGCGCAACCGGTCGTCGCCGGCAAGCACAGCAGGAGCAAGAGCAGCAGCGCGGTTCTCATGAGCTTGTAACCGTGACCTGTAGCCTTCCATCCACCAGCGTAAGCGTGCGCTGGGCGTGGGAGGCCACGCTGGCATCGTGCGTCACGAGGATCATCGCCTGCCCCTCGGTCCGGTTCAATTCCCAAAGCAGCTGGCGCACCTCCTCGGCCGTGGTGCGGTCCAGGTTGCCCGTGGGCTCGTCGCAGAGCATCAGGCGGGGACGGTTCATCAGTGCGCGTGCGATGGCAACTCTTTGACGCTCTCCGCCGGACAGTTCTTTCGGCCGGTGGCGCATGCGGTCTCCGAGGCCCATGCGCTCCAGAAGGCTGCGCGCATGGTCCTTCATCTTCCGCCTGGCCGCGCGCCAGGCGCCCCACCCCTCCAGGATCCTGGCGGGCATGAGCACGTTCTCGAGTGCCGTGAACTCCGGAAGCAGGTGGTAGAACTGGAACACGAAGCCGAAAAAACGGTTGCGCGCACCGGCGGCACGCGCGCCATCGAGCGGCATCCGTTCGCCGCGCACGCG
>JAPUHK010000211.1 GCA_027297745.1 Planctomycetota bacterium | reverse complement strand
AGGTCGCAGGGAAGGCCGGCGGCGCGATCTACACGCTGACCGTCGACGCGCCGCACGCAGGCAGGCCCTGAGAGACGGGACTACCCCCGTTTCGCTGACCTAGCGCGTCGCAGTACACCCAGCCCGCACAGCCCGAATGTGACGAGCATCGCGGTTCCGGGTTCGGGAACGGGAGCCGTGGAACGCGTATACGCGAAGAAACCACCCGAAAACTCTGTTGGCCCCCAAGAGGTGAACATGATGTCGATGTAGATGTCTTCGCTGATCAGATGCAGCACGCCGGGGACACCGACTGTCGACGGTGGGCCCCCGCCCTGGCCGCCATTCGCGGTCCGCCAGGTGTTGAACTGGAGGTTATGGTGGTTGGAGGCGGCGATCTCCAGGCCCGAGTTGAAGCCCGCGAGCTCCCAGGCCCATTCGCTGTCCGCGGGGCTCGTTCCTGTAAACCCAGTCTCCGACGCGGCGTTGAAGATTCCTCCTCCGGTCGTCCCGCGGGTGATCCAGATCGAGTCGGTGATGCGATCCTGGTTCGCTTCGAGGGCTGAGTCCGCGAAGGGGGCTCTGCTGAAGGAGATATCCGGGCCGTTCCAGACCGTGGCCGCGAGAGGCGACGATGGCGCGGCGAACAGGCCGACGGCTACCAGGAAAAAGACTCGTGCATTTGGACCGACAGGTGTCGGCACGGAGCTGCTCCTTGCTCGAGCTACGACAAAGCGCACAGAGCTCGCGTCTCGCGGTGGCGCTTTGGAGGGCGTGGTCTCCCGAACGCGAAAATGGCAGAAGCTCTGCCCCGCAGGACATCTGAGGTCTGTAGGGGATTCAGGCCCGTTTCGGGAGAACGTCGGGAGAGCCAGGCATGCCTACGGGACGGTTTCGACCTGCTCGACGGCCCGCCCAGCGAAGAGATCCGCTTCGCTCAGCCTGGACGATCAAGTACGGGCCACCGCTCGATTGACCGCGCGACTACACTTTCGTCAGCGTTTGATCGTCGCGCAGTGCATCCAGCTGGTTCTGTGCCGCTTTCGCCCAGCGCGGATGAGTCAGAATCCAGAATTTCTCCGCGGCGATCGCGTCAGCCACGAGTTCGCCCACGGCGTCGGGGTCCATACCCTGCTCGAGGGCGGCTTGGATGTTTCCGGCGAGCTTGCCGGCCTTCTCGCCGTCGGCACGCGGCTTCGATCGTCCGGGACGAAACTCGACCGAGTGGCGGCTGATGTTGGTGTTGATCGGTCCGGGGCATAGCACCGAGGCGCGCACGGGACTCTTGCGTGCACGCAGCTCCCTTTCAGTGGATGCCATCAATGCCACCACACCGTGTTTGGCGACGTTGTAGGCGCCCATCATCTGGCCGGCGATCAGTCCGGCCATGGAAGAAGTGGCGTTGATGTGACCTTCACCCGCGGCTTCGATCAGAGGCAGGAAAACCTTGACGCCGTAGATCGGTCCCCACAGATCGACATCGAGAATCCACTTCCAATCCTCGAGCTTGAGATTGCACGCAGAGGTCGGAATGCCGACGCCGGCGTTGTTGCACAACACGTGCACCGCGCCAAACTTTTCTGTCGCGCGATCGGCGAGCGCCTGTACTTCTTCGAGCTTCGAGACGTCGCAGAGTTGGCCCAACACCGCGGTTCCCTTGCCTTCGAATTCGGCAACCGCCGCGTCCAGTGCGGCGCGATCGAGATCGGCGATCACGAGCTTCATGCCCCGGCCGGCAAAAGCCCTGGCCATGCCTAGCCCGATGCCGCTGGCGCCACCGGTAACTACCGCTACCCGTTCGTTGAACGTCTGCATGCTTCCCCGGCGCGCTCCCCGTGTCAGGGCCCCTATGACAGATTCGCCTTCCGGTACGCCGTGACCACCGCGGCGCCTCCCAGCCCGAGGTTGTGCTGCAGAGCGATCTTGGCGCCCTCGACCTGGCGTGCGTCGGCTTCGCCGCGCAGCTGCCAGTTGAGCTCGGCGCACTGGGCGAGACCGGTGGCTCCCAGCGGGTGGCCCTTCGAGATGAGCCCGCCGGAGGGGTTCACCACGACCTGGCCGCCGTAGGTGTTGGCGCCGGAGTCGACGAACTCGCCGGCCTTGCCCTCCGGGCAGAGACCCAGGCCTTCGTAGGTGACGAGCTCGTTGCAGGAGAAGCAGTCGTGCAGCTCGACGACGTCGACGTCCTCCGGCCCGATGCCCGCCTGCTCGTAGACCTTCTCGGCGGCTTTGCGCGTCATGTCCACACCGATCAGCTTCATCGCGCTCTTCTCGTCGAAGGTGCTCTTGAAGTCGGTGGTCATGGCCTGGCCGATGATCTCGACGGCCTGGCCCTCGAGCCCGTGCTTGCGCACGAACGCCTCGCTCGCGAGGATCGCCGCGCCCGCGCCGTCCGAGGTCGGGCAGCACTGCAGCTTGGTCAGCGGGTCGTAGATCATCGGCGCGTTCTTGATGTCGTCGAGGCTGTACTCGTCCTGGAACTGCGAGTACGGGTTGTTCACCGAGTGCTTGTGGTTCTTCCAGCCGATCTTCGCGAAGTGCTCGGGCGTGGTGCCGAACTTCTCCATGTGCTCGCGGCCCGCGTTGCCGAAGAACTGAGCCGCGGGCGGCGCCTTGGCGAAGCCGCGCTGCTCGATCATGGCCTTGGCGTGCTTGTCCATCGGGTTGGTGCGGTCCGTGTACTTGATGCCGAGGGAGCCCTTCTCCATCTTCTCGAAGCCGATGGCGAGGGTGCAGTCGGCGAGCCCGCCCTCGATGAACTGCTTCGCCATGAAGAGCGCGGTCGATCCCGTCGAGCAGTTGTTGTTCACGTTGTAGATCGGGATGCCGGTCAGGCCCAGGGTGTAGACGGCGCGCTCGCCACAGGTCGAGTCGCCGTAGCAGTAGCCGGCCACCGCCTGCTCTACCTCGGTGTACTGGATGCCGGCGTCGGCCAGCGCCTTCGTGCCGGCTTCCTCGGCCATGTCCGGGTAGTCCCATTCCTTGCTGCCGGGCTTCTCGAACTTCGTCATGCCGACACCGACCACGTACACCTTGTTGCCCATGGGGAGATTCTCCTGCGGCTTCGGGCCGAGGTCCCGAGCTGCGCTCGTCGATGGAATTGCTTCGGGGAAAGTTGACTGGGAAGTCAACGACGCTAGCGCAGACCGCCTACACCCCGAAATGGCGGCCGATCAGGCGCAGCGCCCAACGGTCCGGCAGCAGGCGGCGGCCCAGGGCCACCGAGAGGGCCTCGTTTCCGACCGCGTAGCGCGCGCGCGGGCGGCGCGATGTGAGCGCTCGCTCGATCGCCTTCGCCACGATCGTGGCCTCGGGTGCTGCCACGAGCGACGTCTCCACGACTTTCTGTCAGCGCTCGATGGCTTCGCCGTAGGCCGAGTGGTCGGCGCCGGAGAAATCGGTGCTGTCGTTGAAGGGTGTGCTGATGTCGCCCGGCTCGACCAGGCTCACCGAGACGCCAAACGTGCGCAGCTCGTTGTGAAGGGAGAAGGCCAGGGCCTCGACGGCGGCCTTGCTGGCGGAGTAGTG
>JAPUHK010000210.1 GCA_027297745.1 Planctomycetota bacterium | reverse complement strand
TCAGCCTGATCTTTCTGATCTTCGACATCGAGGTCGCGCTGCTGTTCCCGTGGGCCGTCGTCTACGACTAATTCATCGCGAACGGCCAGGGCTTTGCCGCGTTCCTCGAGGTGCTCGTCTTCCTGGTCGTGCTCGGCGTGGGCCTCGCGTACGTCTGGGTGCGGCGCGACCTCGAGTGGACGAGCACGAAGCCCGGCGCCGCGCTGTCCGAGGCGGCTCTCACGGGTGGGAGGATGGAAGCCGCCGAACCCGTGCCCGAGGAGACTACCCCATGACGACAGAGGCATCGCGTCCCGGCCGGCCGGCCTACATGCCGCCGCCCGAGCGGTTCGACCCCGAGGTCGAGCAGACGATCCTGCTCACCAAGGCGGAGTGGCTGATCGACTGGAGCCGCAAGTCCGCGATCTGGCCGCTCGGTTTCGGCCTCGCCTGCTGCGCGATCGAGATGATCTCGACTGCGATGACCAAGTTCGACATCAGCCGCTTCGGCGCCGAGGTGTTCCGCGCCACGCCGCGCCAGGCGGACTGCATGATCGTGGCGGGCACGGTCACCCACAAGATGGCGCCGCGCGTCAAACGACTGTGGGACCAGATGTCCGAGCCCAAGTGGGTCATCGCCATGGGCGCCTGCACCGTCGGCGGCGGGCCCTACTTCGTCCACGGCTACCACGTCGTGAAGGGCGTGGACAAGGTGGTGCCGGTAGACATCTATCTGCCCGGCTGCCCGCCCCGGCCGGAGGCCCTGCTCGAGGCGATCATGCGCCTGCAGGAGTTGATCATGTCGCGCAGCAAGCGGCTCAACAACAAGGATCCGGGGTACACGCCGCCCGAAAAGGGCTCTGTACAGGCGGTGCTGGACGGCATCAGCCCCGCCGAACCGTGGAAGCAACCCGAGGCGCTGAAGTACGACGAGCCGAAACGCGAGGCCGAGGAGGAGGCCGCACGCGTGAAGGCGGAGCGGGTCAAGCAGAAGGCCATTCAAGCGGCCGACAAGAAGAAGGCGGAGGAGGAAGCGTCGCGCATGGCGAGCCCGCCCGAGAGCGTGGCGCCGGAGACCACGAAGGAGGTCGAGTCCGAGCCGAAGGCCGAGGAGGCTGCCCCCACCCCCCCCGAAGAGTCCGCGCCCGAGGGTGACGGCGGGAACGAACCGGAGGGAGCGGAATGAGCTGGGGCGCGACGCTTTCCGAGGCTCTCCCCGATGCGGTGGAAGAGGTCGTGGCCGAGGGCACGCACCACTTCGTGCGGGTCAAGGCCGAGTCGATCGTCGAGGCCGCCGGCGTGTTGCGCGACAAGTGCGGCGCCCAGATGCTCCACCAGGTCTCCGGGATGGACTTCGAGGACCGGATGGAGGTCGTCTACCACTTCACCGCCATCGAGCCCGGCCCCGAGTTCATGTGCCTCAAGGTCACCATTGGCCGCGACAATCCCGAGGTGCCGACCCTGTCCCACGAGTGGGAAGCGGCGAACTGGGGCGAGCGCGAGACCTGGGACCTCCTGGGCATCCGTTTCTCGGGCCATCCGCACCTGTATCGCATCCTGCTGCCGGAGGACTGGGAAGGACACCCGCTGCGCAAGGACTACGAGTACCCCACCGAGTACCACGGAATCGACTGCACGGAATGACCACCGAAATCCAGGGAGTCAAACTCGACGAGGCCGAGCGGTCCACGCCGGTCTTGCCGCGCGACATCTCGACCGACGAGCTCGTCTTCAACATGGGCCCGCAGCACCCGTCGACCCACGGCGTGCTGCGTGTCGTCATGCGGACGGATGGTGAAGTCGTGCTGGGCTGCCAGCCGTTGATTGGAAACCTGCACCGCTGCTGCGAGAAGATCCTGGAGAACCTCACCTACGTCCAGGGCCTGCCCTACGTGGACCGCATGGACTACCTGGCGGCGCTCAACATGGAGATCGGGCTCGTGCTCGCGGTCGAGAGGGCCGCCGAGATCGAGGTGCCGAAGCGCGCGCAGTACCTGCGCGTGATCATGTGCGAGCTGAACCGCGTCATCAGCCACCTCTTCTCCGCCGGGCAGTTCGGCCTCGACATGGGCGCGTTCACGCCGTTCCTGTACATGTTCCGGGAGCGCGAGGAGGGCATCTCGGTCATCAACGAGGTGACCGGCGGGCGGCTGCTGTACCACTACATCCGCTACGGCGGCGTCACCCGCGACGTCTCGAAGGACTGGCTGGGCAAGGTGTTGAAGTTCTGCGACCGGGTCGAGTCGCACATGGACGAGTACAACAACCTGCTGACCTACAACCACATCTTTCTGAAGCGCAGCGCGGGTGTGGCGCTGATTGACCGCGAGACCTGCCTGCGGTTCGGCGTGACCGGCCCCGTCCTGCGCGGCGCGGGCGTCAAGCGCGACATGCGCAAGGACATGCCGTACTCGTCGTACGAGGACTTCGATTTCGACCTCGTGACGGCGCCTTGCGACGAAGGGGTTGTCGGGGATGCCTGGAATCGCCACCGGGTGCGGCTGCTCGAGATCCTGGAGAGCATCAGGATCATCCGCCAGGCGGTCGAGAAGCTGCCCGACACCGAGATCGCGCACAAGAAGGTGACGCGCGGCTGGAAGGCGCCGCCCGGCGAGGCCTACGTCGCCTCCGAGGCGCCGCGCGGCGAGATCAGCTGCTACTTCGTCAGCGACGGCGGCAAGTTCCCGTACCGCGCGCGCATGCGCGGCCCGAGCTTCTACAACATCTCCGTGATCACGCAGACGTGCCGCGGCCTGCTGATCGGCGACATGATCGCGCTGCTCGGCTCCGTCGACATCACGCTCGGGGAGGTGGATCGGTGATCGCGCTCCAGACCCCGGTCAGCCACGACATCGCCGTATGGGTCGCGGGACTGCTCGGCATGGCCGACAACTGGCTCTTCCACGCGATCGGCATGCTGGTCGTGGCGTCGGCAGTTCTGATCCTGGTGGTCACGCCCGTCGGCCTCGGCGGCGTCTACCTCGAGCGCAAGCTCGCGGGTCGCATGCAGAACCGCCGCGGTCCCAACCGCGTCGGCCCGTACGGCCTGCTCCAGACGCTCGCGGACGGCGTCAAGCTGCTCGCGAAAGAGGACATCATCCGGCGCGGCACGGACGAGGTGCTTTTCCGCTTGGCGCCGTATGTCGTGTTCTTCACGGCCTTCGCGGGCTTCGTGGTGTTGCCCTTTGGCCCCGGGCTGTTGGCGGCGGACCTGGACGTCGGGATCTTCTTCTTCCTGAGCATGATCGGCCTCGAAACGATCGGCATCGTCATGGCCGGTTGGTCCTCGAACAACAAGTGGAGCCTGCTCGGTTCGATGCGCGAGGTGGCGCAGGTGATTTCCTACGAGCTGCCGCTCGGCATCGCGGCCATGTGCACAGTCCTCGCCGCCGGCACGATGTCGATCCAGGGCATCGTCGACTACCAGGAGGGGGGCATCTTCTCCTGGATGATTCTGCGCAACGGCTACTGGGCGATCGTGATGGTGCCGTGCTTCCTGGTGTTCTACGTTTCCGCACTTGCCGCCGCAAAGCGGGCTCCCTTCGACCTTCCGGAAGCGGAGTCGGAGTTGGTCGCGGGCTTCCACACCGAGTACTCGGGCATGCGCTTCGGCATGTTCTTCCTGCCGGAGTACGCGCTGATGCTGTCGCTGAGTGGCATCACGACGGCGCTGTTCCTGGGCGGCTACCACGATCCGTTCGGCATGAGCAGTGTCGGGGGCATGTTCCACGGCGTGTGGTGGTGGGGCGTGGGTTGGTTTTTCCTGAAAGCGACCTTCCTGTTCCTCTCCCAGATCGCGCTGCGCTGGACGCTGCCGCGGCTGCGCATCGATCAGGTGATGTACCTCAGCTACAAGGTTCTGCTGCCCATCTCGATGGTGTGCCTCGTCGTGACGGCCCTTCTGAGGTTGATCCCATGAAAGCGTTCAGGCGGTGGACAACAGGCATCTGGAACGTCCTGCGCACGACGTTCGTCGGCCTGAGCATCACGGTCCCGTACATCTTCCGCCGGCCGTACACCCTGCAATACC
>JAPUHK010000021.1 GCA_027297745.1 Planctomycetota bacterium | reverse complement strand
CTCCGAGGAGGGGACACGGCGGCTCATCGAGGCGGCGATCGCCTACGCGATCCAGTTCGGTCGCAAGTCCGTCACCCTTGTCCACAAGGGCAACATCATGAAGTACACCGAGGGCGCCTTCCGCGACTGGGGCTACCAGGTCGCCAGGATGCACTTCGGTGCCGTGGACCTCGACGGCGGGCCGTGGCAGATCATCAAGGCCGGCACAACCCTTACCGGTGTGGGGGTCAAGGCAGGCTCGGGGCGCAAGGCCGGCACCACGATTTCCCACGACATCATCGTCAAGGATGTCATCGCCGACGCCTTTCTCCAGCAGATCCTGACGCGGCCCGGCGAGTACGACGTGATCGCCACCATGAACCTCAACGGCGACTACATCTCGGACGCGCTGGCCGCCTGCGTCGGCGGCATCGGTATCGCGCCGGGCGCCAACATCAACTACGACACCGGCCACGCCATCTTCGAGGCGACCCACGGTACGGCCCCGAAGTACGCCGACCAGGACAAGGTCAATCCCGGTTCGCTGACCCTGTCGGGCGAGATGATGCTGCGCTACATAGGCTGGACCGAGGCCGCGGACAAGATCATCCGGGGCGTGCAGGGCGCCATCAACGCCAAGACCGTAACCTACGACTTCCACCGCCTGATGGACGGTGCGACACTGCGCAAATGCTCGGAATTCGGTCAGGACATCGTCGCGCACATGTAGCGGCCCCCGTGATCGGGCTCGCGCTCCTGCTGGTGAGCGCGTGCGGGCAAAAGGTCCCCGAGCGGACTCCCGGGACCGGGCCCGTCCTCAGCGTCGAAGTCCCTTGGACCTTCGACGACGGCAAGGAGGGCGCCGGCGCCCCGGGCTTCGTGGTGGATACGACCAACCCGCGCCGGGGGCACGCGCGCGCCAAGTGGGCGGTGCTCCCCGAACTGGGGGGCGGCCGCTGCTACGCGCTCGTGTCCTCGCGCAACCGTGGGAGCACCTTCAACGTCGCCTACGTGCCGGCGCACACGGTGCAGGACCTGGACCTGCAGGTGCGCGTGCAGCCCATCGCCGGCAAGGAGGACCAGGGCGGCGGGCTCGTCTGGCGCTTGACCGACATCGACAACTACTACGTGGCGCGTTGGAACCCGCTCGAGCAAAACGTGCGCCTGTACTACGTGCAGAACGGCAAGCGCCGGCAGATCGGCGAGCTGGACGACGTGAAGGCCAACCCGGCGGACTGGCACACGCTGCGCGTCCGCATGCAGGGCCAGCGCATCGAGATGTGGTTCGACGGGCGGCCCATGGAACCGGTCGAGGACCAGACCCACAAGAACCCGGGCAAGATCGGGCTGTGGACCAAGGCCGACGCCACGACCAAGTTCGACGACCTGAAGCTCAAGAGCCCGCCGTAGGCTGGTCGTCGGCCCCTACCCCGTCTCGCAGACTAGAATCGGGTCCCGATGCAGCGTTCCCTGAGCATCTTGCTGCTGCTCGCGGTAGCCACGTTCCCCGCTTACGGCCAGGGCGCCGAGGAACAGGAGTTCTACGCCTACCTCGGGGACGTAAAGCTGCGCTGGCCGGAAGAGACCATCTCCGAGCGCCGCAAGAGCCTGGTCCGCGAGTTCCAACGCTACGACTACCCCGACGCCGCCAAGTGGTTGATGACCCGGGTCTTGGTCAAGGACCGGGCCGGCGACGTGCTGCGCGAGACGGTGCGCGTGTTGGCCAGCTACCGGCGGCCGGAGACCGTGGCCCAGATGGCCAAGACCTGGAAGAGCAAGCTGAAGAAGGGGGAGCGCCGCGCGCTCGGCGTGTACGCCTTCGTCCACACCAAGGACCCGGCGGCGCGCAAGGTGATCGAGACCGCGCTCAAGGATCGCGACGCGCGCACGATCGTCGCCGCCTGTGACGCGATCGGACTCGGCAACCGGCGTGAGCTCGTTCCGCAGCTCGTCAAGATGCTCAAGCACCGAAGCGAAAAAGTGCGCATCGCGTCTCTGCAGGCGCTCTACCAGCTGCGCGAGGAGGACGTCGTGCCGGAGGTCTTCAAGGCCTTCTGCGCGGCCGACAACCCGCGTGTGCGCTTCGAGGCCTGGCAGACGCTCGAGCGGCTCACGCGTCAGGAGCACGGGCTCGACCCGAATACCTGGCAGGACTGGTGGATGGAGCAGAAGGGGGAGGTCGCAGAGGGCGCGCCCGATCCCTGGGGCAAGAACTTCCCGAACGTGCGCCCGCCGATCGTCCAGCCCGCCCGCTTCTTCGGCATCCCGGTGGTGGGGCAGCGCATCTGCTTCGTGCTCGACACCTCCGGCGACATGGACAACGCCTGGCGCATCGATGTCAACGCGGAGCGTAAGAAGCCCAAGGAAGAGCGCACGCCGTCGTTCTTCTCGGTCAAGACGCGCTGGCAGCTCGTGTCGGCGCACGTCGGGCGTTGTCTCAAAGAGCTCCCGCCCGAGACCGAGGTGGCCTTCGTCTTCTACTACAACCGCGTCTTCGTCTATCCGGACAGCGGCAAGTTCATGAGGAACAGCGAGAAGAACCGCAAGGCGCTCCTGGCGCACCTGAAGAAGGTCAAGCGCGACGGCACGACCGCCATGTACGAAGGGCTCAAGCGGGGCTGGGGGTTCTTGAAGGACGGCGATGCCGCCCTCAACTTCAAGCGCGGCTGCGACACGATCCTGTTCACGACGGACGGGCGCGTGACGGCCGGCAAGCTCAAGGACCGGGCGGACCGGCTGCGGGACGAGATCTGGCGCGTGGCTTCGCTGCGCCGGCTCCGCATCCACACCGTGGGGCTTCACAACCACGATTTCGAGCTCATGAAGAACATCGCGAAGGACACGGGCGGGTTGTATGTCCATGCCCAGCAAGCCGGAGATGCCGCGGAGCCCCAGGATTTGGACTTTTGGCCCGAGAAGAAGGCCGCCTTCGAGGCGGCCCGCAAGGCGGCCCGCAAGGGCGCGGGAGGGTAGAAGGGGTAGACTAGGGACGTTCCCTTAGGAGAGGTACTGCCATGCGGATGTTGGGAATCGTTGGTTGCTGCCTGATCGCGGCCGGCTTGGCGCTCGCCGCCGACACGCCCGCCAAGAAGGAGATCACAGCCGTCTCCACCGCCGAGGCCAAAGCAGCCCTGGCGGAATTCGAGCCGGCCTTCAAGACCAAAGATCCGGAAGCCAAGCTCGAGGCGGTCTACACCTTGCACGACGTTCCGCACGACCTGGTCATCGCACGGCTCGCGCGCCTGCTCAAGAACCGCGATCCCCAAGTGCGCAACGTTGCCGCCATGGCCCTCGGAGGCCAGCGGCACAACGTGACCAAGGCCGGCAAGGAAATGATGGCCGCCTTCAAGAAGGACTACAGGAACGAGGACGTCGTCTCCTCGGTGCTCGACGGCATGGGCGAGCTGCCCTACTTGAACTATTGGCCGCAGCTCACCAAGTGCCTGGACGACGACCGGAACGCGGTCGCCATTCGCGCGCTCGATCTGATCGGCAAGGTGAAGGACTGGCGCGCCATTCCGGAGCTCCTGAAGCTGTACAAGGAGCAGATGCCCAAGGGCTACAAGTGGTCGACCGGGGAGGTGAAGGTCGACACGGGGGCCGCCGGCACCGCCGACGCGGACGCCGCCAAGGCCAAGTTCAACGCGAAGTACGGAGCGGGCGGCTCGAAGATGAAGGCCAAGGCGAAGGCCAAGGCAAACTCGGGCAAGGAGCGCAACCTGACCACGCAGTTGCGCCGCTGCGTGCGCGAGCTGACCGGGATCGACTTCGAGACTGTGCTCGACTTCGAGGACTGGCTGATGGAGAACTACATCGAGGTGGCCCGCAAGGCGGCCGTGCTCGACGGCAAGGACCCCAACGCGGCGGCGGTCAAGGCCAAGGCCGAGCTGCCGCGGCTCAAGAAGAAGATCGAGGAGGAGCGCAAGCGGGGCGAGCGGGAGATGGAAGAGCACCGCAAGCAGCGCGATTCCGCCAACAAGAACAAGTAGCTACACCTCGGCCCGCCTCGAAAGCCGTCGGTGCGCCCACCACGCGCCAAGCGTCCCGCCCGCTACGTTGAGCACCCAGTCCTGGAGCGACGGGTTGCGCGCCGCGAAGGCCAGCTGCCCGGTCTCCAGCAGCAGGCTCAAGAGGCCGCTCCACAGCGCCGCCCGCAGAACGCTCGTACGGCCGCGCCAGGCCAGGAGGGCTCCGAAAGGCAGGAACCCGAGCAGGTTGAGCACGATGTCGCGCAGGTCGAAGTGCAGCTCGAAAGGCACGCCCTCCCAATGCACCGGACGGCGCACCCAGAACGGCGCCTGCAGGTCGGCAAGGCAGTCGTGCGTACGCCCCCCGACCCGCACCTGCACCCTGCGCACCGTACCCAGCCAGGGCCGTGTGCCCGTGATCTCGTTGCCGACACCCACGGCGTACGAGGCGTCCCACCGGGCGAGCGCGTCCGGCGGCAACGACTCCTCGAGGCGGACCTGGCCGTCGACGGCGATGTGCAGCGTGCCCTCGGCCACGCGCACTTGCAGCGTGCGCCAGGCGGTCGAGTCGAACACGCCGTCGACCTGGAAGGCGGGGATCCCGTTCTCGTTCGTTCCGGGGTGGCGCAGGCGGAAAATAAGGCGCGTGCCTGCCTGGCCGAGCGTGAAGTTGCGCTCACCGGCGTCCTTCGACAACGTGAGAATGCGGGCGGGGCCGGCTTGCCCGATCAGCGCCGGCTTCACGTCCAACGTCATCTCGATCGCGTGCAGGTCCATGGCTTCGCGCACCCAATCCGGAGCTCCGTCGCTCCGCAGCAGGCCAGGGTCCTCGAAGAGCACAGACCCATCGCCCGGGCGCTGCACATGATTCCGTTCAGGGAGATCGATGCGGACCGGATAGAACGCGGCCGCCGCGTAAGCAAGGACGACGAGGACGACCGGGGCGCAGCGGGTCATGACGGCGATATGTCCGGGCCACCCTGCCGAACGCGGTCCTGGACGGTTACCCGGTAGAGCGCGCGTTTGAGCGGGTCCATGCTCAGGCGCCGGTGGCGCCACCGGGCCGGTCGTGTCGTCTCGTTCACGATCAGGCCGCGAGACTTGCAGAACCGGGCGCTGAAGGCAATGCCCGCGTCTGATCCGGCACGACCGACCGGCTTCGATGGCCCCGCGGCCCCCGCACACTAGAATGGCCCACCCGTGGTCCCGAGCAAGGCATTCCAACGCGGATGAGACACGACTCACCCCTCGCCCGTTG
>JAPUHK010000209.1 GCA_027297745.1 Planctomycetota bacterium | reverse complement strand
ACGGCGGCCTCGAGCTCGCGCGGGTTCGCGTGCGCGGTGAGCATCATGCGCACGGTGTTGATCCACTTGTCGCGCACGACTCTGAGGAAGTCGATCCCGTTCATGCCGGGCATCTTGTAGTCCGACAGGATCAGGTCGACGGACTCCTCCTCGAGGATCAGGAAGGCAGCCTCGGCGGACGTCGCCGTCAAGATCTCGAACGGCTCGCGGCGCAGGATGCGGGCCAGGCTCATGAGCACGAGCTCTTCATCGTCGACGAGCAGCACGCGCGGTTCGCTCACGACGAGGCCTCCACGGGATCACGTTCCTCGCGGGCGGCGGCTGCGACCGGCAGCACGACGGTAAAGGCAGCGCCCTCACCCGGACGGCTGCGCACGCCGATGCGTCCGCCGCGCCGCTGCACGGCCTGATGCGCCGCGTGCAGCCCCAGACCGGCGCCCGGCTCGCCCTCCTTCGTCGAGCTGAACGGCTCGAACAGCTTGCGCTGCAGCTCCTCGTCGATGCCGACGCCCGTGTCCTCCACGACCAGCGTCACCTTTCCGCCGGAGGCGTACGTGGCCACGCGCAACACGCCGCGCTGCCCGGCACGCTCCATGGACTCGACGGCGTTCGTGACCAGCGCCAGGACCAGGTGATGCACTTCCAGCCCATCACCGCCGAGCTCCGGGATGTCGCCGAGCCGCAGCTCCAGCTCCGCGCAAGCCTGCAGGCGGTCTTCGAGCAACGTCACCGTATCGGCCACGGCGGCGTTGAGCGAGACGTTCTTGGAGGGCTTCTCTTCGTCGCCGAAGCGCTTCAGTCCGTCGATGATGCGCGCAACGCGACCGGCGCTCGCGGTCGACTCCTCCAGCACCTGCTCGAACTCGTCCAGCGCGTGCAACGCCTCGGCCGCCTCCGGGCCCGTCACGGCCACCCGTGTGCGCAGCCTGTCGAGCGTCTCGCTCATGAAGGTGAGGTTGCTGACCAGGCTCGCCACCGGGTTGTTGATCTCGTGCGCGAAATGGCCGGCCAGGCCGCCCATGGCGCGCAGCCGGGTGGCGTGCAGGGCTTCCGCTTGCGCTTCCCTCAGGGCACGGTTGGCGGACGCCAGCTCGCGGGTGCGCTCGCCGACGCGCGATTCCAGGCCGCGGTTCAGCGCGCGGATCTTGGCGTTGGCCATCTCGAGGTCGCTGGTGCGGCTCCGCACCTCCTCTTCGAGGCGCTGGTTGAAGCGCTGCACCTCGTCGAGCAGCGAGATCTTTTCGAGCCCCAGCGAGGCGAGCCCGCTCAACGAACTCAGCAGCAACAGCGAGTGCGTGTCCAGGGGCGGCTCGTGGGCGAACTGGTACACGGCCAGCCACCCGGTGGGCCTGCCGCGCGTCTTGACGGCGGCGCAGATGGCGCGGTGGATGCGCCCGTCGATCCGGCGCAGCTGCTTGAACAGCGGAACGTTGTCGCGCTCGTTGAAGGGCACCGGAGCGTCGGAATTACGGATCAGATCGAAGAACGCGCGCGCGCCCTCGACCGGCAGCTCGAGCAGCGGGTCCTTGCCGAAGCCCTGGACGTGCGTGCGCAAGCCGTCGCGCGTGCTCGAGTCGAAGATCACGAACGAGGCATGGCTCGCCTGCAGGTGACGCGTGACGACGTCCAGCAACACGACCAGCAGGTTGTCCGTGTCCATCGCGCTCAGGATCGAACGCGACACGCGGTTGACCGCCAGCAGCTCGCGGTTGCGGCCCTCGAGCTGACGGTTCGAGGCCTCGATCTCGTCGTACAGGTCGGCTAGCCGCGTCTGCGCCATAACTGCGCCGGCGGCCAGCTCGTCGCAACGCAGACAGTCGGAGCCGACCTGCATCGCCGGCTCCGGCGGCGGCACGGAGATGACGATGCGGCGGCGGGCGATCTCGTCGGGCGTGGCGCGCCCGGGCTCGCCGGGCTGCAGCAGGTGGCGCAACAGATCCTTGGAGGGCAGCAGTGCGGCCTTCGCGCTCTCGTCGTTCGTGCGCACGGCCGCGATGCCGAGCATCTTGCGCAGCGCCTTCGTGAAGACGTCCACGACGCCCTGGCCCTGCGGGGCGCAGGTCTCGATCACGGGGCACTCGCGCTCGAGCAGGACGGCGCGCAGGTGCTCCCCCGAGAGCGCGCTGTCCAGGTCGCTCTTGTTCGCCGCGATCACCAGCGGGATGCGCGTAGCATCGATACCGTTCGCATCCAGGTTGCGTTCCAGGTCGAGCAGCGAGGCGCGGTTGTCGTCGAGCCGGTGCTCCTGCGCGTCCGCCACGAAGACGATCGCGTCCGCATGCGCCAGCACGCAGCGGCGCACGGCCTGGTAGCCCTCGCGCCCGGGCGTGCTGAAGAGCCGCGTGCGCACGCGGTACGGACCCAGCTCGAGCTCCTGCACGGAGAGCAAGTCGAAGAACAAGGTGCGCTCGTCACCGGAGTCGACGCTGTACAGACGCACGTTACCGTCCGGGTCCAGCCGGCGATGCAGACTCTGCAACATCGCCGTCTTCCCGGACTGTTCGGGTCCGTAGTACACGATCTTGGCGTGCAGGACCGAGGATGCCCTATCCGACCGGCTCATACGCTTGTGAGACTCACGCAGGAAGTCCCTGAAACTATCGGATTTCGGGGCTTTGCGGCTTGAGAGCGGACCCGCCGTAAACCGCTATCAAGGAGGCAGATGCGCGGCCGCCGGGCCTCTAGGGAAGCCCGCCGGAGTCCCCGCCGGCTTCGTTCCCGGGTGCGCCGTGCGGGGGCGGCCGGTGGGGGTCTTCGGAGGGCTCCTCAGGCACCAGCGGCTCCGGCAGGGACGCCGTCGGCTCATGGGCCGCGCCGGGCGAGGGCTCCGCCCCGCCGATCTCGAAGAAATCGGCCGCCTCTTCGCCCACGACGGCGGCCGCACCGGCCCCCGCCGGGGTGGGCAGAATCAGGCGCGTGCGCGCCACCATGACCCCCACCGAGAAGCCGCTACGCAGGAACAAGTAGAGCGCTCCGAAGCCCAGGAACAGCCCTATGCGGTGCCAGGCGACGTCCGGCGTCTTGGGCCGCAGGCCGCTCAGCACCAGGAAAGCCACGAAGAGGAACAGCAGATGGACCAGCAGCAGGCCGAGCTCCAGCGGAACCAGGCGGTGGATGCGGCGCAGAAAGATGCCGATCCCGCGCAGATAGGCGAGCAGCGCCGACCGGCCGTCGCGATGAACGATGTCGATCTTCGCGTAGGCGTGCACCATGTGCAGCAGGTGCCAGGCGGTCACGAACACGGCGCCCCGCAGCATGATGCCCTCGATCCTCAGCGCCTCCGTGTGGTGCAAGAGCAACCAATCGTCGTACTTCATGGCCCACAAGAAGTTGACCGCCAGGTCGGCCATGTAGAGCACGAAAGCGGCCACCAGCGCCAGACGCAGGAAACGTCCCGCCAGGCGTCCGCACTCGAGCAACAGCGGCCGCTTCCCGCTCTCGCTGCCGACCAGCCGCGCCACCACGCCGCCGCTAAGCACGGTCATCAGCACCCAGGCCGTGACCGGGATCCAGAACAGCCGGTCGCCGGTGTCCGTGAAGTCGTTGCGCACGAAGTCGCCCACGAACGCGTACACGAACGGATCCTTGTCGCCGGGCTTGTGCAAGAGCCGCGTCGCGTCCGGATTGTGGGCCGTGGCACCTTCCGCGGCGTCGTACAGGGGCAGGCTGAAACCGATCAGCACCGGCAACAGCAGCGCCAGCCAGACGAGCAGGCTCAAGCGCAAGTGCGTCCACGGCGCAAGCACGGCCGCCACGATCGCGCGCCCGACCTCCCTCACCGGTCCACCCCCACGTAGGTGCGCAAAAGCTCGTCGACGTAGAGCGTCCAGCGCGCGGTCAAGACCACGGCCGGGCGGATGTCCTTGTGCTCGTCCACCAGGCGCGCGTTGTTCGTGATGTCGCGGTCCAGGATGCCGATCCAGTCCGGTCCCACCCGCGCCGATTTCAGCTTGCGCGGACGGACCACCCGGAACGTGCGCGTGGTCTCGCCGGGCGTGGCCAGCCAGGTCCAGCGCTGCTCCTCGCCGGTGTGGTCCACAGCGATCACCTCGAGCGGCA
>JAPUHK010000208.1 GCA_027297745.1 Planctomycetota bacterium | reverse complement strand
TTGAACCCCCTGAGGACCCTACCCGCGAAGCGCACCTTCTTGCCGCGGGCCACCTGGCGGGGGAACTTGTCGATGCGCGTCACCTTGGGCCGAAAGAGCTCCCGGTGGCGGTAGATCTCCCCTGCGGCGGCCGGCGCTGTGGCCAGCACGCCGCCGAGCAGCACAGCCCAGAACAAGACCCGCATGCCCCCAGTGTAGGCCGGAGCCGCGGCGGATCCGGACAGGTTGCCGGGCTCGCCCTTCCCTTTCCTCGTGTGCTTCGGTAGGAAAGGGGGCATGGGTCGGGAAGAGCGCCGTGCCTTCGAGCGGGCGCGGGTCGCGTACACGGCGCGCGTGCGGCGCGGGGACGAGCAACTGGAAGCGACGGTGGAGAACCTCGGTGGCCTCGGCGCGCTGCTGGCAACCGCCGACCTGGAGGTGCCGCTCGAGCCGGGCGACGCGATCGTGCTGAACATCGCGCTCCCCGACCGCGATCCCGTGGACGTGGAGGGCGAGATCCTGCGCGTCGAGCAGGAACTGACAGGGGGCGAGGTGCGCCGCGCCTTCGCCGTCCGCTTCCTCTCTCCGATCGATTGAGCGGGCAAGTCGACGAACCCCTGGCGTAGCGAGGGTTTGTGCACCAACGCGCGTCAGCTCGCCGCGGGGAGGATGGCGTGCACGTGCAGCTCCACCGGCTCGGCCCCGGACCCGCGCCGCAGCGCGAAGGCCATGTCGAACGGTGCGTGCAACAGCGGCTCGTCCTCGGCCCGGTTGAAGGCGATGGCAGGTAGCGCGCTGCGCTCGCCCGCGGCGTAAAAGCTCAGGTGCTTGCCCTGGCTGCCGACCAGCCGGCGCTTGCCGGCCGTACGCAGCCCGCAGGCCGCGAACACCGGCTCGCGGTTGCCGGCTCCGAAAGGTGCAAGGCGCTCGACCTCCTGCAGCAAGGAAACGGACACGGCGTCCACCGGAAGCTCCGCGTCCACTTCGCGCGGCCCGCTGGGTCCGGTTCCGGCTTGCGCCGCCGCGGCCAGGAACGCTTCGCGGAAAGCGTCCAGACTGGACGCCTCCAACGTGCAGCCGGCCGCCAGCGCGTGCCCGCCGTACGTGTTCAGGTGCTCGCCGCAGCGGTCCAACAGCTCGTGCAGGCGGGCGCACCCAAAGGAACGCGCGGAGCCGCGTGCGTCCGTCCCGTCGATCGTGAGCAGGACGGCCGGACGGTCGAAGGTCTGCGCAACACGGGCCGCCACGATTCCGATCACCCCCGGGTGCCATCCGGCGTCCCACAAGACCAGCGCGGGCAGCTCGGGGTCCCGCTCCAGCTCGGCGCGCGCGCGCTCCAGGGCCTGCTCCGATTGGCGCCGGTCGATGCGCTGGCGCTGGCGGTTGATCGTTTCCAGCTGCGCGGCCAGGTCCTGCGCTTTGTCGGGGTCTTCGCACAACAAGAGGTCGAGCGCCAGCCCGGCCGATCCCAGCCGGCCGGCCGCATTGATGCGCGGACCCAAACGCCAGCCGATGTCGTCGGCGCGCAACGGCCGTCCCGCGCACCCGCTCACCTCGAGCAGTGCTCGGAAACCCGGCCGCGCGCTCGCGGACAGCGCCTGCAAACCCATGGCGACAAGAGCGCGGTTCTCGTCCCGCAACGGCATCACGTCGGCCACGGTCCCGACTGCGGTCAGCGCGAGCAAGTCCGGCCAGAGCTGCTTGAGGCCGGGGTGGTCCAGGGCCGCGCGATGCTCGGCGAGGGCCCACGCGAGCTTGAAGGCCACGCCGGTACCGGACAGGCCGGTGAAGGGGTAGCTGCTGTCGCGGCGCTTGGGATTCACGAGCGGGCAGGGGGGGAGCTCGGGTCCCGGCTCGTGGTGGTCCGTAACGACCACGGCCAGGCCGCGTTCCTGGGCCTGCGCGATCTCCGCCGGCCGCGTGGTCCCGTTGTCGACGGTAACGACCAGGCTGCAGCCCGCCGCACGCAGCTCTTCCAGCGCGGCACCGCTGAGGCCGTAGCCGTCCCGCACGCGGTGCGGGATGAAGGTCGTCACTTCACCTCCGAAAAAACGCAGCACCAAGGCCAGCAAGGCCGTGCCGCAGACGCCGTCCACGTCGTAGTCGCCGTACACGGCGATGCGCCGGCGCTGGGCCAGGGCTGCTTCGACCGCCAGCACTGCCCGGTCCATGTCCTCGAGTCGCTGCGGGGCGTGCAGCAAGGAGGCATCGGGGCTCAAGAAGGCACGCCCCTGCTCAACGCTCTCGACGCCGCGCGTGGCGAGCACGTGCGCGGTCACGGGATGCAGGCCCAGTTCGCGGCTTAGCTCCGCGCACAGGTCGGGGTCGGCTTCACGCAGTCGGAACGAGGGCATTGGCGGCACGGTAGCACTTTCGGACGACGTGCAGGTTGACAGCTTCGATCCGCCTTGAGAAGGTCCGGGGCATGCCGCGCACGAAAAAGAGGCGTCAACCCGCAACCGCCGACGATGCACGCCTGATCGAGGTGCTGCGGCGCCTGGAAGCGGGCGAAGCGCTTGCGGGCATGGATCTGAACGGTCTCCGACTCGTCGGGGAGGACCTCGGCTCATACCCGCCGGCGGACTTCAGCCATTGCGATCTGCGCGGTGCGCACTTCGAGCGGCTCAACCTCTCGCGCGCGAGCTTCGCCGAGTCGAACCTGAGCGGCGCGAGCTTTCGCACCGTAGACCTGAGCCGCGCGGACCTGGGCAAGTGTGCGGCCCGCGGAGCCGTCTTCAGCGACGTCAACCTGGCCTACGCGGGCTTTCCGGACAGCGACCTGCGCGGATCGATCCTGTTCGAAGCCAACATGGCGGACGTCTCCTTCAAGGGGGCTTCGCTCGACGGCGCCGAGATCGAAGCGATCCGCCTGAGTCTCAACGGCAGCACGCACGTGCTCGGCCTCAAGGAGGCCCTGCGCGCGCTGGCCGACGAACACTCCTACCCATACATCGCGGGCATCAGCGGCGACTGCTTCTGGATGACCTACTACCTCAAGACACGCGACCTCAACTGGGGCGGCTTCGCCAAGGACGTGCTGCGCCGCGGGCTCGACAACTTCGGCTTCGGGTGCACGCTCGTGGACGAGGTTGAGGAGGAGGCCGCCTGGGATGGGCTGCGCAAGGCGCTGGCCGACGGGAAGACCGTGATCACGCCGCTGCACGTCTCCAAGGCAACCATTCTGGGCAGCGGCTTCGGCGGCGCGGAGTGGGTGTTCATCACCGGCATCGACCGCGGTGAGGTACTGGTCAACTGCCTGCTCGGGGACGGCATGCGCTTCAGCCGCGAGCGCTTCCTGCGCGGCTGGTGCATGCATCATCCCCACGAGGAGGCGGCCGAGGACCTGCCCATCATCTACGCCATGTGCGTGGTGGGGCCGCGCGAACATACGCCCTCGCGGACGGAGACCGTGCGCAACGGCCTGGCGGCGGCGGTCGAGATCTCCACGCTCGAGCCGCGCGAGAAAGTCTGCTTCGGCTTCGACGCCTACCAGTGCCTGATCGAGGACCTGAATTCAGCTGGACCCGACAGTCTCCCGCCCGAGGAAGTGCGCCATTTCCTGCCGTGGAGCGGGGTGGGTCTGTTGCACCATCACGGCTCGCGCTGGGCGGTGCGGGACTTCATCGACGAAGTCTTGCAGCGGGGCGGCCTGCGCCGCACGGACACGGCCGCGCTGGCCGAGGCCCGCGATCTCTACGGAGAGGCGTGCACGCACCTGCAGCGCATTCTGGAGACCGTGCCCTGGACCTTCCACGGGGACGATCCGCGGGAGCGCGAGGAGGCCGTCAAGGCCTACCGCACCTATCACGAGGAGGCGGCGGACCGCCTGCGCAGCGCGGCCGCCCTCGAGCGGGACGCCCTGGAGCGCTTCAAGGCGGTGCTCGTCTCCGACTAGCGCTGCGGCCCGACGCCTGGTTCAGGCCGGGCCCCAGTCAAGCACCGGCTGCAGCGGGACCGTCCGAGGGCCGATAGGAGGGGGATGCATTTCAGGCGCAAGGGGCGGGTCCGAGGATCCGGCCGCACGGGCGGACGTCTGCTCGGTGCGCTCCTGCTGGCGTGTCTGGGCGGCGGGACGGCATGGGCGGGGGACGCCGTACATCTCCGGAACGGCGGCGTGCTGCGCGGCGCCATAGTCGAGGAGAGCGACGAGGCGGTCGTGCTCGACGTAGGTACGGGCACGCTGACGCTCGCACGTTCGGCCATCGCTTTCGTGGAGCGGCACACGGGCGACACGCCCGAGCCCGCGCCGATCACGCGGCGCGACGAGTGGTTCCTGATCCTGCACCGCAAGAAGGTCGTGGGCTGGCGCCACTTCGTGCACCTCGAGCGCCCGCACCGCACGCACATCGAAGATCACACGGTCTTCTTCCGTCCCGGGGGCGGCGACGACATCGCCGTGCGCCGGGTCGAGATCGCCGACGATAAGGGGAACCCCGTGGAGTTCCTGCACAGCGAGACCTACGGCAGCGAGCAGGAGACCGTCGCCGGGCACATGATCAACGGCAAGCTGATCGTCCTGCGCCGGCGCGCCGGCAAGCAGGAAACTCTGCGCCCGGAGCTTCCCGAGGGGTGGGAGCTCAGCCTGCCGGCCTGGGCGCGCTTCCAGGCGGAGGCCCGCCCCGGCGAGGTGCGCACCGTGCAGAGCCTGGACACGCGGCGGCTCAAGCCCGTGTTGCTGATGCTGCGCCGCGGGCCGGACGCGCCGGCGCCGGATGCAGCGGCCGGGTTCCTGCCTTGCCGCGCGCTGGAGCAGACACGCGACGGGCGCATCCTGCGCACGCTTTACCGGCCCGGGGAAGGCTCGCTGAGCGAGGAGCTGAACGGCTCGACGCTCGTGGCACAACGCGTGAGTCCGGAGCGCGTGGCGCGGGCGCGCAAGGAGCACGCGCTGCCGGACCCCGCCCGTGTCCGCGAGAGGAATTTCCCGCGAAGGCCCGGCAGCGACCTGAGCGTGAAGCACACCCGCGCGGGCCTGTCGCTCGAGCGACCCGACGCGGGCTGGCGGCCCACGCTGCACGAGCGCGAGCGCGGCCTCCTGCTGAGCCTCCGAAAGCTAGGCGTCTTCGCCTCCTTCGAGGTTTTCGGCTACAAGCTGCCGGCGCCCGACGCCGACATCGAGGCCTGCCTGGAGCGCGCGCGCGCGCGCTTGCGCCTGACCGCCACCAGCGTGGAGGAAACGGGCACCGTGCAGGAGCGCACCGTTTCCGGCCTGCCGGCCCGCGTGATCGCGTTCCGCGCCCAGCATCGCGGGGAGGATCTGCGGGGCCTGTTATGCGTGGTGCGCGCCCCCGACCGCTATCTGGTCTTCGTGGGTGCCAGCCCCGAGCGCTGGTGGCGCTACAGCCGTCCCGCTGTCGAGTCCTTGTTGAACTCCTGCAAGCTCGTCGACTGACGCCACCCAGGTTCGCCCTCCGCAGCCGGACGTTACCGGCGGCGGCGGCGGCGCGAGATGGGCGCCCCCGGTTTGATGCTGCTGCGCTTGCGCCCCGGCCGCAACGTCTTCTTGTCTTGGGCGGGCTTGACCGGACGGGCGATGGGGATCGGCTCGAACTCCACGGACTCGAGGTAGGCGCTGATCTCCTTGACGATCTCGTCGGGATGCTGGAAACGCATCTCGCGGTCCTTGGCCATCATCTTCTCGATGATGAAGTGCACGGTTGGCGAGATGTTGAGCGCCTTGAGCCGGTCGGACTTCAAGGCCTGCATGATCTGTTTGCCCATCACCTCGAGGTCTGTCTCGCCGCTGAAGGGCGTCTCGCCCACGACCATGTGATACAGGCTGACGCCGAGCGAGTAGATGTCGCTGCGGATGTCGAGGTTCGACCCGCCGCGCGCCTGCTCCGGCGAGATGTAGCCGACGGTGCCGACGGTCGTGCCCTCGGTCTCCTCCGTGATCCCGACCATCATGCAGAAGCCCAGGTCGATCAGCTTGGCGCTCCACGCGTCGTCGATCAGGATGTTGCCGGGCTTGATGTCGCGGTGGATCAGGTTCTTGTAGTAGAGGTAGCTGAGCACCTCGGCGATTTGCTTCGTGACGTACAGCGCGGCGGGGCCGTCGAGCGGGCCGCGCCGGTCGATGCGATCGAGGATCTCGTCGCCGGGCACGAGCTCCATGGTCAGGTAGACCCAGCCGTTGACCTTCTTGCACTCGTAGGCCTCGATCAGGTTCTTGTGGCGTAGCTTGCACAAGAGCCGGGCCTCGCGCATGAAGCGGCGCAGCGGCTTTGCTTGCAGCACTTGCTCGGGGTGCAGCACCTTCACGGCCAGGGTGAGCCCGTCCGCCTCGCGCACGGCGCGGTAGACGCGGGCCGTGGCCCCATCGCCGATCTTCTCCTCGAGGCGGTAGCCGGGTATGGGCTGGACCTCGTCGAGTGGCTTCTCGGTGAAGGTGCCCGCGGCCTCCGCGGCCAGCCATCCGTTCTCGACCAGGATCTCGACCAGCGTCTCGACGGTCCCCTCGGTCAAGAGACGCCCCTGGTGCCCCAGTGCCTTCTCGATCTGCTCCTGGGTCAGAATCCCGCTCCGGTAGAAGAGCGAGGCGAGCTCGATATCCCGTTTGGTCGCCAAAAGTCCTCGTCCAGCCCTGCCCGGTCCCACTCAGCGGGGGCCCCTAATCCTAACAACTGTCCCTGAGGGGCCTTGGGCCCCATTTCGAGATACGCCGGGCGCGGCCCGCCGGCGCGCCCCAGTACGGCTAGAATTCAAACGCACATGCTCCGTCACCCGCTGCTGTTGGTGCTCGTGTTGACCGTCCCGCTGTGGGCCCAGAGTCGCCGGGCCAAAGCCCGCGACTACGAGCTCGCCATGGCGCAGGCGCGTGAGCGCCTGATTGAGGTCTTGAACGGCGAGGCGGACCCCGCGGTCCCGCTCCACCGCCATCTGGTGCGCATTCACGAGCTCCTGGGGCAGGCGGTCATGGTGGACTCCGAGCGGCCCGAGGCGTACCTGACGCGCGGAATGTTCCTGTGCGATGCCGCGGTCGCTATGTCGCGGTACCTGGAGGAGGAGTCGGTGCGCGCCCGGACGCGCGGCATCTCCGACGAGAGGATTCAGCAGGCGACGCAGCTCGGGTTGCGAGAGCGGGCTCGGTATCTCGGGGGGAACGCGGCCATCGGAGCGCACGCCGAGTTTCAAAGGGCGATCCATGCGTACAAGCGACAGGGCACGTTGCATCCCCACTTCGTGGACTTCATCAGCGCAGTCCTGAAGTACGCAGGGCGGGAGTTCGAGCAGGCCAAGCGCGGGGAGCCCGGGGCCATAGAGGACTTCAAGAAGCTCTTGCGCAAGCGCTACCGTGTCGACCAGTGCCGCGACTACCTTGCCAAGTGCTACCGCGATCTGGGTGTGCACGCCTACGGCCACAAGGAGTTCGACCAGGCGCAGGAGTATTGGGACCAGGCGCTCAAGTACACGCGGGACCCGCATCTGCGCCGCATCCTCTTCACCATCAAGGCGGGCGCCTACGAGGCGGACAAGGAGTACGGCTCGGCGGAAGCGGTGGTGCGCAAGCAGATCGAGGACGAGCCCGGCGTGGCCAACCACTGGAAGAACCTCGGTTTGATCCTCGGTTACGAGGGGCGTGCACGGGAGGCGCTGGTCGCCTATGGGCGCACCCGGGA
>JAPUHK010000207.1 GCA_027297745.1 Planctomycetota bacterium | reverse complement strand
GCACCGCGATGCGCCGGCGACGGGCGCGGATCCGGTTCAGGAGCTTGGCTCGGTGCGACTGCCTGTGGCGGCCACGAAAGAGCTCCCCGAAGTCCTCGCCCGACTTAAGCCGCAGCAGCTTCACCGTCGCCAGGTTGTAGGGCAGCACAGTCGCCAGCTGCTCCTTGTCAGTCTCGCCGGAGGTGTTGATCTTGAGCGTGCGGTCGAAGGCGAGCTCGCCCGCGATCACCTCTTCAAGGATGCGGATCGCGCGATCCTGGGAGATGGCCGACTCCAGCACTTTGCGCCGGTAGCGGCGCCGGGTGAGCTCGATCTTCTTGGCCAGCATGATCTCTTCGTCGCGGGTGAGCAGCGGGATCTCGCCCATCTGCGTGAGATACATGCGCACGGGATCGTCGATCTTCTCGGCCGAGCCCGTGCCGAAAGGCGCCGTCTCGTCGGGCGGCGCGCGCTCGTCCTCCTCCTCCTCGATGGCGACGCGCTGGCGCGGGCTGTCGTCCTCGTCCGTGCTCGCGGGCGTGGAAGCGACCTCCGCCTCGTCCAGCAGCTGGATCCCCATCTCGTCGAGCTGCATCAGGATGCCGTCGAGACGCTCGGGCGAGACGAGATCATCCGGCAGGACGCGGTTGATCTCCTCATAGGTCAGGTATCCCTTCTGCCGCCCATCTTCGATGAGCAGCTTGATGTCGGGATCTATCTGTTCGCGAGTCATGCCTGCTCCTGTTCGGAACCTTCAGACCTGTCCGCACGCCGCGCCGCGACGACCGCCGCCAAGGGGTCGTCCGACTGCAGCGCCGCCTCTACGCGGTCCTCAGCAACGATCCGTTCGAGACTACTGCGCACTCGCTCCTCCAAAGCCTCCCGGCCATCCCGGTCGGGCTCCTCGAGCCCCAGCACGATCAAACCGGCTTCGTCTCCCACGGCGCCGGCCACGGCGTCGCAGGTGGGGGATTGTCCATTTTTACAGACGAGGTTCACGGCCTTGGCAAGCTCCCGCAAAATCGGGTCCTTGAAGCGCTCCTGGGGATAGACCGCCCCGATTTCGGGCCAGAGATCGGGCAGGAACAGGGCCGCAGCAAGGAAATCGCGCTCCGCGCGCCGCCAGCGCGGAGATATAGGAACGGACGCCGCCTCGATTGCGTTCCCCGAATCCCGGGATTGTGCGCCTTTCGGGCGGGGAAGCTGCCGCCGCAGGACCTCCTCGCTGAGCCCCAGCTCGGCCGCCACCAAACGGAAGGCCGCCTCCCGCTGTAGCGCGTCGGCGGTCCCGGAGATCGCGCCCAGGAGCGCCCGGCCGGCCTGGGTCCGGCCGGCCACCGTGCGGAGATCGTGTCGCTCGCTCATGCGGTCCACCAGATAGCGGAAGAGCTCGGTGGCCCCGGAGATCGTGCGCTCCAGCAGATCGAGACCGTGTTCGCCCTCTTCGGTCATCAGATCGGCCGGATCCCGCCCTTCCGGCAAGAGCGCCACGGACCCCACCGGCCCTTCGCGCAAGAGCGCCTCGGCGGCCCGCTCCGCAGCGGACGCCCCGGGCGCGTCCCCGTCGTAGAGCACGATCACCGGCACGCCAAAACGGCTGAGAGCACGCGCGTTGTGCGGCGTCAGCGCCGTCCCCAGGCTAGCCACCGCCTCCCGCACGCCGGCCTGGTGCAACAACAGGACGTCGGTGTAGCCCTCCACCAGCAGCACGCGGCCCGCGGCTGCCGCCCCTTCGCGTGCGAAGCGCAGCCCATACAACTCGCGGCCCTTGTGGAAGATCGGTCCATCCGCGGAGTTCAGGTACTTGGGCTGGTCGTCCCCCATCGCACGCCCGCCGAACCCGACTACACGCCCGCCCGCGTCGTGGATGGGGAACACGATGCGGCCGCGGAACATGTCGTAGACACGGCCGTCGTCGCGGCGGCGCACGAGCCCCGCGTCGAGCAGCGCGTCGTCGCCGATGCCTTTCGAGCGGGCGTAGCTCAGGAGCGCGTCCCATTCGGGCGGCGCGTAACCGAGCCCGAAGAGCTCGATCGTGGCGTCCGTGATGCCGCGCCCCTTCAAGTACGAGAGCGCCTCCGCGCCCACGGGCCGTCGCAGCACCTGGGCGTAGAACGCCGCCGCGAAGCGCATTGCATCGTGCGCCGCGCGCCGGGCGCCCCCGCGGCCGTCATCGTCTCCCGTCTCCGGTATCTCGATGTGGGCCTGGCGCGCGAGCTCGCGAATCGCTTCGGGGAAAGTCAGGTTCTGGCGCCGCATGATGAAGGCGAACGCATCTCCCTTCTCACCGCAACCGAAACACACGTAACGTTGACTTTGAGGGAACACCGTGAAGGAGGGCGTCTTCTCGTCGTGGAAGGGGCACAGTCCCTTGTACGAAGCACCGGCTTTCTTCAGTTGGACGTAGCTCGAGATCACATCGACGATGTCCACGGCCTCGCGGACGCTCTGTGTGATCTCGTCGGAAATACGCGGCAATCCGATCCTCGTCTGGTCTTTCGTGGGCCCCTTCGCCGCTCGCCGGCTCGAGGGCCTGGGCGCACTCCGGAACCAGAGCCTACAGCCCTGTCGGACAAACTTTGGAGAGCCCCTGATGGTCGCACACCGGTCAAGCGCCGGCACGCAGCAAACGCACCCATCCCTCCGGCTCTACGGCGGCCGGACGCGCCCCCGGATCGAGGCCGGCGCGCTCGAGTAGCTCGGCGCCGAAGGCCTTGCGCAGCGTCTTGCGCCGGTGGGCGAAGCCCTTGCGCAGCAGATCCTGCAGACCGGCCGCGCGCAGCTCGCGGGCGCGCGCCGGGTCGCGCGGCGTGAGCTGCAGAACGGCCGATTCGACCTTGGGCGGGGGCCAGAAGACCTGCGGCGGAACGCGGCGCAGGATGCGCGCCTCCGCCAGCAGCGCCACGGCGACCGACATGGGCCCGTAGGCCGCGGTGTCCGGCACAGCCACGAAACGCTCGGCGGCCTCACGCTGGACCAGCACGACTACGTCGCGCGCTTCGACCCCCTCCCATAAGAGATTGGCCAGAAAGGGTGTGGCCACGGAATAGGGCAGATTGCTGACCACCAGCAGGGACCCCAGGCCGCGCGCGTCCCGCTCGGCCCGCCAACGCTCGAGCACGGCCGGCTCCAGCTGGTGCTTGCGGCGCAGCACGTCCGCTTCCAGCAGGATCGCGTGCGCCGGCCAGTCGCGCGCCTGCCGGGTCATCTCCAGCAGCTCCCGGTCGATCTCCAGGCTGACGACGCAGCCCGCGGGGCCGATCAGCTTGTCGGTCAGGATTCCGCTGCCCGTGCCAACCTCGAGGACGCAGTCGTCGCGCCCCACCCCCGCGCTGCGCACGATGGCGTCGACCAGGTTCGGGTCCACGAGGAAGTGCTGCCCGCGGAGTCGAGTCGGGCGCCGCCCGCGGGCCAGCAGCATAGCCTTCAACGCCGTTTTCGTGTGCGGGACCGCCATGGGGCTCATTGTCTCTTAGAGGCCACATTTGCCCACGGCGGGCACGGGCAGGAGTCGCGGACTCGGACTCTCACTCGGGCTCGGGCTCATGTTCGGATTCGGCGAGCCGAATCCGATACAGAGAGGTAGAAAGAGCGCGATGAAGCTGAAAGGCGTGGTTCTGGCCGGAGGCTTGGGGTCGCGGCTGCTGCCGCTGACCAAGGTGACCAACAAGCACCTGCTGCCGGTCCACGACCAGCCCATGATCTACTACCCGATCCGCAGCCTGGTGAACGCGGGCATCCGGGAGATCCTGTTGGTCACGGGCGGCAACAACGCGGGCGACTTCCTGCGCCTGCTCGGCAACGGCCGCGAGTTCGGGCTCGAGCGGCTGCACTACGCCTACCAGGAAGGCGAAGGAGGCATCGCGGAGGCACTGGCCCTGGCTGGGCCCTTCGCTGACCACAGTGCCGTCTGCGTGATCCTGGGCGACAACCTCATCCAGGGCAACATCGTGGAGGCGGCGCGGGACTTCGACGCCGATCCCACCGGCGCGCTGCTGATGCTCAAGGAGGTCGACAAGCCCGAGCGCTTCGGCGTGGCGCGCTTCGAGGGGGACCGCCTGGTCGACATCATCGAGAAACCGAAGGATCCGCCCTCCGCCCACGCGGTGATCGGCATCTACTTCTACGACCACGAGGTGTTCGAGATCATCCCGCAGCTCGAGGCCTCGGAGCGCGGCGAGCTCGAGATCACCGACGTGAACAACCACTATTTGCGCGCCGGGAAGCTGCGCTGGCGGCAGCTCGAGGGTTGGTGGACGGACGCGGGGACGTTCACCTCGTTGAGCCGCGCGAACCGGCTGGTGGCCGAAGGCGGTGCCAACCGCACGGATCTCTGATGGCGCGCCTGCTGGTCACCGGCGGGGCGGGCTTCATCGGGTCCAACTACATCCGCTACGTGCTCGAGAGCGAGCCCGCAGACGACGTCGTCTGCCTGGATGCGCTGACCTACGCCGGGAACCGCGCCAATCTGGAGGGGCTCGAGGAGACGGGCCGCATGCGCTTCCTGGAAGGGGACATCCGCGACCCGCAGGCGGTGCGTGCGGCACTGGACGGCGTGACGGAAGTGGTGCACTTCGCAGCCGAGAGCCACGTCGACCGCAGCATCGTGAGCGCTACCGAGTTCCTGTCCACGAACGTGACCGGCACGCACCTGCTGCTGCTCGAGGCCCAAACCGCGGGCGTGGAGCGCTTCGTGCACATCGGCACCGACGAGGTCTACGGCTCGATCGAGGCGCCCCGCAAGGCCGGGGAGACGGACCCGCTCCTGCCCAGCAACCCTTACAGCGCCAGCAAGGCCGCGGGCGACCACCTGGCCCTGGCGCACCACAACACATATGGGCTCGCGGTCTGCGTCACGCGCTGCGGCAACAACTACGGCCCCTATCAGTTCCCCGAGAAGCTGCTGCCGCTGGCCATCCTGCGCGCGCTGCAGGACCGCCCCATCCCGGTCTACGGGGACGGACTGCAGGTGCGCGACTGGGTGCACGTGCGCGACCACTGCCGCGCCGTGCATCTCGTCCTCAAACAAGGGCGGCCGGGCGAGATCTATAACATCGGCGGACGCGACGGCACGCCGAACCTCGAGGTCCTGCGCGCCGTCCTGGCGGCGCTGGGCAAGCCGGAGTCCTTGCTGCAGCACGTGCAGGACCGGCCCGGACACGATCGGCGCTACGCGGTCGACTCGTCCAAGATTCGTGAGCAGCTGGGTTTCGAGCCCGAGGTGGCCTTCGAAGAGGGGCTCAGGCAGGCGGTGCTCTGGTACCGTGACCATGAGGCGTGGTGGCGCCCCGTGCTCGAACGCAGCGAGCGGGAGCGCAAGCACTGGCTCGAGGAAGAGGCATGATCGACGGCGTGCAGGTCAAGAAGCTCAAGGTCATCGCGGACGAGCGCGGGCGGCTGATGGAGATCCTGCGCAGCGACGACGAGATCTTCGGCGGCTTCGGCCAGGTGTACATGACCACCGCCTACCCTGGCGTGGTCAAGGCCTGGCACTACCACCACGAGCAAGACGACTGCTTCACCTGCGTCAAGGGCATGATGAAGCTGGTGCTGTACGACCACCGCGAGGGCTCGCCCACCCACGGCGAGCTGAACGAGTTCTTCGTGGGCCCGCACAACCCGCTCCTGGTCAAGATCCCGCACCACGTGCTGCACGGGTTCAAGGGCATCGGGACGGAGGAGGCCGTGGTCATCAACACGGTCACCAGGCCCTACGACCACGCGGCGCCCGACGAGCACCGGCTGGACCCGCACGACGCCTCGATCCCCTACGACTGGGCCCGCAAAGACGGCTAACGTCCACTTTCTTGCACCTCCACGGTGCTGAAGGTCCGGGCGGCCGGAAAGGGGACCGGAAGCGTGTGCTTTGGCGTTGCCCCGCCCCCCGTCATCTGCTGCAATGACACGCGGTATGGAGCGGGCCATTCGGGGCCCGTCGAAGGAGACCTGAGATGCTCGCCACCCTGATCTACCTCGCCCAAGTCGCCATGCCCGAGCCGGGCGTCCTAGCCCTGCTGGCCGTGGGCGCCGGCATCATCTTCGCCGTCAAGCGCCGCAAGTAGCGCCCGCGCCTAGGGTCTGTCTGAAGACCCTAATTCGAAACCGTCAGGGTTCCGGAGCGTAGCGTCGTCGCCGGCAGGTTGGCGATGGGCGTCGACGGATTGGTCGTCGGCGTCACGGCCGTGATGTCGCCCGGGTCCACGCGCACCTGGAAGTCGACGCTCACACCGCCCGCATCGAAGGCCGGGTTCGCGCACACCGGGGCGGGATCCGCCCCGCCCCCGCACGAGCTGAGCGACAACGCCAGCAGCAAGAGCAGCGGAGCGCCCGTGCGGCGTACGGGCCGCACCAGCGCCAGCAGCAGCGCCGCCGCCGCCGCCCACCACAGCGTCGCGCCGAGGCCGGCGGTGGCCGACATGACGGAAGTGACCGTCACCTCGTAGACCACCAGCAGGTGGTTGGTGCCGCCCGCATCGACCTCCACATTCAGGCCACCGATGGTCAGCGTCCCGTTGTCGGCCGAGAACGTGCCCTCCCCGACGAGCCGGTCGCCGGCGCCGACGCGGCCGTTGCCACCATTGTCCAAGTAGATGCGGACGCGCGCGATGTCCTGCGCGTCGTCGCCGCTGCCCGAAGCGCGCAGCGTGATCGCATCCACCCAGAGCTCCTCGTGGGAGCCGGCCTGCAGCTCGATCTGCAGCATGCCCGTCGGGCAGGTCGGGTTCCCCACGCTCGCGTCGGGCCCGTTCGCGACGCCGAGCGCCAGGGCCGGCGCGGTCACGACGGGCGGCGCCGGCAAGCTTCCGCCGGACCCCGACAAGCTCAGTGAGTAGTCGCCCGTGGACGCGCCGGGACCCAGCGCGACACCGGACAGGACTGCGATCGTGTAGATGCCCGTGCGGCCGAGCGTCGTGTTGATGGTGGCGCTGCCGGCCGGCGGCGGGGGCTCGTCGGCGGCCTCCACGGAGAAGTTGTTCGGCCTGAGCAGCCGCAGCTGCGGCGTGACGGGATTCGGAGAGGCCGCCGCCGTGGCCGTGATCGTCACAGGCTGGCCGGCCTGCCCGTCGAAGACGAAGTAGTCGGTCGGGTGGAAGGCGAAGAAAGCGTCCATCACCCGGCTGTCGACCGTGTTGAAGTTACCCTGCAGCGTGTCGCCGGCCCGGATCGGGGTTGCGTTGAGCACGAAGTCGATGGCGCCGGTGTCGCGCTCGGCCCGCACCTGCACGGTCGCGAACACACCGCGCGTGTCCACAGCCGGATCGTAGGTGTCGCCGGGCACCCAGTACTCGTCGGTGGCCAGCACGAAGGGGCGGGAGCCCAGGCCGTTCGAGTCCAGCACCGGGCCGGTCACGGCGCCGCGGCCGTTGACGGTCTCGATCAGCACGCGATATTCGCCCGGCGGTACGTTGAGGATCTGGTATTCCCCCCGGTCCCGGCCGTTCGAGTTGGTCAAGACCCCCACGTGCACCTTGTTCGGAGTCGTGCCGCTCACGGCGCGCACGGGGATCTCGTTGACCGCCGCCCCCGAGATACCGGTGACCGTCCCGGAGATCGACCCCAGGCCGGCGACGCCCTGCGAATAGCGGGTCCGCAGGCCCGCCCGGTCGTCCGCCTCCAGCGTGCCCCCCTCGGCGGGCCCGCCCGGAATCGAGAAGGCGTACATCGTGGGGAACTCCTCGGGCACGGCGAACTCGAAGCCGTGGGTGAACTGGTGCGCGATGCCCACCGGAGTGTGGCTCAGGCCGGTGGCGTGGCCCAACTCGTGCAAGAGCGTCGCCCTGAAACGTCCGGGCGCTGAGGGCCCGGCCGGCAACGCGGTGGGATGCGTGTTGATGATCACCACGAGGTCACGGATCTCGCCCGTGCTCACGACGATGCTCTTGACCGTGAGCCCCAGCGTGCCGAGACCCCCGCCGAAAGCGCCGAGGATCGTGCCGTCGGGGTCCCAGGCGACTTCGAAGATCCCGTTGTCGAAGATGCCGAAGTTCACGCCGAGGCTGCCGCCCGTGTAGTTGCCGCCGAGCACTGCCGTCCCGAAGACGTTGTCGGCGCCGGGCACGGCGTTCCAGGTGTCCATCAGCGTCTGCGTGATGCCCAGCGGGTTCACGATCGAAGCGGGCAGGTCGCTGTTCTGAGCGTCGACCCTCAAGGTCAAGGGCCGGAGTCCGCCCGGCAGGCCCTCGAAGGCGAAAAAGCCGCCGACCGGGGCGCTCGAGATCAGGTACGCGCCCGCCCCGGACGCCAGGAGCAGCAGGACGAAGGCGACGGCGTAGCGCTTCATCACTTGCCCCCCCCGGCCTTCGGCCCCTTCCGTTTGGCCTGCTTGCGACGGGCCTCCTCCTGCTCGCGGACGACGCGCGCCACGCGCGTGCGGAACTTGTCGAGCGGCATCGAGACGGCGCGCCGGACGCCTACCCCGACGGCGCCCTCGACGAAGCGCCTGCCGCGCGCGTCGCGGCGCATCTTCAGTACGCCCCGCTCGAATTGCACGACGGTCGGATACCCGGCCTTGTTGCGCTTGCCGAGCATGAGCACGTACTCGGTCCCGCGCTTGAACTGGGGCACGCCGACCACCACGGTGGCGCGGTCGCCTAGCCGCCCGCCGAGGAGGCGCAGACGGATCGTGGGCGTATCACTGCGGCCCTTCAGGTCCTCGAGCAGGTCGAAGGTCGAGTACGTGTAGAGCAGGCCGGTTGAGGAGTCGGGCCGGACCTCGACCGAACGGCACTCGGCGCACATGACGCGCTCCGCGGTGCGGATGCGGTCGTCGACCGTGGACGGCGCATACGTGGTAGCGGCGGCCAGGCCCGTCAGGACGAGCAGGATCCAAAGGTGCTGCAACCGGGGTGTCATGCTGGCTCTCTCGTTTCGCCACTTGACCTGCAAGAAAGGACGCCACGGGCGAAGAGGGGGATTATACGGGGGTCAGAGGGGGCTGCCGGAGTCTCTCATCCCAGCCAGCCCGCTGCATCCAGGGCGTGATAAGTCAGGATGAAGTCGGCCCCCGCCCGACGCATCGCGAGCAGGTTTTCCAAGACTACCCCACGCTCGTCCAGAAAGCCCTGGGCCGCAGCTGCCTTGACCGCGCTGTACTCCCCCGAGACGTTGTAGACCGCGATCGGCACGTCGAAACGCTCCCGCGCGGCCCGCACGACGTCCAGATAGGCCAGGGCGGGCTTGACCATGACCATGTCGGCCCCCTCATCGATGTCCAGCTGCACCTCACGCAGCGCCTCGCGCGCGTTGGCCGGGTCCATCTGGTAGCTGCGGCGGTCACCGAACTGGGGCGAGCTGTCCTGCGCGTCCCGGAACGGCCCGTAGTACGCCGAAGCGTACTTGGCGGCGTACGAGAGGATCGAGCAGTTGCTTTGACCGGCCGCGTCGAGCGCGGTCCGGATGGCTTGCACACGGCCGTCCATCATGTCGCTCGGCGCCACGACGTGCGCGCCGGCGGCGGCATAGGTCACGGCCGTGCGCGCCAGCAGCTCGACACTCTCGTCGTTGTGCACCTCCCCGTCCCGGACCACGCCGCAGTGCCCGTGGTCCGTATAGGCGCACAGGCAGACGTCGGCGATCAGAGGCAGATCCGGCACGCGTGCCGCCATGGCCTCGAGCGCTCGCGGGACGGCTGCCTGCGGATCGTAGGCTTCGGGGGCCTCCGGTCCCTTCTTGGAAGCGGTTCCGAACAGCAGCACGGCGCCGAGCCCTGCGTCCGCCGCGCGCGCGGCGGCGTCGACGGCGTGGGCGATGGGCAGGCGCTGCACGCCCGGCATGGTTTTGACCGGGGCCGGCTCGCTGAGATCCGCTTCGACGAAGAGCGGCAGAACCAGGTCCGCGGGCTCGAGCGTCGTTTCGCGCACGAGCGCGCGCACGCCCTCCGTGCGGCGCAAGCGGCGCATGCGCGTCTTGGGAAAACCCACGGGGAAAGCGTAACAGGGGATCCGGTCACACCAGCTGAAGCCGTCGGCGGACGGCTAACGGCTCTTTCGGGACTTGAGCCATTTGGTCCAGGCGCCCGCGTCGCGGCCGAAGGAGCGTCCATGGCGCCGCTCCAACGCTCCGAGCGCCGTCATCCAGAAAAGCGGGTTCTGCGAGCGCAGGGCGTCGACCAGGTACAGGTCTGCGTCGGGATGGCGCCGGCGGTGCAGCACCAACGCGGCTTCGAAGCGCACCGACGGATCGCGCTCCTGCTCGGCCAGCTTCAGAGCGCTGGCAAGCGCGAGCTCGTCATCGGTGTCGTCGAGCGCCACCAGCGCGGCGCGGCGCACGACGGGGGCCTCGTGAACGAGGTACCCGAGCACCTGCTTGCGGCGCCCGAGACGCGCCAGCGCGCCGACTGCCGTGGCCACTACGCGCGGGTCGCGCTCTCGCTTGAGCACGGCGTCGACGAAGGCGGCGCGGTCTTGCAGGCGGGCCTCGCCGATCGCGGCGAGGATCGCCGCGCGGCAGCCCCAGTGCTTCATGCCCTTCTCGGCGATCAATCGATCGATCGCGCTGCCCACCTCCTGGTTCAGCTTCAGCCGCACGAGGGCCGTCAGGATCGCGGCCCGGACGGCGAAGTCCGGATCTTCCGGTTCCGTGCGCAGCGCGCTGAGCAGCGCATCGCGCACCGAGGGGTCCCCGAGACGCCCCAGCGCAGCCACGGCGGCGGCCCGCACCTGCTGGGTGGGGTGCTCCAGGAACGGCAGCACGCCGGGCGCCACATAGGGCCCACCGCAACTTGCCAGCCCGTACATCAGGGCGACTACGACGCGCGCTGTCGGCTCGACGCGCAAGCGCCGGGCCAGGTGCGGGACCGCGCGCTCGTCCCCGAGCTGGCCCAGCGACAACGCCGCCTGCCGGCGCACGCCCGCCGCCGGATCCTTGCCGAGCCGTACGAGCAAACCGGCCAGGGCTTCATTCAGGTCCGCCTCGCGCGCCCCTTGCACCTGCCCCAACAAGCGCGCCGCCTGCATGCGCACGCGCGGGTTGGTGTGGTTCAGCAGCTCGACGCGGCGCTTGACCGAAGTGCCGAAGTCGACCCGCTCGACCTGTGTTTGCAGGAGCAGCGGCAGGAGCAAGACCGCGAACTGCACGGCACCATTCTAAGGACCTTGTAGGGGCGCCCCTGTGTGGGCGCCCTCCGGTGCCTGGGCCGGTTGCGCCCGGCCGCACGGAGTCGCGACCAACGGGCCGGATGAACCGTAGGGCGGCCACATAGGGCCGCCCCTACAGGGTCATTCCAGCACCACCTCGTAGACGACGCCCTTGTGCAGGACACGCACGCGCGGCCCCACGGAGAGGTAGCGGGCCAGCTCGTCGTCGTTGATCAACTCGAAGTACTCGTCGCTCAGGTAGACGACCTTCTTGATCTCGGCCACCTTGGGCAGCTCGTAGTCCTGCCAGATGCCGTCCGTCAGGCGGAAGGTCTTTTGGCCCACGAACTTGACGCCCAGGCCCGTGTAGCCGCCTGCGCGCTTGGCGGTCGTGTAGAGAGCCGCAAGCGTTGCGCCGTCCACGGCCTGCTTGCCGACCGCTCGGCGCTCGCGGAACGCATTGCGGGCTTCATCGAGACTCTTGCGCGCTGCCTTCGCGCGGGTCTTGGCCCAGGCGTCGTCCTTTTCGCCGTCAGCTCGGTCACCGACGCCGCCCAGGCCGAGCGTCTCCTCAGCCACTAGGGGATCGAAGTGCGCGCGCAACCCCGGCGGGATGCCGCCGTTCGGGCCGTAGAAGTTTATGCCGAAGGAGTCGCGCCGGCCGCGCAGCATGGCCTCGTCCTCGACCACTAGGAACGACGTGTAGGGCGTCACGATGCCGTGGCGCACACCGAGCTCGCGCACGGTGTTCACGAGCTCCTTCCGCTCGCCGTTGCGACGGATCTCCTCGAGCAGGAAGCCGACCTTGCGCACGGCCCACAGGCGTGGCAGATGCACTTCGCCCTTGCCGGCGCCGAACGTGGCCTCGTACGTGTGCGTCACGTCGCGGCTGCCGATCTTGCCGCGCAGCCGGATCACCCGGTCGCCCGCGTGCTTGTAGCGGCCCACTACCGAGAGCTGCTGTCCCTTGAACAGGTCGCCCACGCGGCGCGGGTAGACGTCGGTCTGCCCCAGCTCCCCGAGGTCGACCGTTACGTCGGTGAGCACGGGCGACGAAACCTGGTCGAAGAGCACGGATACCTTGACCTCGATGTCCTCCGACTCCTTGACGTATTGCGTGGTCCCGGAGTGGTCCTGGGCCAGGTCGCCTAGCAGGCGGGTGTTCACGTCGTTGCCGACGCCGAACACGAACACGCGCGCCGCGGCCCCGTTCACCTGTTTGGCCTGGCGCAGGATCTTGCCTACGTCGGTCGGCCCGATCGTGGGCCGTCCGTCGGTCAGGAAGAGGGCGATCGGCACGCGGCCCTCTTCGCGCGGGATGCCCAGCGCCGCCGTCAGCGCCTCATGGATGGCGGTGCCGCCGGTGGCGTTGAGCTGCTTCACGTGGTCGAGCGCGGCGGCAACGTTCTCCTTGGTGGCCGCGACCAGACCGGTGCGGAACATGCGCGCCTCGGTGCTGAAGGTCACGATGTTGAAACGGTCCTTCGCCGCCAGGTTGTTGAGCGCGTAGCTCAGCGCCCCTTTGGCCTGCTCGAGCTTCTTGCCCGCCATCGAGCCCGAGGTGTCGAAGATGAAGACCACGTCCTTCGGCAGGATGTCTTCCGGCCGGATCTCCGTGCGCGGCGAAACGAGCAGCAGGAAATAGCCGTCCTCCGCCGCAGGATTGTGCGTGACGAGCGCCATGCTGAGGTCCTTGCGCTGCCGGGTGTACAGCAGGCGCAAGTCGCGGTCGGCGCGCGAGGCCCGCTCTTCGAACGAAGCCTTCACGTGCGTGTCGCTCTTGCGCGCGATGTCGAGCTTGTGCGTCGGGCTGAAGAGGTTCGCCACGCCGGCCTTGTCGCGCACCTCGATCTCGCCCGAGACCGCCACCGCGCCGGCGGCGAAGTGGTCCGACTTGAGCGGGTAGACCATCTCGATCAAACCGCCCTCTTCGCGCAGCACCTGGCTGTAGCGCAGGGTGACGCGCGCGTCGCCGCGCGCGGGAATGGGAAAGATGGACGCGCGCAAGAGCCCGCGGCCCATGTACTCGAGCAACCCGGGGTCGCGCCGCCGTTCGACGATCGAGCGGTAGATGCGGCGTGCCTTGTCGGCGCTGAGCACCTCCCCTTCGATGTCCTTGCCCCCCATCATGAGCGTGAAGCGCGAGATGGCTGCGTCCTCGGGCAGCGGGAAGATGTACACACCTTCCATCTGCTGCGGGTTGGGGTTGTAGAAGACCTGCACGACCTCGGTCGTGGCCACCTGCTCGTCGATGCTGATACGCACCCGGTGCTCGCGCAGCTGGATGGGATAGGGTCGGTGCGGGGGCGGCGTGGGCGGCCGCGGCCGAATGCGTTCGAGGACGATGCCCTGGGCGGTCGCGGGCGCCGCTGAGAGCAGCAGGAGGAGACAGAGAGCCGTTAGGGTCCGCATACCTATTAGGACGAACGCGGCGCGGCCGAAGTTCGCGGGATCCCGAAATGCTCGCAAGCTCGCATCGGGAGCGGGAGCAGGAACGATGGTTCGCGTACTCGTACCGCTGCCCGAGCCGGAAGACAGGGCCGCCGAACGAGCGCTCATGGCTGGGGCTCGACCCCAGCGGGGCCTACTCTCCCGCTCCCTCTCCTGCTCCCGGCGCCTGGGCGTCCCGCTGCGGCGCCTTGTTCATCATGCGCTCCAACTCGGAGCGCGAGGTCTGCGGATCGGTCAGCCGCTCGATCTCGGCACGGCTGTAGAAGTCCCCGTGCCCCATGCCTGGACAGGTCCGGGCGCTCTCCTCCCAGGCAGCGCGCGAGGCGACGATGCGCGGCCAGAACGGGAAGGCAACGCATTGGCGCGGCTTGACCGGCTGGATGCTGCACAGGCGCTTGTCGGTCAGGAAGATGCAGTCGCCGCCCGAGTTCTCGATCAAGCTCAGGCGCCCGCCCACGTCGCGCGTGTAACGGCGCCGGAACTCGTCCTGCTGCAGCCCCAGGTGGTCGGCTAT
The DNA here is from genome assembly GCA_027297745.1 of Planctomycetota bacterium. Classification (GTDB taxonomy): domain Bacteria; phylum Planctomycetota; class PLA2; order PLA2; family PLA2; genus JAPUHK01. Next base: position 1,363 of record JAPUHK010000207.1, on the reverse strand, counting down.
GCGTTGCTCGTCTTCGGGACCGACCCACACGAAGCCGGGCAGGCCCGTGCAGCAGTCGCCGCACCGGGTGCAGCGGAAGCGCAGCCCTGCCTGCGCAACGCTCATGCTGCGGCCCGCGATCGGCGGCCGCGCAACAGAACGAAAGCCAGGGCGCCCAGCACCGCTGCGCCCGCGACGTACAACATCCACGCCGGCGCTTGCACCGGGGCGCTCGCGTCGGCCTGCGGCGCCGGTTGCGGGGGGACCGCGGTCGTGAATCTGGCGCCCCGGCCGTCCACGGCCGGATCGTATGGCCGGAAGGGCTCCCGCGTACGTGCGGCTTCCAAAACCCACTCGGGCGGATGCTGTTCGTCGAAACCCGCGAGCGGATCCGGCTCGAGAATGTCTGAGCGCTTCGGTGTGGTCACGTCGCCGTAGTCGGCGGTCCCGCCGCACAAACGCCGCACCTGGTGCGACTCGTCGGTCCCCTTCGAGCGCTTGCGCGCCTCCTGGAACTCCTTGCGCGCATGATCGCGCTTGGCCTTGCGCTCCTTCGGGTCGGGCCAGCGCGAAGCGACGTCGAGCAACCGCTGGTAGGGCTGGACGCAGTGCGGAACGAGGCTCCTGGCGTTCTGGAAGAAGCGCTCGGCCACGGCGAGCGCGTCCAGCTCGAGCGCGAACTCGCCGAAGGCGAGGCTGAAGTTGTAGTCATCCCCCAGCATGGACCGGTACTGCAGGAGCAGCTCCCAGGCCTGCACCGGATCGCCGTCGGGCAGCACCTTGCCGTGGACCATCGCCGCTCGCAGCCAGGCGTTACCGTGCAGCACGCCCAGGAAGAACGGGGTCTTCGCAGCCGCACTGAGCTCCCGGGTGCGCCCATAGGCGACCAGCGCCTCCCGTGCACGCCCCTCGTAACCGAGGATCAAACCGAGGTTCTTCCAGTGGTTGGCCACGCCGGGCTCGTCCTCGATCTGCTTGCGTACCACCGCTTCCGCCGAGCCGTACTCCTTGTTCGCCTCGTAGGCGCCCGCCTGGTTGGTGTAGAACACGCGGCGCAGGTGCGTGTCCTGCGTGTACTTGAGGGCCTGGTCCCAATACTCCTGCGCCTCGTCGAACTCGCGGTGGCCATACGCGTGAACGCCCAAGTTGTGGTAGCACTTGGCTAGGTACTGGCGGCACATGTCGACGCGATAGCGCCTGCGCAGGAGCTTCTTGAAGTCCGAAATGGCCCCGTCCTGCCCGTGCTTGGTCTCTTCGAACTCGTGTCCCGCGTACTTCAGCACCGCGCCGACGTAGTCTGTGAAGTCGGGCTCCAGCGTGCCCTGTCGCTTGTATGCGTGGATTGCCCTCTGAAACTCGGCGTGCGCTCCGATGGGCGCGTTCC
>JAPUHK010000206.1 GCA_027297745.1 Planctomycetota bacterium | reverse complement strand
AACAGAGATTGCCACATCGCCGTCCCGGACCCTCCAGCCCTGAGATAGATGCCGTTGGGAGTCAACGAACGCCTGCTCTCGAAGACCGTACGGTATGCCGCCAGATCGAGAATGACATCGTACCGCTGCCCATTCCGCGTGAAGTCTTCTTGGGTGTAGTCGATGACGTGGTCGGCACCGATCGCACGCAGCATCTCCAACTTGTTGGTGCCGTCCACGCCGGTCACGTCGGCCCCGTACGACTTGGCAATCTGCACCGCGAACGTGCCCGCGCCGCCCCCCGCGCCGTTGATCAGGACGGTCTGCCCCGGCTGAACCTGCGCTTTGTCGCGAAGACCCTGCAGGGCGATGAACGCCGCCTGCGGTACGGCCGCCGCTTGCTCGAACGTCATGCTGGCCGGCTTCGGCACCAAACAAGCCTCCTTCGGCAGACACACGTACTCGGCAAAGGCGCCGAACACGGCACAGTCGCCAAAGACCTCATCACCCGGCTGAAACTGCGTCACGTTTCCGCCCACCGCTTCCACCCGCCCCGCGATGTCGGTACCGAGAATCTTGTACTTGGGTTTGAAGAGCCCGCCCTTGCGCGCCGGCGCGCCGCCGTCGTTCGACGAGACCGGGTCGTTCCGCGGCTTCGGACCAAAGATCCTGGCGAGCACGGTGATGTAGAGCGGGTCCGCCGTGAGGATCTCCCAGTCGCCCAGGTTGACGGATGCGGCATGGACTCGGACCAACACCTCATCGTCCCGAGGCGTCGGCTTCGGGACCTCCTCGACTTTCAGAACGTCGGGCGGTCCGTATTCGTGGCGGACGGCTGCTTTCATGGTGCTAACGAGCGCTAGCCTATTGGTAACCGCTGCGCGGGGGATAGCGCCGGCCTAGAGCGGCGCCGATGCAACCCCGCAACCGTCCTATAAGCCGCGCTCCCGTACTGACTCGCGAACCTGCAGGCTGGCCGCCCCGCTGATACGCATCTGATACGCATCTTTTGGCACTCCATGGACTCCTTGGACTCTATGGACAAGTCGTAGCCGTAAGTCCTTGGTAGCACTAGTCGGGTCACCGGTTTCCTAAACCGGGGGTCTACGCGCCCGCGAATCGGTTTGCACTCCCCCGCCGGACTGGGCCGGACCTGATGCGCATCTCCTAACGCAAGTCCGGCACTCAATGGGCTGAGCGACGCGGGTGGCGAGCTTGGACGGGGACGCCGGGCACGGGTGGCGGTCGCGGGATGCGGGCTGGGGCGATGGGCTCGCTGCGCGAGGCCTAGGCGTCGAGCAGCTCGGGGGGCAGGGTGAACTGCACCTGCTCCTCGGCGACGCTGAGGGTCTCGACCTCGCTCGCGCCGTGCTGCAGCAGGATCTGCACGAGCTCTTCCACCAGCGACTCGGGGGCGGACGCGCCGGCGGTCACACCCACCGCCGTGGCCCCCTCGACCCAGGCCTCGTCGAAGTCGCTCGCGGACTGGACCAGGTAGGAGCGGCTCCCCATCTCCTCGGCCACCTCCTTGAGGCGGTTCGAGTTGGAGGAGTTGGGCGCGCCTAGCACGAGGATCACATCACAGCGCCGCGACAGCGCCTTGACCGCGTTCTGGCGGTTCTGCGTGGCGTAGCAGATGTCCTCCTGGCGCGGGCTGTCGATGCTCGGGTACTTGCGCCTGAGCGCGTCGACGATTTGCGCGGTGTCGTCCATGGAGAGCGTAGTCTGCGTTACGTACGCCATCGGGACCTGCGCATCCAGGTTCAGCGCCTCCACGTCCTCCACCGTCTCCACGAGATGGATGCGCTCCGGCGGCACCTGGCCCAGCGTGCCCTCCACCTCGGGATGACCCTGGTGGCCGATCAGGATCAGCGTCTTGCCCTCGCGCACCGCCTGCTGCGCCTCCCGGTGCACCTTCGTGACCAGCGGGCAGGTGGCGTCGAGAACCTGCAGGCTGCGCTCGCCCGCCTGGTTGACGACCGCCCGCGACACGCCGTGGGCGCTGAAGATCGCGACCGCGCCCTCGGGAATCTCCTCGACCTCCTCGACGAAGACCGCCCCCTTGCGGCGCAGGCCCTCAACCACGTGGCGATTGTGCACGATTTCGTGGCGCACGTAGATCGGTGCGCCGAAACGCTCGAGCGCGCGCTCCACGATCTCGATGGCGCGATCCACGCCGGCGCAAAAGCCACGCGGAGCCGCCAGAACCACAGGAAAAGAAGCCATCCCGCACCCAACGGTCGCACGGAATCCGAGCTTTGCAAGTCTTCGCGCGCCCCGTGCCGCCCGGCACGCGAGACCTGTAGAATCGGGGCCTTCCCGAGCCGATGTCTACACGCTCAAGCTTGCTTCCCGCGCTGCTTTTGCCCCTCCTGCTGCATACCGCGCAAGCTCAGACCGCGGACGGGGAGCTGGCCGAGCGCGACCGCTGGACGCACTTCCGCGGGCCGGCCTCGGGCAGCGGCGGCACTCTCGAGGCGCCGCCCGCGAGCCTTGGCAAGATCGAGTGGTCCTTCAAGACACGCGGCAAGGACGTTCTGTTGGGACCGCCGCTGACCTGGGACGGCATCGCCTTCCTGATCGTAGGCACGCGCAAGCGGGCAAGATTGGTGGCATTGGACGCCGAGACGGGAGCCAAGCTGGCGACGGCCGCGCTGAAGACCGACGGCGTGCCGCGGCCGGCCGTGGGCAATCGCTCGGTCTTCCTGATCGAGAAGAACACGCTGGTCGAGCGGCTGCTGCAACGCAGACGCTTCCTCAAGCGCTGGAGCTACACGGTGGGACCCACAGCCTCGCCGCCTTGCGTGCACAAGAACGAGATCTACGTGGCGACGGCCTCCGGCCTGTTGCGTCTGCGCTCGGGGCAGCGGCGCCCCGTGTGGCAGGCTAAGGGGAGCTTCTTCGGACGCCCGGCGCTGTTCGGCAGGCACGTCTACGCGCTGCGCAAGGGCAGCGGGGAAACACCGGTGCTGGCCGCGTACGACCGCGTCTCCGGCAAGCAGGCGGCCACGGTCGAGCTCCCCCACAAGGCGGCCGCAGGCGGCGGACGGGTGGCGGTCGCCGCGGGAATCGTCGCCGCGCAGCTGCCGCCGACCTCCAAGCGGCAATGGTGCCTGGTCAAGCGCACCGCGAAGGCCGACACGCTGGTGCTGAGCGACCCGATGCTGCGCACCTTCAAGACCCACCCGGTGCTCTGGGGCGACCGCGCCCTGGGGCTCGATCAGGACGGGGACTGGGTCAGCGTCTCGCTCAAGAGCGGAGGCAGGAAGCTGATCAAGAAGGAGGACCGCAAGGACCTCGTACTGGGCGCCGCCTCCCCGGTACGCTTCCGCGGCGGCCTCGGCTTCGGTAGTTGGATGCTGGAAGCGGGCACCGCCAAGATTCTTTGGCATGTGAAGGAGCGACCGGACCTGAAGGACCTGCAGGCCGGGACGCGCTTCGGCCCGGTGCGCGCCGGCAACCTGGTGCTGCTGGTCACGCGCAACGGAAAGGCGCTGCACGCGCTCGGAGAGGAGAAGATCGGATGAGGACGCTTTTCTGCCTCCTGCTGCTGGGCTCCGTGGCTGCGGCCGACCGTGTCGTGCTCAACGACGGCAGCGTGCTGGAAGGCACCGTCAAGAAGACGAGCGCGAAGCAGCTCATGGTCGACGACAAGAAGGTCGACCTGGCGACGGTCTGGCTGTGGGAGAGGGAAGCGGTAGCCGTGTACGTGCCGAGCCTCAAGCACCGGCTGCGCGCCTACCGCGTGCTGGCCGACGCCGAGCAGCTGCGCCGCTGCGCGGACCTGTTCCCGAAGGCGATCGCGTCCACGAACCGCGCGGCGGCCCTGGACCTCCTGGAGTGGGCCGAGAGCGCAGGCCTGGAGCCCAAGCAGTCGACCGCGTGGCGCGGGCAGCTGGACAAGCTCCCGGACCACGCCAAGGCGAAAGAAGACCCCGAGCCCTATGCGCGCGCGGGGCATGCCTACACGGACATCCTCCTGGCGCGCGCGCGGGCGGCGAAGGCCGCGCGCAAGAAGGACGAGACAACCTGCCTGCAGCTCGTGGACACGATCCTCAGGCGCGACCCCGAGCACGCCGAGACCAACGCCTTCCTGAAGACGTTCGTCTCGAAGCGCTGGCGCATCGGCGACCACAAGACCTGGTTGCAATGGCGGCTCCTGATCCTCCCGCAGGGCGCGCGCGTGATCACGCGACGCCATCCGCGGCACATGGACCTGGACAAGGCCATCAGCACCTGGGAGTTCATGGCGAAGTACCTGTCCGACGAGCGGAAGAAGGAGGCCAAGGAGGGCAAGAAGGTCAAACCCGTCGAGGCCATCAAGCTGCACGGCTTCGAGACGCCGGAGATCGTGCTGCTCACGCCCATGAAGGAGGCCCGCCCGCTGGCCAGCTTCCTCAAATACGGGCGCATCACCTGCCGCGCGCTGGAGCGGATCTTCTACACCGACAACCCCGGCCGTGAGGAGTACACGCCGCTGGTGATCTACTTCTATCAGGACAAGGAATCGTACGTGCAGCTGTCCGGAGGCTCCCCGGGACATCTGGGCCTGACGCTGGGGCACTTTTCGCCCGGCCAGAACATCAGCCGCTTCTACTGGTTCAAGCGCCCGGGCGCCGAGCGCACGATCATGGAGGTCTTCGTGCATGAGCTCACGCACCATTGGCTCGAGCGCCGCTGCCCACGCTTCACGTGGGAGGACATGAATCA
>JAPUHK010000205.1 GCA_027297745.1 Planctomycetota bacterium | reverse complement strand
CTCGTCGATGCGGTCGCGCACTTGCGCGAGGCGGCGGCGGTTGTCGTCGACGTTGCGCTCGATACGATCCCGCCGGCGCAGCAGTTTCTTCCCCACCTTGGCGCTGAAGATGCCGCGCCGCTGAAACTGCCTCTCTAGGAGCTCCTTGCGGCTCTTCGTGCGCGTCTTGAGCGAGTCGACATCCGACCGCTCGCGGCTGAGCGTGCCGGCCCGCGCATTGTCCTCGGCGAACTTGGCCTTCCATTCCTCGATTTGCGCTAGCCGCTCGAGCTCGTAGCGCCGGATCGGGTCCTTTTCGGCGCGGGCCCGCTCACGCAGGTCCTCGGCCGCGTCCTTCTTCCTCTCCGCCTCCTGCTTCTGCTGCGCGCTGAGCCGCTCCTGGGCCGCGCCGAAGCGGTCCTGCGCCCGGTTGACTCTGATCTCCTGCAGCTTCTGTTCGACGTCGACCACGTCGAGCTCCCGCTGGATCCGTTGGGGCACGCCGGGCAGCACCGCGGTCCAGAACTCCGTGGCCGTGAGCTTCGCGCCGACCGTGGCGAGCTTGTAGCGGACGAGCGGCGTGCTTTCTTCCTCGGTGAGCTTGCTGCGCTCCTTCACCGCGTCGGCGTCCTCCTTCGGGGCGTTCTCGATGCCCTTGCGCACGCGTTGCTCGAGGTCCGTCAGCTGGCGGTGCTCCTGGGTGAGCGCGTCGCGGGTCGCCTGTTCCGTCTGCAAGTCGGACTTGAGGCCGGCCACGACCTTCGTGGATACCTGGGTGGGCGCCGGCTTCGGTTCCTCGTCTCGAAGCTGCTGCAGTTGCGCTTGCAGGTCCTTGCGCTGCTTCTGCAAGTCGGCCTCTTCCCCGAGGGCGGCGATGGTCTTCTTGCTCTTCTCCAGGCCGATCAGGCGCTGCAGAAGCGCTATGCGCTCCTTGGCCGCCGCCTTCCAGTCCTCGAGGCTCTCCTGGCTGACGTCCGGCTGGAGCTTCTGTGCGCCGGACAGGTCATCCTTGGTCAGCAAGTCGAAGAATGCCTGGGTTTCCTCGAGCGCCTTGGCCGGCTCAGCCGCGAGGTCCGTCTGCTGGGCGGCGGCGAGTGCCGTGAGCAGCGTTAGGAGAAGACTCGTGAGCAAGAAGCGGCGCATGGCTGGCCCGGTGGGGGCGACAGTATGACAGATCCGCCTAGCCCCAGCCGTCCAGGTTGGCCCGGATGACCGCGGCCAGCGCCGCGATGTGGTCGGGCCGCTCGTTGAGCGCGGGGACGTAGCGGTAGCGGCCGCCCCCGGCCTGCTCGAACAGCTCGCGGTTGGTCATGTTCACCTCTTCCAGCGTTTCGAGGCAGTCGGCGCTGAAGCCGGGGCAGATCGTGTCGACCGACACGCCCTCCGGAGCCCAGGCCTTCAGCGTCGCGTCGGACGCCGGCTTGAGCCACTGCTCCTTGCCGAACTGCGACTGGAAGGCGACGTGCCAGCGGCCGGGTGCAAGCTCCAGCAGCGCCGCGACGGCGCGCGCAGTCTCGCGGCAGTGCACGCAGTACGGATCGCCCTCGTCCGCCATGCGCTGTGGAATGCCGTGGAAGCTGAACAACAACCGGTCCGGCTCCCCCTCGCGCTCCCAAAGCTCGCGCACGCTGGCCGCCAGGGCCTCGAGGTAGCCGCGTTCGTCGTAGTAGTGCGTGACCTTGCGCAGCTCCGGTTGTTTGGCCCAGCCCTTCAGCGCGGCCGAGACCGCATCGTAGGTGGACTCCGTCGTGCTGCCGGCGTACTGCGCAAAGAGCGGCAGGACGACGAGCCGCTCGCAGCCCGCCGCTTGCAGCTCGTCCAGCGCGGAGCGGATCGAAGGGCCGCCGTAGCGCATGCCGAGCGCGACGTGGACCTCCAGGTCGTCCAGGGCCGCCGCGACGGCGTCGCGCTGCTTGCGGGCGTTGACCAGCAGCGGCGAGCCCTCCGGCGTCCAGATCTTGCGGTACAGCTCCGCGGACTTCTTGGGCCGGAAGGGCAACACGAGCAGGTTCAGGATCAGCCACCACTTGAGGCGCGGCAGGTCGACCACGCGGCGGTCCCACAAGAACTCGCGCAGGAACTTGCGCAGCGCGGGGGCCGTCGGCGCGTCGGGCGTGCCGAGGTTGGTGAGCAGGACGCCGGTGGGGGGCACTAGTCCTTGGCCAGGCGCTCGGGCAGATAGGTGATGAAGTCGCGAATCTCGTCGCGCACGCGCCGGAAGACCTCGAGCGCCTGCTCCCGGTCGCCCTCGGCGTGCGCCGGGTCGTCGAAGGGCACGTGCATGCGCGTCCCGCCGCCGAGCCAGGCGGGGCAGTTCTCGTTCGCGCGGTCGCACACGGTGATCACGCAGTCGAACGCGATGTGCTTGAGCTCGTCGACGTGCTTGCAGCGGTGGTTGGAGATGTCGATGCCGGCCTCCCGCATGACCTGCACCGCGCGCGAGCTGAGTCCCGCCGGCGTGGTGCCCGCGGACCAGGCCCAGACGCGTCCGCCCATGAGCTTCATGGCCCAGCCCTGGGCCATCTGGCTTCGGCAGGCGTTGCCCGTGCACAGGAACAGGATCTTGGGGACGTCGTTCAAGGCGTCCCCAGGGTAAGGGCCCCCGCAATCCCCTAACGCAAAGGCGCAAAGCCGGGGCTACGTGTTGTCGCGGCCCTCCTCTGTGCCTCGGCGTCTTTTCGAGTGATAGGGTTGACGTGATGCGGCTGCGGCGAAAGCTCCTCTTCTGCGCGCTGCTGGCTTGCGCACCCGCGGTGCGGGCCGGGGACGAGCCGCGTGCCCTACGGCTGCGCACGGCCGTGCCGCTGCGCGTTTTCATCGAGCATCCCGACGGGACGCGGCAGGACCTGGGCGTCACGCCGGCCCCGCACGGACGGCCGCTGGTCTTGCCGCCGGACGGGGTCTTCTGGGTCGCGCCGGTTCCGAGGCCCGCACCCACGGGCTTCTTGCCCCCGACGCAGGCGCAGGCCGAACAGGTGATCGCCGAGGTGAAGCGGTTGAAGCTCCCGCGGCTCTCGCTGCGCGGCTGCGGGCCGTTCCTTCCGCAGCTGATCGACGACGTACGCACGCTCGACCACCTCCAGGGCCTCGATCTGGGCTACACGCAGCTTGGCGACTGGGCCGCGCTCGATCTGCGCGCGCTGCACGAGCTCGAGGTCCTGTACCTGAACGCCACCGGCATCTCCGGCGCGGGTCTGCGCAACATCGCGCAGCTGAAGCGGTTGCGCGTGCTGAACCTGGCGGATTGCCTGCACGTTACGGACGGGGGGCTGAAGGCGCTCCATCCGTTGCGTGCTTTGCAGGCCCTGGATCTCACGCGCTGCCCCCAGGTCACGGGCGAAGGGCTGAAGCACCTGCTGCCGCTACCGCTGCGCGAGCTGCAGCTCGGGGGCACCGCGGTAACCGGGCGCGATCTGGACCGACTCTCGGAGATGAAGGAGCTGCGCGTGCTGGGGCTGCATGGCTCCCCCGGGATCGCGGACACGGCCTTGCAGTGGATCGCCGGGATCGAGACGCTCGAAGTGCTGGACCTCAGCGCGACGCAGATCGGAGGGCCGGGGTTGCCGCAGCTGCGCGACCTGCCGCGGCTGCACACGCTCGACCTCTCGGACTGCCAGCGCCTCAGTGACTTCGGGCTCACCTATCTGGAGTCGCTCGACCAGGTGCGCCACCTGTTGCTGCGCAAGGGGCTCAACCAGTACGTGTGCGCGTTGCAGCCGGGACCGCTGAGCTCGCCGGTCAAGGAAGGGGTCAACTTCTTTTCCATCACCAGCGTCGGCATGCAGCACCTGCAGCGCATGGACGGGCTCGAGGTGCTGGATCTCACGGGCTTGATGGTGGATGACGTGGGCATGCGCCACGTGGCCCGGCTGCAGCGCCTGCGCGAGCTGTACGTGGGCTTCACCCGCGTCTCCGACCGCGGCGTGCGCGAGCTCACTGCTTTGGAATCGCTCGAAGTGCTGGGCCTCAACAGCACGCTCGTGACCGACCGCGGCGTGCGCGAGCTGAAGGCGCTGCCCGCGCTGCACACGCTGGACCTGGCCTACACCAGCGTCTCGAACGCCGGACTCGGCGCGCTGCGCGACCTGGAAGCCCTGCGCCGTCTGGATCTTTCGGGCACGCGCATCAGCGATGCGGGCCTGAGCCGCCTGGCGGACGTGAAGCAGCTCGAAGAGCTCGACCTGTACGTCCAGGGCGTGTCGCGCGGCGCGGCACAAGACCTGTCCGCAAAGCTGCCGCGCTGCGACGTGCGCTTCGGGATGCAGAGTCCGCGCTTGATCTTCGGATACCCCGTGTCTCCCTCGCGTTTGGACCAGGGCTCGCGGTAGCACGTGGCCGCGATCAACAGGTAGGTGAACGGCAGGGCGGCCACACAGGGCCGCCCCTACAAGGGGATGCGCTCACAAGCCCTTGTAGGGGCGCACCTATGTGTGCGCCCTCCCGCACGAGGGCCGGTTGCGCTGTCAGGCGAGGCCCTTGTGCAGTTCCAGCTCGTCCGTGAGCGGGATCCCGTAGTGCCCCGTGAGCGGGATGGCCGGCTTGAGCTTGCGGCTGTGCTCGAGCGCACCGGCATGCACGGCGGCGAGGCCAAAGCCGCGGCGCTGATAGAAACGCAGCGCGTCGACGTTGTCGTTGGTGGTGATCAGCCACAAGCGCCGGCAGCCCGCCGTGGCGGCGGCCCGCTCCACCTCGCGCAGCAGCGCGGTGCCGACACCTTGCCACTGCACGAAGCTGTCGAGCGTGACGAGCTCGCACTCGTCGCCCGTGATCGCGTACGTCGCCAGGCCGGTCCGCGCCCCGTTCAAGAAGGCGCAAAAACCGTCCAGCTCCAGGGGGCGATGCGTGCGCCCGCGGCTGATCACGATCGTTCCGCCGAACAGGCGCTGGGCCTGCTCGGCCCCCCAGGCGCGATCCTCGGGCGTCCACGCGCGGGTTTCGATCTCGTGCATGGGCAAAGATGAGATTGTAGAGCCCGCTGGCGCCGGGGTTTTGGCGAGCCCCATTGACCTGGGGGGCCGCCGTAGGCCAAACTTCTCACAGTGGCCCCTTCCGACACCATCCCCGAGATCTCTCCGGAGGAGCTGGTTCGCCGCGTCGAAGGAGGCGATGCGCTCGAGGTGCTCGACGTGCGCGCGCCGTTCCGCCTCGCCAGCGGCACGATCGACATCGTCGCGCCGGCCGCGTTCCACAACATCCCCGGCTCGCAACTGCTGGACCTCGGGGATCCGGAGGAGGCCGGGCTCGACCGCGCGAAGGAGCTGGCCGTCGTCTGCGCGCAGGGCGTCGCCAGCCGCGAAGTGACCGCCTTCTTGAACGAGAAAGGGTATCGCGCGTCCTCGGTGCGCGGCGGCATGGCCGCCTGGATGCGGATGTGCATCGCCCGCGACATCGACCCGGGGCCCGACCTGGATACGCTCGTGCAGTTCGACCGCCTCGGCAAGGGGGCGCTCGGCTACTTGCTGGTGAGCGACAAGGAGGCGGTGGTCATCGATCCACCGCGCGACCCGCAGCCGTTCCTCGACCGCGTCGCGCGGATCGGGGCCAACGTCGTCGCCGTCGCCGACACGCACGCGCACGCCGACTACATCAGCGGCGGCACCGAGCTGGCGCGCGCGCTGAGCGTGCCCTACTTCCTGCACCCGGCGGACCTCGTGCTGCCCTACGACGGGCGCCGTGGGACCATCCCCATCGAGCCGGTGCAGGAGGGCGAGAAGATCACTTTCGGCGGGGCCACGCTAATCGTGGAGCACACGCCCGGACACACCGAGGGGAGCGTCACCTACCGGTTGGGCGACGACCTGGCGTTTGCGGGCGACTTCATCTTCGTGCGCTCGATCGGGCGTCCCGACCTCGGCGGCAAGGCCGAGCAGTGGACCGAGCAGCTCTGGCAGAGCCTGGAGCGTGCACGGCGGGAGTGGCCCGACGCCATCCGTCTCTGTCCGGCGCATTACACGTCCGACGAGGACCGCAGCGCGGACCGCTCGATCGTGGCCCCGTTCGGGGAGCTGCGCGAGCACAACGAGCCGCTGCGCATCACTTCCTCGTTCGCTTTCCACTCCTGGGTCGAAGCGCGGACGCAACAGGCGCCCGAGGCCTACGCCCGCATCAAGGCCATCAACCTGGGCCTGCTCGAAGTGGATGCGGAAGAGGCGGATCTGCTCGAGCTCGGGCGCAATCAGTGCGCCGCCGGCTGAGTCGCAAAGAAAGGCAAGGGAGCCAAGGAAGCCAAGGGCGCATAGTCCCCCTGCTCAAACGCCGTGGCCTTGTCACTTTGACAGGGGCGTTTGCAAGAACAGCCCGGCACGCGGCCGCCGCAGCCCGCCAAAGGCGCGAAACTCGGGAATGGCCCGGGCCTTGCTCTTGTCTCCTGCGCCAGTTTGAAGGAGGCAATAACCATGGTCCGCACCACGAATTCGAAGAGCACGGTCCGCGTGCCGGCGACGGACGTCTACGAGACGGAGTCGAGCTATCTGCTTCTCGCCGAGCTCCCCGGCGTTAGCCGGGAGGCGCTGGAAGTGGACGTCGAGGGGCGCGAAGTGCGCATCTTCGGTACGCGCGACGAGCAGTTCGGCGGGGGCGAGTTCCGCCGCACGTTCATCCTGGGCCCGGGACTGCGCGGCGACGCCGTCGAGGGTTCGCTGAGCAACGGCGTTCTGCGGCTGGAGATTCCCAAGGCCGTGCCCGCCAAGCGACGCGTGGACGTTGCGACCGCCTAGGAAACAAAAAAAAGGAGAGCACGATGTCTTTGATTCCCTGGAGCAACCTTCCGGCCTTCGGTGCGCTGCTGCCCCCGGCCAACCGCCTGTTCAACGAGTTCTTTTCGCTCGGCTCCGTAGCCGACGGCTTCCACCCGGCGCTCGACGTCTCCGAGACGGACGACGCGGTGGTGGTGCGCGCCGAGGTTCCGGGCGTCGACCCGCAGGAGATCGAGGTCTCCGTCCACGGCGACATCCTCGAGCTGCGCGGCGAGAAGAAGCAGCAGGAGGAGCCCAAGGAGACGGGCTACTACCGTGTCGAGCGCAGCTACGGCTCTTTCCGTCGCTCGCTGAAGCTGCCTGCCAAGGTGGACGCAGAGAACGTCGAGGCAAAGGCCAAGGACGGCATCCTGACGCTCACGCTTCCCAAGCGCGAAGATGCCAAGCCGCGCCGCATCAAGGTCAAGGCGGCCTGAGACTACAGATGTTCGACGTCTTGCCGGCGAAAGCCGGTACGCGGCGGGCGGCCCTGCGAGGCCGCCCGCCTTTCTTGATAGCGGTTGGCCGTTAGCCGGAGGGCAGCACGGAAGTCAGCTAGCGGCCAACAGCCAACCGCCAGTGACTCAATCCGCGCGGCGGAGGTCGCCGTCCTTCTTGCGCGGGAGCTTGCGGCCTTCGGCGACGGCGGTCACGATGCGCGCGAGTTGGTCGACGCCGTCCGTTAGAGCCGCCGGCCCGGGTTGCAGGATGACCGAGCTCGAGAGCTCATAGATCTGGTCCTCGCGCACGGCGGTCACCTGGTCCCAGCCCTCCCGTGCGCGGATTGTCTCGAGCGAGGCCTTGCGGCCGCACCAGCTGGCAATCACGACCTCGGGATCGCGGCGCGCGACCTCCTGCGGTTCGTAGATCCTGCCCTTTGCGCCCTGCTGCTCGCGGCTCTCCTTGCATACATCGTCCGCGCCGGCGATCTCGATCAGCTCGGACACCCAGCGGATGCCGGAGATGAGAGGCTCGTGCCACTCCTCGAAGAAGGCGCGCGGCCGCCGCGGCAGCCCGGACGCCTGCTGGTGCACGGCCTCCAGGTTGGACTGCAGCTCCCGTGCGAGCTCGTCCGCCTGTGCCGCGAGCCCTACCAACGCGCCGATCACGCGCACGGTCTGCAACACCTCTGCAACGGAGCGCTGGTTGAAGATGTAGACGGGCACCCCGCGCTTTGCGAGCTCCTTGCCGAGTCCCGCCTGCAGATCGCTGAAGCCCAGCACGAGGTCGGGGCGCAGGTCGAGGATCTGATCGAACTCCGCCTCCAGGAACGTGCTGATGTGCGGCTTTTGGCGCGCCTCGGGCGGCCGCACCGTGAAGCCCGAAACGCCCACGACCAGGTCGCCCGCGCCGAGCCGGTACAGCGTCTCGGTCGTCTCCTCAGTCATGCAAACGATGCGTTGCGGGTAGCGCGGCGCGTTCCCCAACAGAGCGTCCAGGTCTCTCACGAACGGCAGTCTCCCCCGGCACCCGCGCGGCCGCAAGCGCTTCTGGTTGTGGCCGCGCCGCAGTGGTAGCTTGCCCGCATGAGCTATGAGGCGCCGGACTTCTACGACCTCGACCATCTGCTGACCGAGGACGAGCGGCTGATTCGCGACACCGTGCGGGACTGGGTTTCGGAAAAGATCGTGCCGGTCATCGGGGACCACTACCTGAAAGGGACCTTCCCCGACGACCTGATCCCCGAGATGGCCGAGATGGGACTGCTCGGCGCCAGCATCGATGGCTACGGCTGTCCGGGCCTGGGCCCGGTGGCGTACGGCCTGATCCTGCAGGAGCTCGAGCGCGGCGACTCCGGCGTGCGCTCGTTCGTCTCCGTGCAGGGATCGCTCGTGATGTGGCCCATCCTTGCCTTCGGCAGCGAGGCGCAGAAGGAGCGTTGGCTGCCGGCCATGCACAAGGGCGAGGCGATCGGCTGCTTCGGCCTCACGGAGCCCGATCACGGTTCCGATCCGGGCGGCATGGAGACCAAGGCCGTCAAGAAGGGCGACCACTACATCCTCAACGGCGCGAAGATGTGGATCACGAAGGGCTCGGTGGCCGACGTCGCGCTCGTCTGGGCGCGTTGCGACGGCAAGATCCGTGGCTTCCTGGTCGAGAAGGGCACGCCCGGTTTCAGCGCGCCGCTGATGCGGAAGAAGTTCTCCCTGCGCGCCTCGGTGACCTCGGAGCTGATCCTGCAGGACGTGGAGGTGCCGGAAGACAACGTGCTGCCCGGTGTAGAGGGCCTCAAGGGCCCCTTGGAGTGCCTCAGCCAAGCGCGCTACGGCATCGCATGGGGCGCCTGCGGCGCGGCCATGGCCTGCTTCGACGAAGCGCGCCGCTATACGCTCAGCCGCACGCAGTTCGACCGGCCGCTCGCCTCGTTCCAGCTCGTACAGCGCAAGCTGGCCGAGACGCTCACGGAGATCACCAAGATGCAGGTCCTGAACCTGCACCTGGGCCGCCTCAAGGAGCGGGACGCCGGGACATCCGCGCGCGTGTCCATGGCCAAGCGCAACGCCTGCGGCAAGGCGCTGGAGATCGCGCGCACCTGCCGCGACATGCTGGGCGCCAACGGGATCACGGCGGAGTACCAGGTCATGCGCCACATGTGCAACCTGGAGTCGGTCAACACGTACGAGGGCACCCACGACATCCACACCCTCATGCTGGGCCACGAGATCACCGGGATTCAGGCGTTTCGCTGAGCCATGCGAAGCGCCCTTGCCCCTGCGCGTGACCCGTACACGTAGCCCGTGCCCGTGCGGACACCGGCCCGGGCACGAGTTGCCGGGTCATCGGGCATGGGCAGGGGCACGCGTACGGGGAGTGTTTTCCAGCGGGGCCCCGGAGGCTAAGGCTCAGCCTTCGCAGAGGCCGATGAAGGGGCGGAGCGTATCGATGGAGCAGGTAGGGATTCACTCCGTCCAGGTCGTGGACGCGGCCCGCGAGCTCGTCAAGCTGCTCGTGCGGGCGATCCACACCGTGCGTCTGTACGACGCACGCCACCCCGCCGTGCAGGACCTGGCCGAGCCCATCGTGGAGCAGTGGGTTGAGGCCACGCAGAACGGCCCGCTCGTGCTCTCGCTGCACCAGGACAACGTCATGCTCGAGGATGCGACGCTGCACTCCGCACGCGCCCAACGCGACGTGTTGCCCACGACGCTCTACGAAGAGGGCATCCTGGGCCTCGTGCTGCGCCCAGGCATGGACGGCGAGGAGATGCAGCGGCTGCTGCAGGTGCTCGGGTCCAAGGTCAAGCGTTACGCCGACTACGGCTCCGCGCTGTGGGAGGCGGGGCTGCCGCATCTGGACGTGATCGTGGACGAGGAGGGCGCGGACGAGCCGGTGAGCGCGGACACGTTCGTGGACGAGGTCGCGCATACCGGGGACGAGCAGGACCCGCCGGCGGGCGAGGACTACGAAAAGGAGCAGGAGGCGCTGGGGCGCATGCTCGACGGGCCGGCGCGCGGACTGTTGCCGCCGATCCTGGAGGGCTTCGTCCCGACGGCCGGCGAGCTGCTGCAGATCGAGAGCCTGGTCCGCGACGATTCGTACACGCTCACCATCCGGCATGTCGGCTTGGTGCTCGACGACATGGTGCGGCGCGATCCGAGCCCGGAAGAGCAGGAGGCGCTGGCGGAAGCGCTGCAAGTGGTGCTGGCGGGCACGTTGGCGTCCGACGACGTGACCATGGCCCTGGACCTGCTCGACCGCGCGGACCAGCTGCGCCATACGGACGCCGGGCGCGCGTATGCCGCGCGCATCGGCAGCGAGCTTGCGCGCCCGGAGCATCTGCACCCCTTCCTGCTGCGCGTCGAGCAGCTGCAAGGCCTCGACACCCACCGCTATGAAGACCTGCTGGTGCGGCTGGGCGCCGCCGCGGTTCCGGCGATCGCCGCGTGGTTGCTGCGCACGTCGTACCCGGAGGAAGTCAGCCGCGCGCTGTGCTTCCACGGGCACACCGCCGTCCCGACGCTGGCCAAGTTGCTCGACGGCGCCGACGAAGAGACGCGCGAGCGGGTCGTGCCGATCCTGACCCGCGTCGGGGCCCCCGAGGCCCTGCTGGCCCTGGCAGGCGAGATGGAGCAGCTGCCCGAGCACGAGCGCGCCAAGCTGGTCGCGGCCGCCGGGGACCGGCACGAGCCCGACATGCGCGACGTGCTGCTGCGGGCGCTGCACGACCCCTCGGAGCGCGTGCGACGCGCGGGCGTGCACGGGCTCAGGCGCGAGGACTGCCTCGATCTGGCGCCGGTTCTGGAGCACGCGCTCCAACACGACCTGCTGGAGAGCCGCGGCGAGCAGGAGCTGAACGACCTGTTCGAAAAGCTCAGCCGCATCGCGGACGCCTCGGTCGCCCTCGTGCTGGCGGAGCCCTGCCGCAAGATCGGCATGAAGGGCCGCCTGTTCGGCCTGACGCCGCTTCAGATGCTGTGCCTACGCGCGCTGCGCGGCATGCGTGCCCCCGACGCCCGCGACGTGGTCGACGAGCTGCGCACCAATGCGCCCAAGATCGTGCGCGAGGCGCTCGACGACCCGCTGCGCGGCCTC
>JAPUHK010000204.1 GCA_027297745.1 Planctomycetota bacterium | reverse complement strand
GCGAACTACCTCACCCGCTCCTGGGCGGCGAGGACCGACTTGAACGCCCTCGCCAGCTCCGCGGCGGGGCCGGTGCGCCAGTAGTGGGTGAAGTAGAACGCGGGCTGCTCGCCGATCATGTGGTTGTGCAGGGCGACGACGTGAATGTCCGCCTGCCGCATGGCGCGGAGAACCGGCTGGACCTCCGCAGCCGTCATGATGAAGTCGCCGTCCAACGCCGCCAACTCATCCGTGCCGGAAAAGGCGGCCCAGCTGGTGAGACCCATCGACCCGCCGATGGCCGCCCCGTGCATGGAACCCTTCCTCGCCACGCTGACTTTCACCACGCCGTCCCTCACGGTTGCCTCGAGGCCCAGGATCTCCTCGATCGCGCGGGCATCGATCTTCCCGAGCGTCGGAAGCGGGCCGGGAAAGCGCTGAGCGGGCTCGGCTCGGTCGGCGCGCACCTGCCGGATCGCCTCCCACACGCCCCTGATGGCGGCGGCCAGCCGGGAAGGATCTCCACGGCCGCCGATGTGCATGAAGTACACCGGGGGCACGTCGTAGAAGAAGTGATTATGGAGCGCTGTGATCGCGAGTCCGCCCTTGAGTGCGGCGTCCATGGCCGCGTCCACCTCGTCCTGAAAGACAACCGTGTCGCCCATGACCATCGCGCCCCGCGAGGTGGCGGTGAACGCCGCCCACGACCCCAGGCCGGCGGCCGGCTTGAAGGGCATTCCGTCAATCGTCACAGCCACGTCGGTGCGCGCCCATCCGATCCGCACGACACCGTCGTCGCTCACGGTAGCCTTCGTCCGGGAGGCTTCTTCGATGGCTGCGACGTCAAGCGCAGCAGGAGAAGGCGGTTGGTCGCCTTTGGCCCGTTCGGTAGCGCCCTGGCAGGACAGCAAACCGGCCGCCGCTACGCAAAGCGCGAGGACTCTTGTTCTCTTCGCTCTCATGAGAGTTCTCCAGCGGAGCCATGATGATAAGGCGCGCTCGAACGGGGTTGCCGACACCCCCCAGGACATCATGGTTGGACGTGCGGCTGCGCGATCCGGTTCTGGTGTAGCGCGTGAACATGCAGTCGACCACAGGTGCCCTCTAGCAAACCCAGAACAGCACGCGGCCCTGTGCTCTTGCCGCTGCCGCCGGCCCCCGCGCCGTGGCCTGGCGCTGGCTCCACGGGGTCTCATTTCGAAAGCTTGCGGAGATGACCGAGCATGGTCTCGACCGAGATGACGCCTTTGTCCTCAGCGACGACCTGCCCGCCGGGCGTGATGAACCTCAGCTGGGGAATCGCGCGGATCTTGAACTGCCTTGCCGCCGCGGGGTAGTCCTCCACCAGGATCTGGCGGAAGATCACCTTCTGCAGCGCCTCTTCTACCTTCGGATCCTCGAGCGTCTCTTGCTCCAGGCGTCGGCACGCTCCGCACCACTTGCCCGAGAACTCCAACACGAGGGGTTTGTTCTCGCGCTTGGCCTGCTCGAGCAGCCCGTCGATGAGCGGCGAACTCTCCTCGATCTCCTCGGCAACCTCCGGCTCGGCTGTCCCCTCCTCTTCGCTCACCTGCTTGGCCTCGAATCCCAGCGCGTCGATCTCCTCGATAATCTCGGCCGGTTGCACAAGCTGAGGGTCGTACTCGATGATGAAGAGGTCGCGCTCCAGCTTCGTCTCGATCTCCAAGATTCCGGGAAGCCCATCCAGGGCGTCCTGCACCCGATTGGGTCACCCCAGTCACGTGATGCCGAGCCGTTGCACCATCCCCGCCACCTGGAAATAGGCGACGTGGGTGGTCGCGGGTTGGCAGCCGGCACATGCTGAAACGCCGATCGCTACGAGAAAGGCGCCCCACTTGGTTGCGTTTGTGAGCTTGTTCATGAGTTCTTCAGGACCGTGGCTACCGCCTTGGAAACGCGCTCCGCGATCTGCTCCGGTGAGCCGGGCATGCACGTGGTCATGCAGTCAGTCAGGTGCTCCTCGAGAATCTTCGCGGCGATCTGTCCCACGGCGCTACGCGTCGCGGCCAGCTGGATGAGGACGTCGTCCGCGCAGCGGTCCTCCTCGATCATCTTCTTGATGGCCTGGAGGTGACCCGCCGCGCGGTTGATGCGGTTCACCAGGCGCCGCTTGGCTTCGGGGGTCATGTAGCCGGTCTTCGTCTCGGGCATCGTTGCTCCTTATCCCCTGGGGGGGATACGCACAAGGCAGGTTAGCGGCCGTCGGGCCCCTGTCAATATCCCCCATGGGGGATATTTTCCGGTTCCGGGCAGTTCAGCCTGCCGTGGTGCACCAGTCGACCAGTCTTCCCACAACTTGTTGATGGCTCAGAACTTATGTTCCGGAGTGAATAGGACCGACTAAAAGACCGACCCATCGTATAGGCTCTTGGACGGCCTTCATGCGCACCCTGACCCTCATTCTTCTCTCTTCGCTCATCGTACTGAGCCCCGCCGTGCAGGCGCAGGCCTGCGACTGTGGCGAGAAGGTTTCGCGCGATACGACACCCGCCTGCTGCTGCACCGGCGGAGCGCATGACCCTGAGAAGTGCTGCTGCCAGGGCTGCGGGACGGACGCGGACCGCGACGCTCCCGGCATGGCGAACTGTGTCTGCAACCAGACGCAGCCGCAAGCGACCCCGGACGCTCCGGATCAGGTCGTGTTCGCCGAGCCCCATCTGCGCGGTGAAGCGGCGGCGCCGGCCGACATTCGTCCGGTCTTCGAGCCCGCCCCCACCACGCGGAGGGAACTGAAACCAAGCTCCTTCCGGCCACTCCTGATCTAGGAGACCTCACCCAAGGCACGCCTTTGCGTGCCACCACTGTTCGGCCGCCACACGCGGCCTTCCGACAGTCGAACTCCGTTTCAGGTGAGGTCCATGAATCGAGAACACGAACGTCCCGGGTTTCCCGGTGACACCCAGGCCGCGAGCACGTGGCCCGGCCGGCTCTTGGCATGCCCGGTCGTCTGGATCGCCTTGCTCGCCGGTTGTGCCGCATCGCGAAGTGAGCCGGCGGACTGGCCGGCCATCGCACCGAGCAACGCCGACGCGCAGGCGCACGGCACTGCGCGCAATGTCGAGCCCGCGGTTCCCGACTTATCGGACCGACCCTCCGTGCGCGCCCTGCTGCGGCTGGCTTTGGAACGAAGTCCGCGTGTAGCGGCGGCCCGCGAACAGGTCCTGGCCGCGTCCGAGGTGTCCGCAATCGATTCGTCGCTGCCCGACCCCAAGCTGCTGCTCGGCTGGTACGCGACATCGGTCGAGACCCGGGTCGGCCCGCAGGAGTTTGTCCTCGGCGTCCAGCAGGGCGTACCGTTCCCGTCGAAGCTCCGCTCTCGTTCGGAGCTCGGGGCAACGTTGGCGCGGCGTCAGCAGGTGGTCTATGAGCGGGCCGTGCGCGACATCCTCGTCGAGGTCCTGCAGGCGGCACACGAGTTGGCCTACATCGACGAGGCGACCGAGATCGCGGGCCGCATCGCGTCGCTCCTGGAGCGATACACGACGGCCGCTGCGCAGATGGACACCGCGTCAGCCCTTTCCGAGCTCTTCCGCGCCGAGACCCAGAGGGCGCAGCTCGACAACGACCGCGTGATCCTGCGGGAGCTCCGCGCGGTGGAGGTCGAGCGAATCCTTGCGCTGCTCGACCTGCCGACCGGGACGCCGGTGGGTACGCCGGACATCGAGCGATTGCCGCCGGTCGAGGCCTCCTTCGAAGAGCTGCTGCGGATCGCACAGGCACACAACCAGGAGTTGCTGGAGGCGGGGCTGTCTCTGGAAGCGGCTGGCCTACGTACCGACCTCGCACGCAAGGAACGGCTTCCCGACTTCACCCTGGGCTACACCCACATCTTCACCGGCGATCTCCCCAGCTCCATTGGGAACCCGCCCGGAAACGGCGAGGATGCGCAGCTCTTTACGTTGGGCCTCAGCTTGCCCATCTGGGCCAACAGGAACTCGGCAAGCATCCGACGCGCGGAAGCCTTGGAGCGTGCCGCCAGGGCGGGCCGAAGGGACGCCGCGCTCCGGCTGCGGATGCGGCTCGCCCGCGCTTGGTTCCAGGTCGGCAACGCGCAGCGTCTCGTGCGGTTGTATGGAGAGGTGTTGGTGCCGCGCGCCGAGACTGCGGCGCGGACGGCGGAAGATCTCCACACCGCCGGCAAGGGAGCGCTGGCGGGCACGATCGAAACGATCGCCGTGCTTCAGAACTTTCGCTTGGCAGCGGCGCGTGCACGCTCGGACTACGGCCAGGCGGTCGCCGCGCTCGAAGCCATCTTGGGACAGCCACTGTGGCGCCGTCGAAGCGACGAGGGGGGGTCGAAATGAGGAACCGGCAGGCCCTAGTCTTCGCAGGGCTGTTCCTGGGGAGCGCGTGCGCCGGGGGCGCACCGCCTCCGAAACCCGAGCAGCTTCCCTTCGCCGCCGCCTACCTCGAGCCCTCGACGTCAAAGCCCACGCGCGCCACCGAAGATCGCGCAGACGACACGAAGCAAGAGGTTCCCACTGCGCCGCCGCTGAAGACGCGGACGGACGAGATCAGGGGCCTGGTCACGCTGCAACCGGCGCGGATCGAGGAGCTCCGCCGAGTCGCAAGCAGCGAGCAAGCGCTGACGGAGCTGCTACTGAGACCCGTTAGCCGCGAGGATCTCGAGGCGCTCGCCTGGCTGCGGTCCCCTGTGGTGCAGGCGGCCCGCGCGCGCGTCGAGGCGGCGCGCACGGCATACGCCCAGTCCGCGGACCTGAAGGACCTCGTGGCCCTTTACCGCTCCTTCTCGAGGAACACGGAGACCCGGGTCGGCCCCGAGAAGAGCCGTCTCGCCACGGATCGACTCGCACCGTCGCCAAACATCGAGGCGCTGTCGGGCGAGATCGTGCAGAAGACCGTTGCGATCGCATTCGAGAATCTTCGCCGGACGATTCGCGACACCGTCGCCGCTGCCGAGAAAGCGCACGCGGACGCGGCGCGGCTCCGGGCGGCACGGCGCATCCTCAAAGCCGACGTGGATCTTCACGAGTCGCTCGTGAGCGTCGTGCGCGTTCGGTTCGAGGCGGGCGGGGCGACCCAGGCGGGCCTGCTGGCGTTTCAATCCCGGCTCGAATCGTCGCGCACGGAGCTGAGCATCCTCGGGGAAGAGGAGGCGGCGGTGCGCGCGCGCTGGAACCGGCTCCTCGACCGGCCGTACAACGCCGCGGCCCTGCTCGACGTGCTGCCGTCGGGACCCGTTCCCGGCGCCTCGGGCCCGGACGCTGCTGCTGTCGTCGCCAACGCGCAGGCCCAAAACGAGGAATACCGCTCCGCCGCTCTGGCGGCAGCGCGTTCCGCGCTTGCCGTGCGGCTGGCCGAAACCATGACGCTACCCAGGTTCGACCTGGGATCCTCCCGGTTCGAGCGGGAGCGAGCGGGAGAGGCCGGCGTACAGCGGCGCACGGTCTTTCCCGAACCGGGACGCATGCTCGCGCCGCGCGCCGACTTCGGGGTTCGTGAGGCGCAAGTGTCTGAGATGCGCGCCAGGAAGCGCGCCACCGACCGGGATCGCGACGCGTCTCGTGACGAAACGCAAACCAGGGCTCGGGAAGCCCTCTTCGCGTTGGACGCGGCCCGACGCCGCTGGCTGCTCTACGAGAACGAGGTCGTTCCGCTGGCGCAGCGCTCCTTCGAATCCGCCCGAGGAGCCTACGAGGGCAACCGGACGGGCTACATCGAGCTCTTGGATCGAGCGCGCGCGCTCCTGGCCGCTCGTCTCGGCCGGGTCGACGCACGGCGCGCCCACGCACATGCGGACGCCGGCTTGCTGAGAGCGGTAGGCGTACGCATGCAACTCAACGGAGACAAACGATGAGCCTCGAGATGATCCTCAACGACTGGAAGCGCTTCCTGGCGTTCCTTCTGATCGGCATCTTCGCCGCTTTCGGACTCCGGTCCGCAGCGAAGGGGCCCGCCGCGGCGAATCCTCCGATCGAAAAGAGACAGGACACCGAGCCCGAGCACCGGAACCACGCGGGCCGGGACGGTTCCGCAGCGCCCCGGGGCGCCGGCCTTCTCGTCGACCTCGGCAACACGCGCTGCCCGGTGATGGGAGGGGACGTCGTCGACGAGCACTTCATCGAGTGGAACCACCTGCGGGTCGGGTTTTGCTGTCCGGGCTGCGACGGGCGTTTCCTCAAAGACCCCGAAAAGGCTCTCGACTCGACCGAGGTCGACTGGCGCGAGGCCGCTCGGGCCGTGGAGGACTACCTGTTCGCCGAAGGGGCGCACAAAGGGCACAAGCTGGAGGAGATCCGCAAGCGCTGGAAGGTGCTTCGCGAACCGGACGGGAGTTAGGTCATGGAATTTCTGAAGAACATGACGAGCCGTAAAGCGGTGGTGCCCGTTGCGGGTGTCGTTGCGGGCCTGCTGATCGGATTCCTGCTGCCCTCGGGATGGATCTTCGTCGAGCAGGGCGGTCCGAGCGACCGCGCCGGGCACATGGCGGACCCGGACGTTCAATACGCGTGCCCCATGTTCTGCGTGATCATGGACCAGATGCCCGAGGACAGGCGCTGCCCCGTCTGCGGGATGGACCTCACGGTCGTCTCGGGCAAGAGCACGCTCAATCCCCAAGAGCGCCGCATGGTGGGACTCGAGGTGAGCACGATCAGCCGCGCTCCGCTCTCGCGCACGATCCGCGTCGTCGGAGAAGTCGACTACGACGAGACGCGACTCACGCGCATCACGACGCGCATGGCCGGCTGGCTGCAGAAGGTCTGGGCCGACACGACCTGGATGAGCGTCAAGAAGGGCCAAAAGCTGGCCGCCATCTACTCGCCGGAGCTCTACGCGGCGCAACAGGAGTACTTGATCGGGTTACGCGCGAGCCGGAAGCATGGGGAGAGCAGCGCAGGCCTGCTCGAGGCCGCCGAGCGGCGCCTCGAGCTTCTCGGGATCGGCGAGCAGGAGATCGCCGAGCTGCGCCGTACCCAAACGGTTCAGGAGTCGGTCGTTCTGCGCTCGCCCCGCGACGGGCTGATCGTCGAGCGTCAAGCGCTCGAAGGTGCTGCCGTGAAGAAGGGCGCCGTCTTGTACACGGTGGCGGACCTGTCTCACGTCTGGGTGCAGGCGGAGGTGTTCGAACGGGATCTGGTCTGGATCCTGGAAGGACAGGACGTCCGTCTCGAGCTTCAAAACCATCTCGCGGACATCGAGGGACGGGTTGCGTTCATCGACCCGGTCATCAACCGGCACACGCGAACTGCAAGGATTCGTATCGAGGTCCCCAATCCCGCGGGAGCGGACGGCTCGCGCCTGTTGCGCGTGGGCCAGCGCGTCGACGCGTGGATCGACTCGCGCATGAATGCGGACGGACGGCCGGTTCGCCCGGGCGCGGAGCCGGAAGGGGATCCCTTGACGGTGCCGCGCTCCGCGGTGCTCTCGACCGGTCGACGAACGGTCGTGTACCTGCTGTTCACCGAGTCCATGGGCCAACGCGACTACGAGCTGGATCCGAAGGCGCTCCCGGAAACGGTCTTCTACCAGATGGTTCCGCTGCGCCTCGGACCTCTCGGGAGGCGGGCCGGCGGTGGAATGGACGAGGATCTCTATCCCGTTCTGGGCCTGGTGCTGACCCCGGACGAGCGGGAAAAACTCCAGTTGAAGGACATCACGAAGGGGATCGCCATCGTGACGAAGGGCAACCTGCTGCTGGACTCGCAGGCGCAGCTCTCGGGCAAGCCCTCGCTTCTGTTCCCGGAGGGCAGTCGCGGGTCGTCGGCCGATCCGCACGCGGGGCACTGAGGACGCGATGCAGGCCCTGATTCGATTCTGCATTCGCAATCCCTTCATCACGCTCGTGCTGACGGGCCTCGCACTCGCTTGGGGCTACAGCGCGTGGACCAACAAGACGGTCGACGCCATCCCGGACATCTCGGAGAACCAGACCGTCCTCATCACCGAGTGGCCGGGTCGCTCGCCGCAGGACGTCGAAGACCAGATCACGTATCCGCTCGCGACGACGCTTGCCGGCGTCAAGGGGGTGAAAGAGATCCGCGGCCTCTCAGGCTTTGGATTCAGCCAGATCTACATCGTCTTCGAGGAAGACATCCGTTTCTTCACGAAGGGGATGATCGAGGACTTCTACGAGGCGCGGACGCGCGTGCTGGAGAAGCTCGCCTCGATTCAAAAGCAGCTGCCCGAAGGCGTCGTCCCCGAGCTCGGACCCGACGCGACAGCCTTGGGCCAGGTGTTCTGGTACACGGTCGAAGGTCCCTACGACCTGGCCACGCTCCGCAGCATTCAGGATTGGATCGTGCGCTACGAGCTCCAGACCGTGTCCGGCGTGGCCGAGGTGGCCAGCGCGGGCGGCATGGTCCGCGAGTACCAGGTGGACGTGGATCCGAATCGGCTCCGGTACTACGGAGTCGCGTTGATGGACGTGGTGCGGGCTCTTCGCGCCTCCAACCTGGACGTCGGCGCCAAGACCATCGAGGCCGGGGGGCTCGAGTACATCGTCCGGGGACTGGGCTTCATCAAGGGTGTGCGGGACATCGAAGAGACGGTCGTGGGCGTGACCACGTCCACGGGCTTCGCTCCGGCGGCGGGCATGGGTGGCGCCATGAGAAGCACGATGGCCCGGGAACCGCGGGGGGCTCCGCGCGGCGCGGGACGGCCGGAAGTCGCGGTCCCAGACACGGACGACATCCCACACTCGCCCATCCGCGTCCAGGACGTCGCCGACGTGCGCATCGGGCCCGCGTTTCGGCGTGGCGCGCTGGCCGACGATCGAACGGAACAGGTCGGGGGCGTCGTGATCATGCGCTTCGGCGCGAATCCCAGAGAGGTGATCGCCGGCATACGGGAGGCGGTCGTCCGGATGAACGACCCCGCCAGCGGCATGCTGCCGGAAGGCGTCCGGATCGCTCCCTTCTACGACCGCACGCAGCTGATCAATGAGACCGTGCGGACGCTGGAGACGGCGCTTCTGGAAGAGCTCTGGATCACCGTAGCCGTCGTGCTGATCTTTCTCCTGCACCTGCGCAGCTCCCTCATCATCGCCTCCACCCTTCCGCTGGCGGTTCTTCTGGCCTTCATCGCCATGCAAGTCCTGGGCGTGGACAGCAACATCATGAGCCTCACGGGCATCGCGATCGCCATCGGCACCATGGTCGACATGGGGATCATCATGACGGAGAACATCTATCAAGCGCTGGTGGACAACAAGGGCCGGCGCCCACGCCGCGAGGTGATCGAGGGGGCGGCGCTCGAGGTGGCGCCGGCGCTCGCCACGGCGATCGCCACTACGATCATCACGTTCGTCCCGATTTTCTTCCTCACGGACATGGAGGGGAAGCTCTTCCGACCCCTCGCATGGACGAAGACGTTCGCGCTGGCGGCCGCGGCGGTAACCGGCGTCCTCATCATCCCGGTGTTCTGCCGGCTCTTCCTCGTCCAGCGCAGCGGCGCGGAAGCGACCACCGGGGCGAGGGCCCGGGCGGCGCGCTGGGGCCCGCTGGCCCTGGCGATTCCATTCGCCTGGATCGCGGCGCGCGGGAATTGGCTCGGTCTTCGGGGAGCCCCGGCGGCGCTCCTGGCGTTCGCTTTGGCATGGGTCGTCATCCATCGGATCGCTCGGGAGCGCCTCACACCGGTGGAGCAAAACCCGGTGAGCCGGCTCGTCGCGAGCCGGTACGAACGAATGCTGCGCTGGATTCTGGCGCACAAGGCGGCGTTTTTCGTCGTCCCCGGCCTGATCGTCGCCTTTGGAGTCCTCGCCACCATCGGCGGCAAAGCGTTCACGGCTCCGGGACGCGCGCTGTTCGGAGAGGGGTTCGACCAGTTGCGCGTCGTGCGGGCCTTGGATGAGACGTTCCCGGGCCTGGGCCAGGAGTTCATGCCGCCTCTGGACGAAGGGAGCCTGCTCTACATGCCGTCGCTGCTTCCCCAGGCGGGGCTCGATCAGACCCTTCAGGTGATGAAGCGGCAGAACGCCGCCATGATGGCCATCCCGGAAGTGTCGAAAGTCGTGGGCAAGCTCGGCCGGGCGGAAACCGCTCTCGACCCCGCTCCGGTCGGCATGCTCGAGACGGTCGTCCAGCTCAAGCCGAAGGACCAGTGGCGCAAGGGCTACACCAAAGACGACATCCGCAAGGAGCTGATGGCGGTCGTCCACACGCCTGGCGCGACGGAGGGCGCGGGCGCTTGGCTACAGCCGATCGAGACACGCGTCATCATGCTGAACTCCGGGATCCGCGCTCCCCTCGCCGTGAAGCTCATCGGCGACCCGCGTGGGCCGGACGGCAACCCGCTGAACACGCGACAGGCGCTGCAACACCTCGAAGCGGTCGCGGGGCGCATTCGCGACCGCATCGCGACCGTTCCGGGCGTGGCGGGCCCCAACGTCGAGAACATCGGCAGCAAACCCTACATAGAGATCGAGATCCATCGGGACCGTGTGGGCCACTACGGGCTGACGCTGGGCGACGTCCAGCAGGCGATCATGACGGCGATCGGCGGCGTGTCGGTCACGCGCACGCTCGAAGGGCGCGAACGCTACGCCGTGCGCGTCGCCTACGCGCGCGAGCTGCGCGACCGTGTCGAAGTGCTGGACTCGGTGCTCGTGGAGGGCGCGGGCGGCCTGAAGGTGCCTCTGACCGAGGTGGCCACGCTTCACCAGGTGATCGGCCCGGCCATGATCAAGACCGAGGACGGGCGCCTTCGCCTGCACGTGACCTTCGCGGCTTCGGGCCGCGACGAGGGCGCGGTGATGGAGGACGTCCTCGCCGAGATCGGGACCTGGCGCAAAGAGCACATCTCGCAGGGGCACCCCGATCCCATCCCGGTCGGCGTCGGCATCGAGCCGGCGGGACGCTACGAGAGCCAGGTCCGTGCACGGAAACGCTTCGGCGTTCTGATTCCGATCTGCTTCGGGATGATCCTGTTCCTGCTCTATCTGAATTTCCGGAGCTGGCCGACGGTGCTGAACGTCTTCGCCGCGGTACCCGTCGTGATCGCCGGCGGGCTGATCTTGCTCTGGGCGTTCCCGCACCTCTGGGATCTCGCATACTCCATCGGGCTCGTGGGTCAGCCCGGCACCGGCCCGATCTACATCACGGTCGCCGTGGTCGTCGGTTTCATTGCACTGCTCGGAATCGCCACCGACGACGGCGTCGTGATGGCGACCTACCTCGAGCAGGTCTTCCGCCGCAAACGAGTGCGAAGCATTCAGGAGATCCGCGATCGCGTGATGGAGGCGGGCCTGCGACGCGTACGCCCCTGCCTGATGACCACGTTCACGACGATTTTTGCCCTGATGCCCATTCTCTTGAGCTCGGGCACCGGCAGCGACGTCGCCAAGCCGATGGCGATCCCCGCCGTCGGCGGCATGCTCGCCGAGCTCATTTCCCTGTTCATCGTCCCTTGCGTCTACTGCCTCGTGAAAGAGGTCAAGTGGCGCATGGGTTGGAGCGACCCTCACTTCGAGCGGTCGAACGGACAACAAACATGATTCATCGACACGAAAGGACCAACACCATGCAATTAATGAACGTTCGCTTGCTGGGCGCCGCCGTGGCTGTCCTGACCGCACTGACCTTGGGCTGCGGTAGCGACCGCGAGCCGGAGCCGACGAATACGCAAGACAAGGGCGCGCCTTCCTCCGACACAACGGAGCAGGACGAGGTGACGGCGGCTCTTGCCGAGCTGAGCCCCGCGGACCGGAAGCTCGCGATGGCACAGAAAGTGTGCCCTGTCAGCGGCCGGCCGCTAGGTAGCATGGGCACGCCCATCAAGGTGACTGGGGGCGGCGAGACCGTCTTTCTGTGTTGCGGGGGCTGCGTCAAGCGCTTCGAGAACGACCCGGAACAGTACCTGGCGAAGATGAAGTAGGCTCGGACCGCAAAGGAGGTGACCTGATGACCAAGTGGTTGTTGCTCTCACAGATGGTCTGGATCGCTTCTTGCGCGGCCACGCCCACGCCCGCCGACAGCGAACCTTGGCCGGCAGCACCCGCAACGAAGGCCCCGCCGCCGCCGGACGCCGTGGATCGCTCCGACGGTCTCTCGCTCGAAGAGGCGATCGCAGTCGCGATGGCGCAAAACCCGCGCTTGGTGACGGTTCGCCGGCAATTGGGAGTCGCAGGGGCGGAGCGGGTCACGGCGCGCCAGTACCCGTTCAATCCAGTGCTCTCGGTG
>JAPUHK010000203.1 GCA_027297745.1 Planctomycetota bacterium | reverse complement strand
CCGCCGCCCAACTTCGTGGAGATCCCGCGGCCGGCGTTGGTGACCTTCGCGCCGATCTTCCTCGTGCGCAACCACGACACCTAGGCGGCGCCCCCTTCCACTGAAACCGTACCGGCCTTCCCACAAGGGAGGGCCGGTGTTCTTGGGGGCGAGGGCGGGTGACGGGGAGACCATCTCGGGCTCGGATGAGACGCATCGCAAGCGATGTGTCTCATGCCGGAACGCCTAGAGTCGTACAGCCTTGATTCCTTGCCGGAACGCTCGCGCGTCGGTTGCCCAACCCCCTCGGTGTGCTACGCCTTAGATACGAAGCGCAGGGCAGCTCCGAGCGGATGCCCCGTGCGGACAGGATTTGAATGCAGGTCTTGCACCTACTGGAGAAGAGTGATGGCAAAGAAAGGCGGTAGCCAGAGCCGGGTCCGGGCCATGCTCGTGCCCCTGCTGGGCCTTGTGGCGCTCGGCCTGATCTTCGTCTGGATCGGCAACAATGCGGAAGCAGAGCCGGAGGCCGACACGGAGTCGCAGGCCCCGCAAAACATCGATTTGACCCCCTACGAGCGCACACAGGGTGTGGCCTCGGCATCCTGGCGCGCCCCCGACGGAGTGCGCGAACAGGAGCCCGAGATCGAAGACACTTTCGCCGTGCTCGATGCACCCCGAGGCAAGGAGCTGTTCAAGAACGACTCCGTCAAGGCGGAGCGCTGGGAGCGAAGCCTCGAGGAACAGGTCAAGGGCCTCGGCGGCATGGCGGTCTACGTGGCCAAGACGGTGGACGACAAGAAGGACCAGCCGGCCAAGAAGGCCGGCCAGGAGGACCGGAAATGAAGCAGCGCGGCCAAAAGGGCTTCTCGATGATCGAGGTCTTGGTGACCTTTGCGATCTTCAGCCTCGCGACCATGGCCTTGGGGCTGGTCGAGATGAGCAACGCCCAGCGCGCGCGTGAGCTGCGCGCGCGAGACATCGCTTTCGCACGCGCGCAGGCGTTCATGGAGCGCATGCTGCGCATGCCCTTCGGGTCGCCCAATCCGCCGGCGCTCACGCCCGCGGAGTACGACCGCATCTTCGGGAGCGACGCGGACGTCCGCGACCTCTCCCTGACCCAGCTACAGCGCCGCGACACGAACAACGACGGGACGGTCGACGACCCGCCGATCCGGTTCCGGCTGCGTGGCACGGAGGACGCCGGGCAGTGGGCGATCTTCGTGGACGCCGACCTGGACGGCGACGGCATTCTGGCCGGCTCGCCGATCATCGTCGGTGGCGACATCGACGGCGACGGCACGGTCGACGTCCGGGACGGCGCAGGAGGTGAAGGCCGCCTGGACCTGATGCGCATCGAGATCCGGCACAACGGCCGGATCCTGCTGCGCACGCTGCGGGCCCGTACGGCCCAGGAGGGGGACGAGGCCCTGGGCCTCGAGTGATTTCGAGGGTATGGCACAACTTCGAGGGACAACAAACGAGGGGTGAATGACTAGAGCAAGAAACAGCGAGCGGGGAACGATCCTGCTCATCGTGCTGTTCCTGGCCGCTGCCATCGCAGGGCTGGCGGCGCTCAGCTCGGGCCGGGTCGTTGCCGAGACGAAGCGTCAGGGTGTGCTGGAGGACGAGACGCGGGCCTTCAACCAGGCCTACTCCCAGCTCCACATCGCCATGAACATCGTGAACAACAGCATGTACGACGTGGAGAACCACAACCTGGCTCTCCAGGCCGCCCTGAGCCCAACCGGGATCGCGGCGGCGAACGCCATGTCGAGCGACCAGCTGTTGCTTGCGCTGCAGCAGAGAGGCGGCGCCTACGCGAACAGCTCCACCGGGATCTCGCAGGACGCCAACCTGAGCCTCGACTGGTTCGAAAACCCGGCGGGCGTGCAGCACGGCATGGTGCCGGGCACGACGGCCCGGGTCTATCGCGCCAACGACTACATCAAGCGCCTGCAGAAGCTCAGGGGGGAGTCGATCGGCGACGTCGATCCGCTCAACCTGTCGCAGCGCTACTTCGTGGTCGAGGCCGCCGGCCGCTCCGGGTCGACGATCCGCATGGTGGCCGCGCTCGTGCGCGAGAACGAGCCTTTCAGCTCGTTCGTGTTCTTCCAGAACCGGCACACGCTGGGCATCTCCGGAAAGCCCCGCGGGCTGATTCACGCCAACGACAAGATCGCCTTCTACTTCCCGAACGGGTACTACGTGGACCCCGTGTCCGCCGTGAACGGTTTCGAGCACACGGCCGGCGCCAACAGGGGTAACACGAACGTCCTGGACGGCAACCCGAGCGCGACGGAGATCTCGCTCGGTGGAATCGACTTCGACGATCTGCGCACGAAGGCCAACCTGTTCCTCGGGGACGACGGCCTGGACGCCGAGATCCGCCTGTACGGCAACGGCAACGTGCGCGTGCGGCAGATGACGCCGCCCCACTGGGAGATGGAAGAGCGCTCCAACACGTATGACGTCCTGGTCGGCTTCGAGCAGGTCACGGTGACCGAGCAACAGCAGGTCCAGATCGGAACGACCACCGAGCAGCGGACACGCTCGGTGTACAGCCACACGGAGTCGCAGTCTTACGACGTCGATGTCCCCGTCTACGAGACGCAGACCGTGACCCAGTCGCGGGACGACCCGGTGTTCGAGATGCAGGACGTCGAGATGTCCCGCGAAGATCCGGTCTTCGAGATCCAGGACGTCGAGGTCGACTACCAGGTGGCCGTCTGGGACACGCGCACCGTGACCCGCACGCGCCGCGTGCGGGTCTTCGTCCCCTATGACAGCGGCGAGGGCGGAACGGCGGTCGGCGGAAACGGTGAGGGCGTGGCCGGCGAGTACGTCTGGATGGACGAGGAGTACCAGGTCACCGAGGACTACATCTCGAGCTACATCACCGAGACCCGCACCGAGCAGCAGCAGGTGCAGGTGGGCACGACCACGGTGACGTGGACCGAGCAGCAACAGGTGCAGGTCGGCATCGTCACGGTCACCTGGGACGAGGACGTCCAGGTGCAGATCGGCACCACGACCGAGACCCGCTTCCAGGACGTCGAGATCTACGTCGACGAGACCTACGACGTGGAGATCCCGGTCTACGAGACGCAGGATGTGGACGTGATCTACGACGTGCCGCAGTACGAGACCCGTACGGACACGTGGCTGGAGTCGGTCTTCCGCTGGCCCCAGGAAGTCGACCGTACTTACATCGACCTGGACGACGGTGCGGGCACGATCTTCATCGACGGACGCATCACCCGCCTCTACGGTGACCTCAAGGGCCGCCTGACGATCGTCGGGAACGAGAAGGTGCGTGTCACGGGCAACATCCGCTACGTGGACGGCGCCGGTGAGACGGCCATGCTCAACGGCAGCGACTACACCGAGAGCTACACGCGCAACGCGGACTACACCGGGGACAGCGTGCTCGGCGTGCTGGCCCGCAAGGACCTGGTGCTGACGAGGCGCATGCCGAACCAGGCGGAGATCAACGCGACGCTCATGTCGGTCGAGGGGCGCGTCGGCATCGACGGCTTCGCGATCGATTCCGACGGCGAGCCCACCAAGAGCTGGCACTACGGGATGACGGCCGAGGAGATCCAGGTCGAGGACAACTACGACCGGGTCAGCGCATACCGCACGCGCCGCTTCCGCAGCGACTCGCTGCGGCGGATCGGCGGCATCATCAGCAACGATCGCATCCTGGAGACGTTCATCAAGCCGCGCAACGACGGAACCGCCTATGTGGACTCCGGATTCAAGCGCGGCTCCATGAAGTTCGATATCAACTTGTTGTTCAACCCGCCGCCCAACTTCGTCGAAGTGCCGCGGCCCGTGTTGATCAACTACGCGCCCATCTTCCTGGTTCGCAACGACGCATGAGGAATTTGCCCATGAGGCAGCAACGATCCAATCCCAACACCGGCTCCCCGCGAGGGGGCGCCGGTTTCACCCTGATCGAGATGGCGGTCGCCTCGGCGATGTTCGCCGCGGGGGCGCTGTACATCTACTCCACCTTCGCGGGGATCACCAGGAGCAGCCAGTCGGCGACCATCGCGCTGGACCTGAACTCGGAGAACAAGCGCGCCCTGACCGCGCTGTACAACGAGATCCAGGCCTCCTCGCTGGCCACCCATGACATCGACGATTCGGGCAACGAGGTGGCGGTGTTCACGGTGGACGTCGACGCGGCCGCTCCGCTGCCGCGCTCGCAGTCCCTGAACGTCGATCGCAGCGGCGCGACGATCCAGGGGGTCACGAACGACTTCACCCTGGGAGAAGCGAAGGAACAGGCGCGCGAGCGCAACATCGGAACCAACAGCCGCCTGCGCATGCGCAAAGTGATCGGGTTCCGTTTCCAGGTCGCCGGCGGCACGATCAGCCCCGAGTGGTCCCAGGAGGTCACGTTCCGCGTGAACCAACTGCGCCAGCTGGTCCGCAGCATACCCGGGCGCCCGCCGCGCATCATCTCCAACCACGTGGACGCGTTCGAGGTCCGGTCGCGCCCCGACGGCACCGTGATCGTCACGCTGGTCAACGCGAAGCGCAACCCGAACGCACCCGGCTTCATCCGTTACGCGAACGCCGTGACGGTGCACCCCAAGAACTAGATTCGAGCGACAACGGAAGGGAAGGAAGCAATGAGAAGCGTGTGGAGGGCCCTCTTGATCGTGCCGGTGCTGTGCGCCGGGACGGCGCTGGCGGGCGATGGTGCCTGGTCCCACTTCCTGAAGGGGGTCAAGCAGTATGAGGCCCGCAACATCGAGCTTGCGGAGAAACACTTCCGAACCGCCCTGCGCAACGACGAGCAACTCTGGGACGCCTACTACTACCTGGGCCTGATCCTCGACAAGCGCGGCGAGAGCAAGGGGGCCCGGACGTGTCTCCTGAAGCTGCCGGAGGAGCGGTCGCTCTACGCGGCGGCTCAGGCCAAACTCGGCCAGATGGCCACCGTCCGGGGCAAGTACCCGGATGCGGCCACGCACTATCAGGCCTCGGCGGCCAAGCGCCCCTCGGTGGACGCCTGGATCGAGGCCGCGACCGCCTGCATGCGCGCGCACAAGTACCCCGAGGCCGAAGAGTGCCTGCTCAACTGCCAGAAGCTGACCAAGGGCGACCTGCGCCTTGTCGAGAACTTCGCCCGGCTGTACATGGAGACCAAGCAGTGGGCCAAGGCGGTCCCGCACTACGACAAGCTGATCGAGATCAGCCCGCGCGACAACGCCGCCAAGTTCGGCAAGGCCGTCTGCCTCAAGTACGGCGGGGATAAGTACGAGGCGATCCGGCTGCTCGAGACGATCCTCGAGAGCGAGCCCGTGCACATCGGCGCGCTCAAGCATCTGATCGACGCCTATGACGGCAAACGCGGCAAGGAGCAGGTGCGCCACAAGTTGATCGGGCGGCTCGAGTACCTGAAGCGCAATCCGATCAAGAAGCACCCGCCTCCGCCGCGCCACAAGAACCAGGACCGTCCGCCGATGCCGCGCATGCCGGCCGACGAGGAGCGCGAGTCCAAGTAGATCCAAGCCCACCCGGGCTTCTGCACGCCTCGTGGGGCACGGTTGCAAGGACCGTGCCCCACGAGCATTTGACGCAAAGGTGCAAAGGTGCCAGAGGCCGCAGAGGGGCGGGGCAGCAAGAGCACGAAGAGGGGTCTTGCCGGGGGATAGCGCTCATCCCGTTGACCGCGCGCGTTGCCCGTTTAGGCTTGGGGCGACGTGAAGCTGCAAGCTTTCCTGCTGGGACTGATCCTGTTCCTGCTCACCGCGCTGTCCGCGTTCGTCGGCGCCACGTGGAGCAACCGGGCGCCCACGCCGCCGCCCGTCGAGGCGTCCGCGCTCCCCGTGACCGGGACCGAGGCTGCGCGGCTGCCCGCACTCTCCGTGGTCGAGGGGATCCCGATCGTGCGCCTGCGCGGCACCCCCCGCGAGATGGGCCTGCAGCACGGACGCCTGTTGCGCGATCAGATCCACTTCCTGCGCCGCTACTACTTCGAAGACATGGTGATGCGCACGGTGGGGCGGGCCGCGCTCAGGCGCTGGGCCCGGGAGGTCGAGCCCTTCATCCCGAAGCACTATCTCGAAGAGATTGGCGGGGTGGCCGAGGGGGCCGGTCTCAGCTACCGCGACATGCTGGCGGTCAACGTGATGGTCGACCGTTTCCAGACGATCGCCTGCTCGACCTTCGTGGCCGGCGGGAAGGCCACGCGCGGCGGCGAGGTGCTGCTCGGGCGCAACCTGGACTTCCCCGGACGTGGCGTGCTGCACCGCATGACGGTCGTGTTCGTCTTCGAGCCGGACGACGGCGTGCCGCTCGTCTCCGTCGGCTGGCCCGGCATGATCGGCGTGCTGAGCGGCATGAACGGCCACGGAGTGTGCGGCGCGACGATGATGATCCACAGCAGCGAGAGCGCTCGCCCCGGCATCCCCTACATGCTGCTCTACCGCGAGGCCCTGGCCCGGGCGCGCACCGCGGACGAGGTGCACGCCATCCTGGAGGCCGCGCCGCGCACATGCCCCAACAACTTCATGGCCGTGGATCCGACGGGCGCCGCGTTCGTGACCGAGTTCACCGCAGACAAGGCCTTCCGCCGGGGCATCGAGCGCGACACGCTCTGCAGCACCAACTTCTTCCACACCGCCGCCGCCAGCGCCCAGTCGCGACCCGTGGGCGAGGATCGCTACGACATCCTGCGGGATTTCCTGCAGCGCGAGCACGGGCAGATCGACCTGCAGGGCGTTCTGGAGCAGCTCGCCGCGACAGGCACGCCCTGGTACCTGAACGTGCAGGCGATGGTGTTCCTGCCACGCAAGCGGGAGATCTACCTGTCGGTCGGCGGCCGCCTGCCTGCGGCGCGCCAACGTTTCGTGCGTCTGGACTCCTCGGTGCTGCTGGGCCCGGGAAGCGGGGAATGAGGCCCTGCACCGCGGCGCTCGTGTTGCTGGGCCTGCTGGCTGCGGGAGCCGCTGCCGAAGATTCCGCCGAGTTGCTGGCGGCGCTGCGCGTGCAGTGGAAGTCCCAGTCCACGGAGCACAAGCTCACGGAGCTCGAGAAGCTGGAGCTCGTAGCGGACGGGGCCGTCCTCGAGCAGTCGCTGCTCTGGCTGAAGGGAGCCGATCCGGCCGTGGCCGGCGGGTTGATCCGTCTGATCGGCGCCTGTGCGCGCCGTGACAAGCTGCGGCCCCAGGCGGAGAAGGCCGTGCGAGACTACCTGGCGCGCCACCTGACGCAGCGGCAGAAGAAGGAAGACCGGGAGTTCAAGCAGATCCTGCGCAAGCACGGCAGCAAGCTGCCGCCCGGGAACCGCATGGCCGCGGGTCCCGACTGGCGGGACCCCTACGACGAGCGCAAGCGTCAGATCCCGAAGGAGATCCTCGAAGAGCGCGCGCTGCTCAAGATCATCGCGGCTGTGGTCGTGCGCGAAAAGCTGTGCGGCGCGCTGCCGCAGCTGGGGCGCGCCTTCCAGGAACACCACGACCCCCAGGTGCTCGTCTACCTGGCCGAGGCGTTTGGCTCGCTCCAGGAGTGGCGGGCGCTGCCGGACATGGCCGACGTGCTGCGCATCCAGTTCCACGGGCGCATGGTCAGCGGGGGCGCCGTCATCGGCGCGGACAGCTGGCGCAAGATGCGGCTCAAGTGGGACGTGCACAAGGACCGCGTGTGGTGGTCGCGGCCGGAGTACGTCATGCGCGTGCGCCGTCCGATCCTCGAGGCCTTCAGGAAGATGACCGGGCAGGAGGTCTTGAGCGCGCGGGAGGTCGACCGCTGGTTGCTCACGCACGAAGCCGAGCTTCAGCGCCACGGCGTGAAGCTCGACGGCGCGTTCAAGGCGCGCGCACGCGCTTCGCGGGAATAGAGGAAACCGGGCCCCCGTGCTATCGTGCGGGCGCCATGGCCAGCGAGTTCAAGAACGAACCCCTGACGGACTTTTCCGTCGATGAAAACCGCCGCATGATGGCCCAGGCCATCGCTTCGGTGGCCGAGCAGTTGGGCCGCAGCTACCCCCTGGCGATCGGCGGCGAGCTCATCACCAAGGACGACAACTTCACTTCCGTGGACCCGTCCAACCCCGCCACCGTCGTGGGTAGCTTCCCGAAGGCGACCGCGGAGGACGCCGCGCGCGCCATCGACACCGCGGCCGCGGCCTTCGAGGACTGGAAGAAGGTCCCTGCCGGGGAGCGCGCCCGTGTGCTGCTGCGCTGCGCCGAGATCATTCGGGCGAGCAAGTTCGAGTACGCCGCCTGGATGTGTTTCGAAACGGGCAAGAACTGGGCGGAGGCCGACGGCGACGTCGCCGAAGCGATCGACTTCCTCGAGTTCTACGCGCGCGAAGCCGTCCGCTACGATGCGGCCGGGCGCGTGACGCCCGTGCCCGGCGAGCGCAACAAGCTGGTTTACATCCCCCTGGGTGTGGGCGCGATCATCCCGCCCTGGAACTTCCCGCTGGCGATCGCGGTGGGCATGTCGTCGGCCGCCATCGCGGCCGGCAACACGGTCGTGCTCAAGCCCGCCAGCACGTCGCCCACGATCGCCTGGCAGTACTGGAAGGCCTTCCGCGAGGCGGGCCTGCCGCCGGGCGTGTTCAACTTCGTGCCGGGGCCCGGGTCGACCGTCGGCAACGAGATGGTGGTCAACCCCAAGACCCGTTTCATCTCGTTCACGGGGTCGAAGGAGGTCGGCCTCGGCATCAACGAGCTGGCCGCCAAGCCGCAGGCCGGACAGATCTGGATCAAGCGCGTGGTGGCCGAGATGGGCGGCAAGGACGCCATCGTGGTCGACGCGGACGCCGACCTCGACACCGCGGCGCAGGGCATCGTGGCTGCGGCCTTCGGCTACTCCGGCCAGAAGTGCTCCGCCTGCTCGCGTGCCATCATCCATCAGGACGTCTACGACGAGGTCGAGGCGAAGGTGGTCGAGGGTGCGCGCAAGCTGAAGGTCGGCCCCGCCTACGACCTCGAGACGGACGTCGGTCCCGTGATCGACAGCAACGCCGTCAAGAAGATCATGGGCTACGTCGAGACCGGCAAGGGTGAGGGGAAGCTCTTGGTAGGCGGCGAAGGCCCTGCCGAGGGCGAGGGCTACTTCATCCAACCCACGGTCTTCGGCAGCGTGCCCGCCGACGCGCGGTTGAGCTGCGAGGAGGTCTTCGGCCCGGTGCTGGCGCTGACGAAGGCCAAGGACTTCGACCAGGCGTTGGAGTTCGCCAACGCCACCGAGTTCGGTCTGACGGGCGCCGTCTACAGCAACGA
>JAPUHK010000202.1 GCA_027297745.1 Planctomycetota bacterium | reverse complement strand
TTGGTCACCTCCACCGTCTCCACGGCGTCGATCCACTGCCCGAGCGTGATGCCGATGCTGTCGATTTTTACGTTGAGGCTGCCCAGGCCGGTGATCGCCTCCGGCTGGAAGCTGGGGCGCTCCGGCGCGTCGCCCAGATGCCCGACATGGGCCACGTACGCGTAGCCCGTGGAGGCCAGAGCGAGCACGGCCACGACGTTGAGGATGGAGAGGATGCGTTTGTTCGAGCCGACCGTCATTTTGGACCTGCCTTGTGCGGCGCTGTTCAATTATAGGGACGAGGGCTCACGCCTGAGCCCCTTGGGACCGTTTCCTTAGACGAAAGGGAGCGTCGTCCTATTCCAGGTCCCGGTCCGGGCCTGAGCCTGGGTCTCGCGGGCCCCCGGATGTGTCTCATTCCCTGTCATCGGCGCCTGCGGGCCGCCTGCGTTACTTCCGGGTCCCGGACATCGAAGCGCTTGGTGAGAGGGCGGCCGTCCCTCGACAGCTTGACCTCGATCAGCCCCCGGGCATCCCGGGCCCTAGAACTTGAAGTCGAAGTCCTGGGCGCGGGAGCCGCGTTGCACGCCGCTCAGCTCGAGCTTGAGCTCGTCCGGGTTGTCCGCAGCAGCCATGGCGTCCTCGTGCGAGATCATGTTGCGCTCATAGAGGTCGCGTAGCGACTGCAGGAAGGTCTGCGTCCCGTAATAGTGGGAGCCTTCCTCGACCGCCTTGGGCAGGTCCAGCGTGGCGCCCTCGTGGAGCAGCTCGCGGATACGGGGCGTACCCAGCAGGATCTCGCACGCCGGCACGCGCCCCTCGCTGTTCTTGCGGGGCAGCAGCCGCTGGCTGACGATGCCCTCCAGTGTCAGCGACAGCTGCAGGCGGATCTGCCCGTGCTGGTGCGAGGGAAAGAAGCTCAGGATGCGCTCGACCGTCTGCACAGCGTTGACCGTGTGCAGCGAGGACAACACCAGGTGTCCCGTCTCGGCCGCGGAAAGCGCCGCCGCGACGGCCTCCTGGTCACGCATCTCACCGATCAGGATGCAGTCGGGCGTCTGGCGCACGACCTGGCGCAGCGCCGTGCTGAAGTTGCGTGTGTCGAAACCGATCTCGCGCTGGTTGATCATCGACTTGCGGTCGGTGAACACGTACTCGATCGGATCCTCGACGGTGACGATGTGGCGCTCGAAGTGATGGTTCATGAACTCCACCATCGCAGCGAGCGTGGTCGTCTTGCCGGAGCCGGCGGTTCCCGTGGCGAGCACGAGACCGCGCTGCAAGGAGGCGAGCTCCGTGAGCTGGCGTATCGGGAGGTTGAGCTCCTTGAAGCTCGGAATGCGGTCGAGCACGTGGCGGAAGACCAGGGCCAGCCGGCCGCGCTGTCTGAAGATGTTGGCGCGGAAGCGGCCGACGTTCTCGATCTCGTAGGAGGTATCCGCCTCGCCCTCCGCCTCGAAGGTACGGATCTGCGGCGGCGACAAGACTTGCTCGAGCAGCGCGCGCGCGAAGGCCTCGGGCACGTGTGACTCGGACAGGTACTTGATGCGCCCGTCCACGCGCATCGCGGGGCAGGCGTTGGTCTTGATGATCAGGTCGGAGCCGTGCTCCTTGACCAGGATCCTGAACAGTTCGATGGTGTCCATCTTGTGCACACCCCGACCGAGGCGAATCAAAGGAGCCTGACAATCGCTGCCAGCAGCGCAGGCAGACCCTCTCCGGAGACACCCGAAAGCGGGATGATCTCCCTATCGACT
The DNA here is from genome assembly GCA_027297745.1 of Planctomycetota bacterium. GTDB lineage: Bacteria > Planctomycetota > PLA2 > PLA2 > PLA2 > JAPUHK01. The sequence goes on along the minus strand of JAPUHK010000202.1, from coordinate 32,407 downwards.
TCGGCCCGAAGTTCCTTGAGAGCCTCGTCTTGCGGCCCTAGGTCCAGCTTGTTGGCGGCCACGATCTCGGGCCGCTCCCCCAGGCCGCGCCCGTAGGCCTCCAGCTCGGCCCGGACCTGCCGGTACGCGGCCAGGGGGCCGGGCCCCTCGCTGCCCGCCTGGCCTCCGTGGAGATCCACGATGTGGACCAGGACCCGGGTACGCTCCACGTGGCGCAGGAAGCGGTGCCCCAGCCCGGTCCCGGTGTGGGCGCCCTCGATCAACCCGGGCAGGTCGGCCACCGTGAAGGAGCGGTAGCCCTCGCCCGCCACGATCCCGAGGTGGGGCTGCAGCGTCGTGAAGGGATAGTCCGCGATACGGGGGCGGGCGCGGCTGATGCGGCTCAGCAGCGTCGACTTACCCGCATTGGGCAGGCCCACCAGCCCCACGTCCGCCAGCAGCTTCAGCTCGAGGCACAGCCAGCGTGCCTCGGACTGGCCGCCGCAGGTGCGCTCCCGGGGAGTCTGGTTGGTGGCGGTGGCGAACGTTGCGTTGCCGCGGCCCCCGCCGCCGCCGGCGGCCACTTGCAACGTGGCCCCCTCCCGGTCGAGGTCGCCGAGCACCGCCGCCTCGTCGCGGTCGCGGACGATGGTGCCCACCGGGACGTCGATCACCAGGTCCGACCCCGAGGCCCCTGTGCGGCAACTGCCCTCCCCCGGCTTGCCGGCGGGAGCGCGGTACTCGACACGGTCCTCCATGTCGAAGAAGGTCGTGAGTTGCGGCGAGGCGCGCAGCAGCACGGAGCCGCCGCGGCCGCCGTTGCCTCCGGCGGGGCCGCCGCGCGGGGCGAACTTCTCGTGCCGGAAGGCAACGATGCCATCGCCGCCCTTGCCGGACACGACGTGGATGGATCGTTCGTCCTGGAACATGGGGTGTAAAAGCCAACAAGCCCCCCGCCGGCGGGCGCGACAGGTGGCCGAACGCCGGGCGCACACATAGGTGCGCCCCTACAAGGGCAAGCGCACGCATCCCCTTGTAGGGGCGGCCCTGCGCGGCCGCCCTACCGCCCGGCCGGCCCGTTGGTTTCGGCCGCTAGTTCGTCGCCTCGACGACCACATCCACGCGGCGGTTCTGGTTGAACCGGACGACGCCGGGCTTGAGCGCGAAGAGCGTGTAGTCGCGGCCCAGACCTACGTTGCGCCCGGGCCGGAAGCGAGTGCCGCACTGGCGCACGAGGATCGCCCCCGCCAGCACCGTCTGCCCGCCGAAGCACTTGACGCCGCGCCGCTGCGCGTTGGAGTCGCGGCCGTTGCGCGTCGCTCCTTGGCCTTTGTGATGTGCCATGTCCCCGCTCAGCTCTCGATGCGATCGATCCGGACGCGGGCGTAGCGCTGCCGGTGGCCCTGCTTGCGCCGGTAGTTCTTGCGGCGCTTGAACTTCACAACCACGATCTTGGGACCCTTGATCTCGCCCAGCACGGTCGCCTTGACCTGGGCGCCGGTCACGGTGGGCTGCCCCACCTGGACGCCGTCGTCCGTGCTCAACATCAGCACGCGGTCGAACACGACCGCCTCGTTCTCACTCCAGCCGCCCACGTCCAGCGAGAGGATCTCGCCCTCGCGGACTGTGTATTGGCGGCCTCGGTCTTCTATGACGGCGTACATCGCTAGGGTCCCCAGGAACGGAACAAGATACGCCGCTGAAGGGGAAGGTCAAGCCGAGCGCACGTGTTCCAGGCGCCACGCTCCACAGGCGAGGTCCGGATCCTCCTCCACCAGCAGCTTCCGGCCGCTGCTGCGGCGCAATTGCTCCAGGGCTTCCTTGCGCCGCTCCCGCAGCAGCCGGGCCGCCTCGGGGCGCAGGATCACCCGCAGGCCGCGGCGGCCCTTGCCGCCGCAGCAGCGCTCCTTGAGCTCCCGGAAAGCTCTGAGCGCCACGTGCAGCGGGTCCTGGACCTCGCCCGCGCCCCCGCAGGCAGGACACGTCCGGGTCTCGCCTGTTGCCTGGGCCCCGATCCGCTGCCGGGTCAGCGCCAGAGTGCCGAAAGGCCCAATGCGGCCCATGCGCACCTTGGCTCGGTCCGCCTTGAGCGCCTGTTTCAGGGTCCGCTCGACCTCCCGCACGTAGTTCTTGTCGAGCATGTCGATGAAGTCGACCACAACCACTCCGCCGAGGTCACGCAGCCGCAGTTGGGACGCGATCTCCGGCGCTGCATCGAGGTTCGTACGCCGGGCTGTCTCCTCGAGGCCCTCTTCCTCCCGCGTGCGGCCCGAGTTGACGTCGATGGCCACCAGCGCCTCCGTGCGGTCGATCACGAGCGAACCACCGCTCGGTAGCGACAGGCGGCGTGAGGCCAGCCGGTCCACCTGATCCTCGATCTCGTAGGCGTGGAACAGCGGCCGCGCGTCCTCGTACAGGCGCAGCCGGTCCAGCAGGCGCGGCTGCAGGGCGCGCAGGCTCTCCTTCACCTGCTCGTATCCCTCGGCATCGTCGACGCGGATCTCGTCCACGTGCTTGTCGACCAGGTCGCGTAACGAACGCACGAGCAGGTCGCCTTCGGCGTGCAGCAGGGCGGGGGCCTTGGCCTCGCGAGAGCGCTCGTCGATGGCGCGCCAGACACGGCGCAGCGAGTTCAAGTCCCGTTGCAGCTCCTTGCGCGTGCACCCCGACGCGGCGGTGCGCAGGATCCAGCCGACGTCCGCGGGCGCCTGGACGTGCTCCAGCAGCTGGCGCAGCTTCTCGCGCTCGCTGCGCTCCGTGATGCGCCGGCTGATGCCGCCCCCTTCGGAGAACGGCAACAACACGAGGAAGCGACCGGGCAGGCCGATGTCCTGGGTCAGCATGGGTCCTTTGCTACCGACACTCTCGCGCGACACCTGCACCAGCACCGGGTCCCCCACCGCCACGTGGTCCTCGATGCGTGCGGGCGCCTTCCCGTTACGCGGCAGGCAGTCGCTCAAGTGTAAGAACCCGTTGCGCCCCGTGCCGAGCGCCACGAACGCCGCGCCGATCCCCGTCTCGAGGTTGACGACCTTGCCCTTGTAGATGTTGCCGCGCTGCGCTGACGCACAACCGGCACGCTCCACCCGGTAGGCCTCGAGCCGGCCGTCCTGGACCAGCGCTACGCGCCGCTCTTCGGGCTCGGCCGCATTGAGCAGGAGAATCCGGGCCATGGGACGGAACAACGTACAGGATGGGAGCCACTCTGTGCTATCCGGCGTCCGCCGTGCGTGCCCTGAAGGTGCGCCTTGCGCCCCCGCTTGGCGCAAGCAATCCGGCGCGTCCGACAGGTGCGCAAAGCTGATAGCGGGCGGCTTAAAAGAAACCGGCGGCCCCCAAGGACCGCCGGTGTGCCGTTGAGACCAGGAAACTAGGCGGAGTCGCCGCCGTCCTTCTCCCCTGCGGAGGGAAGCACATCGTCCGGCCAGATCTCGCTCCACTCCGAACCCATCTGCTTGCGATACCTGCGCATCGCCTCGCGAATGGCCTCGGAGATGTTCTCGGAGTCTTGAATCACGCGGACGGTCAGGAACACGATGAGGTTGTTCACCGTATCCTGCTTCTCCTTGACCTGGAAGAGCCACTTGATGACCGGGATCCTCATGAGGCCCGGGATCCCACGCACGCTGTCCACCTGCGTCCTCTGCATCAGGCCGCCGAGGACCGCGGTCTCACCCGAACGGATGAGCATGGTCGTGACGATCGTCGCCGCCGAAACGCGCGGCAGAAGGATCGTCACCGAGTTGAGGCCCGCACCCGAGTTGAACTCGTCGAAGCCGGGCAGGGTCGTGGACGTACCACTCAGCTGCTCCGCCTCGGGGATGACCGTCAGCATGACCTTGTTGCTGTTGGGGATGACGTGCGGAATGACCATCAGCTGGAAGCCCTGCTGCACGGGCGACTGGGGCGCCTCGGCGATCGAGAAGGTCAGTCCACCGGACTGGTTCGACGACGCGGTCGTCTGCGCGTAGCGGACCGTCTCCCCGACGAAGATCGTGGCTTCCGTGTTGTCTATGGCCACCAGCTTGGGGGCCTGCGTGATCGTGGACGTCGTGTCCTGCCTGAACAGCCGCAGCGTCATCGTCACGCCCGTGAAGTCCAGGGTGCCGTACGTGGTCGGCGGGACCGGGCTGATCGTCGGGTCGAGCGGCTCCCCGTTGGGGGTGATGTCGTCCACATCCTGCCACACGCCGAAGGGCAGCCGGCTGGGCACGGCGGCGCCGCTGAGAGCGACGGTCCAGCCGTCCTCACCGGGGTCGACGCCGATGTCCAGCAGCTCCTGGTTCTGCGTGGTGATGAGCTTCATGTCGAAGAAGACCTGCGCGGGCTCGGTGTCCAGCTGCAGGATCAGGTTGCGCAGATTGTCGAGGGCCGGCGTGGTGCCGCGCGCGACGATCGAGTTGCTGACCCGGTCGTACTGGATCGTGCCGCCGTCCTGGTCCACCGCCGTCTTCAAGGCGTCGAGGATCGGGAAGTTCTTCTCGGGCCGGATGGAGTCGTAGCCCTCGATCTTCTCCTTCATGTACTCCGACTTGATGTAGGCCCGGTAGGGGCTCGGGGGCCGGATGTACTTCAGGCGGAACACGCGCGTCTCGAGCTGCTGCCTGAGCTGGTCGCGCGGGACGATGCGGAGGATGCCGCGATCCTCCTCGACGATCGCGTAGCCCAGCGTCTTGACGATCTGCTCCAGAGCGTCGCGCCACGGGATGTTCTTCAGGTTGACGGTGACCGTGCCCTTGACCTGCGGAGCGACCACGATGTTGGCGCCGCCCCACTCGGCCAGCAGGCGGATGACCTTCGTGATGTCCTCGTTCTCGATCGAGAACGTGACGCGCTGCGGCCGCGTGACCTTGATCAGACGCGGGCTCACGCGCTCGAGGATGCACTCCGCCTTCTCGGCCACCAGCTCCAGGGTCTGCAGCCAGTGCAGGTCCTGAATGCGGATCGTGACCGGGGCCTCGAGGGCCGCCTTGCTCAGGTTGATGTTGACGCGGGTCTTGTCCTGGATGCGCTCCACGATCTCGCCGAACGTCCGTCCGCGGACGTCGAAGGTGACCCTCCCGTCGCCGATGTCGAGCTGCGCCATGTTGGCTTCCGAGGGTTCCCCCTGAGCCAAAACCGGCGCCGCCGACAAGAACGGAAGAAGGACCGCCAGGAGCCCCAGCCACCCGACTTGCTTCCTTACCATTCTCATCACTATTCCTCCTTACCTTCCTTTTCGCGCCTTCAGGGCCTGCGCCGCTTGGGCTGCTGCCCCTGAACTCGCTTGATCTCTACGCCTTGGGTCTCAAAAATTACGTAGTTCTCTCCGATCTCCATGACGATCACCAGACCGTCGGGATCCAGAGAGTCACCCTCAATCAACTGTTTGCCGTTCACCACCGCGATCGACCCCGTCGGGGAGAAGATGATCGCGCTGATCCTGAGCTGCCGCGTCTCGAACTCCTGGATCACGCGTGCCTGACGGTTCATTTTCGCCATCTCGGCCGAGAGCAGCTTGGCCTCCTCGACGATGTGCGTGCCGTCCCGGCTGAGCTCGTTCCACTGGCGGAACTCGTTGCGCAGCCGCTTCCAGTCCTGCTCGTCGAACGCGTCGGACATCCGCTGGTGGTACTGCTGCGCCTGCGTCAGGGAGACCGGCGGGCGGCGGGACTCGTTGAGCCCGATGCGCTTCTGCAGCTCCTTGAACGGCCCCACAACCTCCTGCGTGAAGCGCTCCGTGATGGGACGGAACGTGAACACCTGGTCCCGCTGCACGCGGCGCATCTGGTCGAACAGCGCGTTGAAGACCTCCCGGTTCTTCTTCTGCATGCGCGCCAGGCGGGACAGGTCGCCGCGCTCGTAGAGCGTGTCCTCGATGTCGAGGCCGTCCTGCAGGATGCGGACCTGGTCGACCAGGTGCTGCACCTGGGCGTCCTGGCGCGCGCGGGCCTCCTCGTTGCCCGGGCCGACGCCCGTCTTGAGCGGGTAGCGGCGGACGTCCACGAAGGGATCGCGACGGCCCATGAGCGTCCGCAGCGTGTAGGACTCCTTCTGCTCGATCTTGATGCGCCGGTGCCAGCGCTTGACCTCGACGTGGTCCTTCTTCTTCTCGTAGTGCGGGATGGCCACGATCGTGTTGGCGATGCGCTTGCTGTACGTGAACGTGCGCAAGGCCAGCTTCAGGTCGTGCCGCGTCAGGTTGTCCGCACCGCGCTCACCCTTCGAGATGGAGAACTCGCTCACGTTGATGATGCGCTCGTGGTTCTCGATCCGGTTGATGAAGCTCAGGAACTCGTCGATCGTTCCACGCAGTCTGATGACCTGGTCCACCGACGAGATGGCGCTCTTGGACTTCTGGCGCCCGCCGCGACGGCGCTGGTTGGGTGTGATTTTGCTGATCTTCACGCCCGAGTCCTCAGCGAAGCGCTCGAGGATCTCCCAGAAGTTCTCGATCTCGGTCTCCTCCGGTAGGAAGGCGACCTCCTGGTCGGAGATCTCGCGGTTGGCGATCGCGCGGTACTCGCGCGCGGGGATCTGATCGATCTCCTTTTGCGCGGACGCGATCTTGCCCTTGAGATCCTGGATGGCCTGCTCCTCTTCCTGGATGGCCTGCAGGTCCTGGAAGATCATGAACCCCAGGCCGCCCCCGATGAGGACCGCGATGCCTACCGTGAGAATCAGGAGTTGCTTTTCGCTGAGCCTGCTCACGCCTCGATTCCTCCCGTGCTGCTCTTGCTGCTCATCAGCGCTTCCGCCTCTTCTTCTTCGCGGGCTTCTTCGCCGGCGGCGGCATACGCTCCCAGCCGAGCGGCTTCAGGTCGAGCGTGAAGCCGAACTTGCCCGCCTCGGCCGGCACCTTGCCATCGTCGTAGATCACGGCCTCGAAGGCCGGAGGCGAGATGCGCTGGAAATCCCGGAAGAAGGTGTCCTTGCGGACCGCGTTGCGCAGGTTGGTGACCTTGCTGAACTCGGTCGTGCCGCTGAACCCCTGGAACTGGAACGTACCGCCCGAGGTGGGGCCGCGCTTGCGGCGGCCGCGCTCGCGGGGCGGGGAAACCTGCAGCTTCTCCAACCAGACGAAGTACTCGTGGCGGTCACCCTTGTTGTGGATGATGTCCAGGAACTCGTCCAGCTTGCGGGACCACAAGATGCGCCGCGAGGCCACCTGCTGGATGGCCGTGCGCCGCGCCTCGTAAGCCAGGATCTCCTTCTGCAGCGCCAGGCTGGCGTCGCCTTGCGCTTTCTTGTTCTGGTACTCGGCGTCCGTGGCACCGCGCACTTCGCGAATGCTGCGCAGCTCGCTGTAGTGGACGTAGGCATAAACGCCCAACTCGCTGGCCACGAGGATGGCGCCCACCACGATCGCGATGAAGCGCGCGAGCGGGGTCGCCTCCAACTTCCGGTATTCGGGGGGGAGCAGATTGACGCTGATCACGGCTCAAAGCTCCTGAACACGCGAAGCAAGCCCGATGGCCACGGCCAGCTGGCACGCGTTCTCGCGCACCGCCTCCGCGTCCACGGACGACTCGTTGATCTCGATGCCCTCGGTGGGATCCCAAAGCGACGTGCTACGGTTGAGGATCCGCTCGAGCGTCTGGTCCAGGCCCGACAGGCGCGCGCCGCCGCCCGACAGGTAGACCTCTTCGACCTCGCGGTCGAACTGGTTCTCAAAGTAGTCGAAGGAGAGGTGGACCTCGTTGGCGAGGTCGTCGAGCGCGGGGGAGACGGCTTCCATCACCTGCTCGAAGTCGTCGCCGGGATCGCGCTTGAGGCGCTCCGCGGTCTCCAGGTCGTGCCCCAGCCGCTTCGAGATGGCGTGGGTGAAGTCGTCCCCGGCCAGGTACACCTCGCGTGTGAAGCGCGACGTACCGCCGCGGAAAATGTTGATGTTCGTCTTGTTGGCGCCGATGTCCAGCAGCGCGATGGCGCGGTCCGGATCCTGGTCCTCCAGGTTCGTGCCCTGCACGACCTCGAAGGCGTTGCCGACCGCGAACGAGTCGACGTCGATCATGGTCGGCTGCAGCCCGAGCCCGTTGAGCAGGCTGACGTGGTCGTCGATCAGAGCGCGCTTCACCGCGACGAGCAGCACGCGCATCTCGTTCTCGCCCAGGTCGCCGCCGGTCTCCTCGGGAAAGGACTGGCAGTCCATCACCACCTCTTCCACGTCGAAGGGGATGTACTTGTCAGCCTCGAACCGGATAGCGTTGCGCAGATCTTCGTCCGGCATGCGCATCATGGAGAGGTAGCGCACGATGACCGACTTGCCGTAGACGGCGGTCACCACACGCTTCGTGTGGAAGACGCTCTCGCGCAGGACGTGCAAGATGGCGTCCGGCCGTTCGTCCTCGGAGACGACTTCGGCCTGGCCGTAGCCCGTCATCACGAAGTTGTAGCCGTCGCGCGTGAGCTCCACCGCCTTGATGGAGTGCGTGCCGACGTCCAGCCCGATTAAAGATTTGATCTTTCGTCGCAGCATGGGTGCATCCGTGCCCTCAGCTGTGCGCCCTGTGGCGCGAACCTTCACCCACATCGGACTTTTGCCGCCGGGGACTTGACCTGGGATTTCGGCTATCCCCCACAAACCTGGGCCTAGAGGCCGGGCGGGCCGGCGGAAGGCCCCCGGCTAGGAGCTGCCCTTTCTTTGGGGCTTCCCTTAAATGGGCGACCCGGGCAGGGCCCTTGTGACAAGCCGGGGCCGTGCTGCGCCGCCGCGCCATAGGGCGCTATGGCGTCCCGGAGGCGAGACAAGCCTGGCGGCCTCGCCTCCCCCGCCCGACGCGGGGCGGCCTAACGGGCCCTAGGTCTCAGGCAGCAGCCGGGAAGTCTCCTCGGCCAGGAAGGCGTCTACCTCCTCGGGGGTCGGGAAGGTCATGGCCTGCCGGGCGATGCGGGCCGCGGCGCGCCTGGTGACCGCCCGCACCACACGCTTCACCTCCGGCACGGCACTGGGGGTCACGCTGAACTCGCGGATCCCCAGGCCCAGCAGGAGCAGGGTGTAGGGGCGCTCGCAAGCCATCTCGCCACACATGGAGACGTGGACCCGGTGGCGCTCCCCTTCCCGGATGATCTGCTTCAACAGCCGCAGGATCGACGGGTTACTGGGGCGGTAGAGCGAGGCCACGCGCTCGTTGGTGCGGTCCACCGCCAGCGTGTACTGGGTCAGGTCGTTGGTCCCGATGGAGAAGAAGTCCGCCTCCTTGGCCAGCAGGTCCGCCGTGATCGCCGCCGCCGGGATCTCGATCATCACGCCCACGGGGAGGTCCGGGTCGAAGTGCACCCGGTCGCGGCGCAGCTCCTCCTTGACTTGCTCGAGGATCGTCCACGCGCGGCGGTACTCCGTGACGGACGAGATCATCGGCAGCATCAGCTTGACGCGGCCCTCGGCCGACGCGCGCAGGATGGCGCGTAGCTGCGTGCGGAAGAGCTCCGGCCGCGCGAAGCTGTAACGGATCGAGCGGCACCCGAGGAACGGGTTGGGCTCGGGCGGCATGCCGAGCTCCGCCGCGAACTTATCCGCGCCGAAGTCGAACGTACGGATCACGAGCGGGCGCCCGCGCATCTTCTCCAGCGCGCTCCGGTACTCGGCGAGGTGGCTCTCCTCGTCCGGGAAGCGCCCTTGCTCCGTGTAGAGGAACTCCGTGCGGTAGAGCCCGATGCCGGCGGCACCGTTCTGGATGGCTTCGTCCACTTCGAACGGGAACTCGATGTTCCCGAGCACGGAGACCTTCCAGCCGTCCGGCGTCTCGCTCGGCAGCTGCGCCATGCGCTTCAGGATGCGGAAGCGGCGCTTGACGTGCTCACGCTTCTCCTTGTAGCGCTCCAGCGTGGCCGCGTCGGGGTCCACTATGAGCTGCCCGGACTCGCCGTCGCAGATCAACGTGCCGCCGGGCAGGATGGCGCTCATGATCTGGCCCAAGCCGAACACTGCGGGGATCCCCATGGACTTGGCCACGATCGCGGTATGGCTGGTCGGCCCCCCCATCTCGGTCACGAAGCCCATGACCTGTTTGCGGTCCACCGACACCACTTCCGACGGCGTGGGGTCCTGGGTGACGAGCACGACCGGATGGTCCGGGGAACTGGCCACACCCTGCTTGGGCAACAGCTTGCGCAACAGCCGCCGCTCGAGGTCGATCAGGTCGACGTAGCGCTGCCGGAAGAACTCGTCCTCGAGCGACTTGAATTTCTGGATCCAGCGCCGGAAGACCGAAGCGACGGCCCACTCCGCGCTGGACGGACCGTTGCGGATGGCGTCCTCCACTTCCCGGTGCAGCGTAGGGTCTGCCAGGAACTCGCGGTGGCTCGAGGCGATGCCGCGGATGGCCTCGGTCAGGGAACTGCCCGAGGCCAGCGCCTGCAGCTCCTCGCGCGCACCCTCCACGGCCTTGTGGAACCGATCGAGCTCTGTGTCCACCTCCCCGTGCGAGATGGCGCGCTGCACAGGGGCGCTGTCGGCCGACAGCTGCACGAGGGCCGGGCCGATGGCCACGCCCGGGCTGACCGGGATGCCCTGATAAATCCGCATGGGGAGAGCCCAACAGAATAAGGGAGGGCGCCGCCTGCAGGCAAAGCGAGCAGTTCCCCTCAACCCCTACCTCTACCCTTGCCCCCTTTCCCCTTGGCCCGAAGGGTGAGAGGGCAGGAAGGTAGGGGAACGGTCAGGGTAGGGCTAGGTCTAGCGCGCCAGGCGCCCTAATACTCGACGTTGAACTGGCACTCGAAGAGCTCGCGGATCACCTGCAGCGCCTTCTCCGCGTTCGGGCCGCGCGCGCACAGCGTGAGCTCGGTGCCGCAGGCGGCCTCCAGCATGAGCAGCTCCATGATCGACTTGGCGTTGACCTCGAGCTTGCCGCGTTTGAGCGTCAGCTCCGTGCCCTCGAACTTCAGCGCGGTCTCCGCCAGCATGGACGACGGCCGCGCGTGCAGCCCCTGCCGGTTCTGGACCGTCACTCGCAGCTCGACGGTCTCTTCGGCGCCGGGGCTAGCCATCGACCTCCTCGAACAGGTCGATGAAGGACTGCGGGGAGCGGCAGCCCTGAAGACGTTTGAGGTTGTAGCGGTCGCGCGCGAGACTGACGATCGAGCGCATCGCCTTCAGGTGCTCCTCCGCGCTCCCCTCCGGGGACACGAGCAGCAGGATCACGGAGACGAGCTCGCCGTCGATCGCGTCGAATTCGATGCCGCTGGGCACGCGGGCGACCGCCAGGGCCATCTTCTTGACGTGGCCCGACCGTGCGTGCGGCACGCCTATGCCGCCTCCGATGCCGGTGCTGGCCTGGCGCTCGCGGCCGATTACCTCCTCGAAGATCGAGGCCGCGCGCGTCTTGGCGATCATCTTGGCACGCGCCATGGACTCGACCAGCTGGCGCAGTGCGTCCTCCTTGTCGGCGGCTTCCAAGGAGCACAAGATAGCGTCGGGGTTACAGTAGTCCCTTAGGGGCATGAAGCAGTCTCGTTTCTGTTGTGGGGCTCCGTGGTCGGTCGTATGAAGCCGCCTGTCGCAAGATCCTAAGGCTTGATGCCAATCTACGACTCGCCGTCCCCGCGCTGGATCTCGCGCACGATCTGCTCGTAGGTCTCCTCCTGCGCGGCCGGCTCCTCGGGGCTTGTGCCCCCCACCGCCCGGCTGCGGTCCCGGTGCCCACGCAGCTTGTCGTGAAAGCGCCGAATCTGGCGCTTCAGCTTGCCCTCCGCCCGGTCGACGACGCTCTGCAGGTCCTCGCCCTCGGCCTTGCCGACCAGCTGGGCGCCGCGCGGGAGCACGGCGATCATCTCGGCCGAGCACAGCTCGCCCGCTTCCAGGATCACGTCCACGCGCAGGATGCGGTCGAAGTAGCGGTCCAGGCGGGTCGCCTTCTCAACCGCGTAGTCCTGAATGGCCTGGGCGACCGAGCCGTGTCTTACGTGCAGATCAACTTTCACGGGCCCTCCTCGGTGTAAATGACTTCCATGAGACAAAGACCGTGAGCGGGAAGGCAGGGGCCCGCGATGCTGCGGTTGCCCGCCTGCAATGCGGAGGGGAGTGCCTCGGGATCCAGAGATCCCTGGCCCGCTCGGAGCACTGTTCCGGCCAGATTCCGGGCCATCCCGTAAAGAAAACCGTTTCCGACGATGTCCATGCGAATGTAGTCACCGGCCTCCTGCACGTCAAGGGAGCGTAGGGTTCGGACCGTCGTGCTGCGCGGCGACCCGGTTTTCCCGAAGGGCTCGAAGTCGTGCGTGCCCGTCAGACAAGCGGCGGCGGCGCGCATCGGCGCCAGCTCGGGGCGCCGGGTGACGGACAGCGCGTAGCGCCGCTCGAGCGGGTCCGGGGGGTCGGCGGTGCATATCGTGTAGCGGTACACCTTCCAGGCCGCGTCCCGGATCGTATGGAACCCGGACGGCACCTCCCGAGCCGCGCGCACGACGACGTCGTCCGGCAGGCGCGCGTTCAGCGCGGCGGGCAGACGGTCCGCCTCGATCGCGCGCCCGGTGGCCACGCGCGCCACCTGTCCGCGCGCGTGCACGCCGGCATCCGTTCGCCCCGCCCCGAGCACGCGCGCCGGCTCGCCGTTCAACTCCGACACGGCGCGCTCGAGCTCCCCCTGCACGGTGCGCAGGTCGGGCTGGACCTGCCAGCCGGCGAACTCGGTGCCGTCGTAGGCGACCGTGATCGCGAACGTCTTATGCGGAGGCTCCGCGGACCCGGGCGTCAATCCCACTGACGGCGTTGGCGCGAGGAGGGAATCAGCAGCGCCTTACGGTATTTGGTCACCGTGCGGCGCGCGATGTCGAGCCCCTGCTGCTTCAGCTCCTCCGCCACCTGCTCGTCGCTCAAGGGGCTGTGCTTGTCCTCGCCCTCGATGATCTCGCGCACCTTTTGCTTCACCGACCGGCGGGAAATGGTCTCCCCGTCGGCGGTCTCCGCGCCTCCCGTGAAGAAGAACTTCAACGGGACTATCCCGCGCGGGGTCTGCACCCACTTGTCGGCGATCGCGCGGCTCACGGTCGACACGTGGATCCCGACGCGGTCCGCGATCTCCTGCATCTTCAGCGGCTTCAAGTGGCTCTTGCCGAAGTCGAGGTACTCGCTTTGGACCTTGAAGATCTCCTCGACAACCCGGTACAGCGTGTTCTGACGCTGCTGAATGGCGTCCACCAGCCACTTGGCGTTCTCGATCTTCTTGCGCACGTACTCGCGCACCTTCGGATCGGAGGACTGTTTCAGCATCTCGCGGTAGTGCGGGTTCAAGCGCACGCGGGGGAAGAAGGTGTCCTCGAGGCGGATCTCCCAGCGGCCGTCGATCAACTCCACGACCACGTCGGGGTGGATGTGGGGGTTGCGGCCCGTGCTGACCCGCACTCCGGGGTGGGGATCCAGCACCGAGATCGAGGCCACGAGGTCGTTGAGCTCCGCGATCGAGATGTTGAGCTCGCGCGCCACCTTCGGACGCTTGTTCTTGTTGATGTCGAGCAGATGGTCGCCGATCAACTTCCGCTTCAGCTTGAACTGCGGGTCTTCCGGATCGAGCTGCAGGAGCAAGGACTCGCGGATGTTGCGGCCGCCCACACCCTTCGGCTCGAGGCTCTGCACGATGCGCAGCGCCTCTTCCGCCTGCTCCATGGTGTAGGCGCCGCGCAGCTCGGGGTTTTCCAGCATCTGCTCGAGCGGATAGTCGCGCAGAAGCCCGTTCTCATCGAGGTTGTAGATGATGTGGCGCCCGATGACGCGCAGGGCTTCGTCGGACTCCGACTCCAGGAACTGCTCGTAGAGCGAGTCCTGCAGCGAAACGGACGGGGCCGCCGTGTTGTAGATGGCCTCCGTCTTCGGGTCCTCGTCCGAACGGACGATGCGGCGCGCCCCGAAGTCGTGGTAGTCGCGCTCGGCCGCTTGCTCGATCGTCTCCAGCCGCTCGAGCGTTTCCGCCAGCTCGTCGGCCTCCTTGACCATCTCCGCGCCCTTCTCGAGCTCGGCGCCATTGGATTCAGCGGTCTCTGCGGACGCCTCGGGTTCGGCGTCGGTCACGCGCTCCAGCGCTTCGTTCTCGTCGAGCGCTGCTTCGATCAACTCCTGCAGGCGGAGCGCAGGGAGCTGCAGGATCTCGATGGATTGGATGATCTGCGGCGCAAGCTTGAGTTGCAGGCTCAGCTTTTGGCTCAGGGAGATTTCAAACCGCATGGCTCATCCGTGTTTCTGCGCCTTGAATTATACGATCGCTCCCGTACGCGGCAAGCGAACCAAGTTCTCCAGTGCACTGCAGACACAGGTTGAGGTACACTTGCATGTTGGAGTTATCGAACGGCCGGGGAGCGCGCGCCGAGCAGCGAGGGTTCCCTTTCCGCAACGTCAGGTGTCTGCCCGTTCCGCATCGCCCGTCCCCGCACCGGGATGCGGAAACGCACCGCGCCCGCGCAGGGCTTCACCCAGGATCGCGGCGTTCATGTGCACGATCTCGCCGCCGCTGGGAATCCCGCGCGCGATGCGCGTCAGGCGCAGCGGCGTGGGAGCGCCCGCGCCGTCCAGCGCGCGCGCCAGCATGGCTGCGGTCGCCTCGCCCTCGAACGTCGCGTTCGTGGCCAGCACGACCTCACGCACCTCGCCGCGGCGCACCCGCGCCACGAGAGATTCGGTGTTCAGATCGCGCAACCCGACGCCCTCCGCCGGCGCCACGCGGCCGCCGAGCACGTGATACACGCCGCGAAACTCCCCCACCGCCTCGAGCGCCTCCAGGTCCCGTGAGGTCTCGACGACGCAGACCAGCGCACGGTCGCGTCGGGGGTCGGCGCAGATGGAACAAGGGTTTTGCTCGTCCACGCGGGCGCACACGGAACAGGGTTGCAGCCCCTCCACCGCGCGCACGAGCACGTCGGCCAGATCCCGCACGTCCTCCTCGGAGCGGCGCACCAGGTGATGGGCCAGACGCTCCGCAGTCTTGGGGCCGATGCCGGGCAGCGTGCACAGCTTGTGGATCAACTCCTCGAGCAGGCCCCCCATCGCGCCGATCACATCCCGAAGGGAAGTTGGCCCATGCCGCCGGTCACGCGCGACATCTCCTCGTCGGCCATCTTCCGGGACTCATCGAGTGCGGAGCGCACCGCCGCCAGAACGAGGTCCTCGAGGTCCTCGACGTCGTCCGGGTCGAGCACTTCGGGTTGGATCTTGATCGAGACCAGCTCCTGCGCGCCGTTGGCGTAGGCGACGACGGCATCGCCGCCCGCTTTGCCCTCCACCACGCGGTCTTTGAGCTCCGCGCGGATGCGCTTGATCTCCGCTTGCATCTGCTGGGCCTGCTTCATCAGCCCGCCCATGTCCCCAAACGACTTAGCCATCGTCTTCGCGCCTCACTTGCTCGAGTCGGCCTCGAAACTCCGTCATCACCGCTCGCACCGCAGGGTGGGAGCGCACCTTCCGGAGCTCCTCGGGGGTCAGCTCCGGCCCGGCTTTGGGTCCGTCCGCTTCCGCTGGGGACCCCTGCGCGCCGGCGGCGCCGTCATCATTCTGTGCGGGCCCACGCGGCACTTCAACGTCCGCGGGCGCCTTCTGCGCGCGTGGGATTGGAGGCGACGCCTCCTCATCCGCTCCGGATTGCACGGCGGACCCGGCAGCGCGCGCTGCAGGACGTTCCGAATGCACCGGCGCGGCGCCGGCCGGACCGGCATCGCCCATACGCTCGAGTCGCTGCACCAACTCCTCGAGGTCGGCCACGTCTCCGAGCCGTGCCAGGGCCAGCAGCGCGAGGTCCAACGACGCGCGCGAGGCGCGCGACGCCGCGGCCAGGTGCACGTGCCGCCCCAGCAGCTCGGCCGCAGCCAGCGACCAGTCCAGCGGGGCGGCGCCCTGCTCCCCAGCGCGGGCGGCCGCGACGGCGTCGTCACGCAGGTCGCCGCGCAGCGCGTGCAACAGCTCCAGCGCGTCGCCTCCCTCCTGCACGGCCTTCTCAGCCGCTTCGAGCACGCCGGGCATGTCGCCCTCGCGCGCGCACTCCAGGATCCGCCGGCGGAACTGTGCCGGCACGCCTCCCAGCACGCGCGCCAGGTCCTCGAGCGACACCGACGGCCGTTCGCCGGACGCGGATGCGATGACCTGGTCGAGCAGCGACTCCGCGTCGCGCATGCCCCCCTGGGCACGCCCGGCGATCTCCTCGAGCACGCCGGGGGCGATCTCCCACTTCTCGTTTTGGGCGATGCGCCCGAGCTTGCCCACGATGTCGGCCTCCGTGAAACGCCGGAAGTCGAACCGGTGGCAGCGGGAGCGCACGGTCTCGGGGATCTTCTGCGGTGCCGTGGTGGCCAGGATGAAGAGCACGTGCGGCGGGGGCTCCTCGAAGGTCTTCAGCAACGCGTTGAAGGCGTGCGCGCTGAGCATGTGCGCCTCGTCGATGATGAAGACTTTGCGCTCCGAGCGCTGCGGCAGGTAGCGCGCGCTCTCGATCAGCGGCTGGACCTCGTCGACCTTGCGCCGGCTGGCCGCGTCGAGCTCCAGGACGTCGACGTCGGAGCCGTTGGTGATCGCCGCGCAGGCCTCGCATTTCAAGCAGGGCTCGGGCCCGGGACTCCGAAGGCAGTTGACCGCCTTGGCCAGGATGCGCGCCGCGGAGGTCTTCCCCGTGCCGCGCGGTCCGCAGAACAGGTAGGCGTGCGCCAAGCGGCCACCCTTGAGCGCGTTCTGGAGCGTATGGCGTACTGAGTCCTGGCCTAGGAGCTCCTCGAAGGTCTGCGGACGATACTTGCGCGCCAGGACTACGTAACTCAAGGGGCGCTCACGATACCGCTGCGCGCGGACAGCAGGCCCGAAAAAAAGCCGGCGGGACGAAGCTCCGACCACGCGGTCCACGGCACCCGGTGGCCACCCCTTAGGGCTGCTTCCTTCCGGACCTGACCCGGTTCGAGAGGCACCGCTGCATGGGGCGCGGTCCTCAACGCCCCGCCCCGCCGGGCGCGCCAGTTTACCCGCCGCCGAACGCACGGCGAGTTCCGGGAGCCCTGGGCTGCCGCGTTAGAATCCGGGGCCGCAACACGGAGAGGTGTCCGAGTGGCCGAAGGAGCACGATTGGAAGTCGTGTGTGGCGGCAACGTCACCGTGGGTTCGAATCCCACCCTCTCCGCCAGCCTTCGCCCGCTGCTCGCTAGAGCGGCGGGCGCAAGGCTGTCCGCCATAGCCGAGCGCAGCGAAGGCGAAGGAGACCCCTGTCGACGACAGCAGTTCCGTGGCTTAGCCTCCTTGTCGAAGATCCCCAGGCCGCGCCTGGCCGCAGCCGTCCTACGTCGTACCCGTGCCCGAGGGGGGCGTCGCCAGCTCGATCTGCTTGACGCGAAACGACTTGGTCCCCAGCAGGTCCTCGTTCACGTGCAGCTGGAACTCGTAGACGCCCGGCTCGGGGAACAGCAGATTCTGGATCTGCAGCGCGAACTCGCACGTACGCAGCGGGCTGTCGATCTCCACGGGCGGCGTGGTGCCCCGGCCGATCTCCTTGCCGTCCTTCGCGCCCACCAGCTTCAGGTCCAGCACGTAGGTGCCGTGCGCGTCGGTGAGGTTGATGTAGACGCCGATGCGCGGAAAACGTGCGGGGAACTTCTGCAGGTGGATGTCCTGGAAGATCCCGATCAGGCTCTTCTTGTTCGTGCCCTGCTCGTGGATGATCTGGTCGCAGATCAGCATGGCCTTGATCGAGGGCGTCGGCGGCATGGCTTCATGATCCTCCCCACGCGGCCGGGGCGCAACGCCGGCGACCAGCATCTGTCTGAGAATTCATCTGGATTCGGCCGGCTGCGGCTGCGCAGGCCCGGCCTCGGTCCTAACGATGAACGCTCGGACAGACCCTAAAATCGTCGGCGACCCGCAGGAGAAGACTTGATGAGAATCCCGTTGCTGCTCGCCCTGCTCTGCGCCCCTTTCGCTCAAGGTGCGAAGACCCGTGTTGCCGTGCTGGGCGCGATCCACGGCTCCCACCTGGGGTCCAAGGGCTACTCGGTAGAGGCCGTGATCGAGACCGTGCGCAACTTCAAGCCCGACGTGGTCTGCGTGGAGATCCCGCCCGACCTGTTCGCAGGCCACGTGAAGGCCATCGACCGCAAGGGCTTCGGCACCACGAAGAGCGACCTGCAAGGACAGCGTTGGATCGGCGCCTTCCCGGAGCTGTACCGCGGCGTGATCCCCCTGCGCAAGGAGTTGGGCTTCGAGGTCGTGCCCGTCAGCGGTTGGCGGCCGGAGGTGTCCGCCGACCGCAAGGAGTTCTGGCAGGGCGCCGGCAAGCAGGGCGTGATGGCCGACCGCCGGCGCATCTACGACGAGGTGCGCGCGGCGCTGACAGAGATCCAGGACCGGGAGCGGCGCCGGGAGGATCCCCGCTTCGTGAACTCCCAGCACTACTCGGATCTGAGGCAACTCGAGCGCACGCTGTGGGCGGCCTGCTTCGACGAGGGCTTGGGCCGGGGCGGGGAGGTCGCCATCAACCGGGCTCACTGGCGCAACATCGCGGCCGCGCTCGAACGCCACCGCGGCAAGCGCATCCTGATCGTGTATGGCGCCGCCCACCGCTATTGGTTCCTGCGCGAGCTGCGTAGGCGCGGCGACGTGCAGCTGCTGGACGTCCGCGACTACTTGCCGTAGGCAAACGAGCCCGAGACCGTGCCCACGGGGTCGCCACCAACAGACAAGAGAACGGTAGGGCGCACACACAGGTGCGCCCCTACAAGGGCAATGCACCCCATGCCCTTGTAGGGGCGGCCCTATGTGGCCGCCCTCCGATGCAGAGACCCGTTGCGCTTGGCCGCGCGGGCGGCCTACCCGTCGTCGACTCTGGCGGAGATCTCGCGCGCCACGGGATACAGGTTCCAGCGTTCGTCGAAGAACGGCGTGCGGCGATAGAACCACATCAACCGCGCCTTGGGGTCCGCCGCGAACTCGGGGTCGTCCTTCAGCTTCTGCTCGAACTCCCGCTTGAGCTCCGGGCTCTCCTTCAGCATGCGCTCGGCCATCGGCTCCATCACGTAGGCGTCGACGTACTCCGCGCGTTGCAGGACCTCGTGAAAGAACCCCCACTGGAAGAACGAGTCCGGGGACTCGGGCTCGAGCAGCAGGATGGCGAGCGTCCCCAGAGCCTGGTCGGTGGGGACGCGCACCGACCCGGCCGGATACTCGACGGTGTGCCGCTCCGGCTTCACCTTTGCGCTCACCCGTACGCGGCCTTCGAACGGACGCTCCTCGAGCTGGGGCTCGACGAGGCGCAGCATTTCCACCTCGACCTTGCGCGGCTCTTCGATGCGCTCGAGCTTCACGCCGTGCACCTCGAGGCGCGCGATCACCTCGGTCCAGGCCGGAGGGATCCAGTAGGCACGGAAGCGCGCCACCGTCACGTCCGGAACGGTCGTCGCGAAGACAGGCACCTCCAGATCGACGGGCTTGCCCGACCATTCCACGCGCTTCTGGCCGGAGACGGGCGAATCGACGACGCGGTTTTCGATGCCCTTGAAAGAGACCTTCGGCGGCTCGCCCTCGGGCTCCCTCCAGGTCAACGGAACGGGGTCGAGGCGCCGCACGCGGTCCTTCTTGCGGGCCTCGCGCAGCGCCTTCCCGTGCTCGCCGAGCGCTTTCATGGCCGCTTCCAGGAGGACGTACGTACCGAGCACGCGCTGGTCGTAGGGCTTGAGCGAGTGGTTCTCGACCAGCACGCTGGCCATGTGCCTGGCGTCCCCGTAGCCGTGCGAGTAGCGCTGGCCTGCCGTCCAGGAGCGGATCCCCTTGCTGAGGTCCTTGCCGTCGACCGGGAACACGAGCGGGCCCGGCACGTGCCCCCACTGCTCCAGGCTCTTCGTGAGCTGCGGGGTGAGGTGCGCGTCCATCCAGCCCGCCAGCTCCGGCGAGTAGGCGTGGGCGCCGTTGTAGCCCCAGGTGATGTCGTATTGGTAGTCGGCGCCGTTGGTGACGTGGATGTCGAGGTACAGGTCGGGCGCCCAGATGTCGAACGCACGGATCACGGCGCGCATCTCGGGCGAGTCCGCCTTGGCGTAGTCACGGTTCAGGTTCAGGTTGCGCGAGGTCGTGCGCCACCCGCTCTCGACAGGTCCGCGCTGGTTGATGCGGCTGAAACGCGAGAAGCGCTCGTGGCCGTCGACGCTGAAGATCGGAATGAACAGGAAGCAGGCCTTCTCCAGCAGCTCGCTCTTGGTGCCGCGCACCGTCAGGTCGCGCAGGAACATCATCCCGGCGTCCTTGCCGTCGATCTCGCCCGAGTGGATGCCGGCCTGCGCGAGCAGGATGGGCTTGCCCGAGGCCTCCAGCGAACCCGGCGTGAACCCGTCGAGCGACGCCACGACCATGTAGATGTCGCGCCCTTCGGGGCTCTTGCCGAGCGATACCAGCTTGACGTGCGGCGACGACTCCTCCAGCGTGAGCAGCCAGAGCATCGTGTCGTCGTAGCGCGGCGTCTCCTTGAAGCCGGACTTCTCGCAGGGCGTGGCCCACTCGTGGGCCACCCCGACCGCCAGCGAGCGGCTCTTGCCGCGCCAAGGCGGCGCGGGGGGCAGGGCGGCCTCTTCGGCCGCTCCGCCGGCGGCGGCGGGGCCGACCATGGCCCACACGACAGCGGCGATCCCAAGGCTCGCGCCTCGTCTCATGGCTGTACCTCCACGTCGGAATGCTCAGCGTAGCAGGCTCACCCCTCGGATCCGGGAGCCGCAGGCAGCACATCAAAGCTGCGCAGCCAGTCGCCGAAGCTGTGCCGGCCCCGGCGGTGCATGGCCGCCCGGCGCTCGCGCTTGGGGCCCTTGCCTTCCGCCGCGGGCACCAACCCCCAGTTCGCGTTCATGGGTTGGAAGTTGTGCGGGTTGGCGCCGGCCAGGAAGCGCACCAGGCCGCCGAGCATGCTGTGCTCCGGCGGCAAGACGGGGCCCTGGTCGCGGATGAAGCGCGCGGCGTTGAGGCCCGCCAGCCAACCCGTCGCCGCCGACTCCAGATAGCCCTCGACGCCGGCTAGCACGCCGGCCACGAACAACTGCGGGTGCTTGCGCACTTGCAGCGCCGAGCTGAGCAGGCTGGGGGCGTTGAGGTAGGTGTTGCGGTGCATCACACCGTAGCGCACGATCTCCGCCGAGTGCAGGCCGGGGATCGTGTGCACGACCGTCTTCTGGTCGCCCCATTTCAGGCCCGTCTGGAAACCGACGAGACTCCACAAGCGCCCCTCGCGGTCGTCGGCGCGCAACTGCACCACCGCATAGGGCTCGCGTCCGGTGCGCGGGTCGGGCAGGCCGACGGGCTTCATGGGCCCGAAACGCGGGGTGTCGACGCCGCGCCGCGCCAGCTCTTCGATCGGGACGCAGCCCTGGAAGTACTCCAGGTGCTCCCAATCGTGCGGCGTGTGCGAGCGGGCCTGGGCCAGCGCGTCGGAGAAGCGCTCGTAGTCCTGCTTGCCGAGGGGACAGTTCCAATAGTCGGCGCTCTGGCCGTAGCGGCCGGCGCGGTAGCAGACCTCGGTATCGAGGCTCTCCCCCAGCACAACCGGCGCGGCCGCGTCGTAGAACCCGAGGAAGGAGGTCCCTAGCTTCGCCGTGAGGCACTCGGCCAGCGCGTCGGAGGTCAGCGGCCCCGAGGCCAGCACGACGGCCCCTTCGCCGGGCGGCTCCGCCACCTCTTCGCGCACGAGCGTGATGCGCGGGTGCTCTTCGAGCGTACGCGTCACATGGGCCGCGAAGATCTCGCGGTCCACCGCCAGCGCTCCGCCTGCGGGCAGGCGGGAGGCGTCCGCCGCCGCCATCACGATCGAGCCCACCTGCCGCATCTCGTCTTGCAGCAGCCCCTTGGCGTTGGTCTCGGCCTCCCCGCCCAGCGAATTCGAGCACACGAGCTCCGCAAAGCGGTCGGTGTGGTGCGCGGGCGTCATCTTGCGCGGCCGCATCTCATGCAGGAAGACGTGGCAGCCGCAGCGCGCCGCGGAGACCGCAGCCTCCGAGCCGGCCAGCCCGCCTCCGATGACATGCACGTGATCACCCACGCGGCCAATCTACACGCTCCACAAGGCGCACCCCCTACTACCCCTACCCCTACCTCTACCCTTGCCTCTCCACCCTTCCCCCGGAATCGGCGGGAAGGGGGCGAAGGTAGGGGTAGAGGCAAGGGCAGGGGGTTCTAAGCCCGGCCCTGGGACGAGTCTTCAACTGCGTGCTGGGC
The DNA here is from genome assembly GCA_027297745.1 of Planctomycetota bacterium. Taxonomy (GTDB): domain Bacteria; phylum Planctomycetota; class PLA2; order PLA2; family PLA2; genus JAPUHK01. The sequence goes on along the minus strand of JAPUHK010000202.1, from coordinate 10,302 downwards.
TCAGGCTCGGCCTAGCTCGCGGGCCCGGAGGGAACCACCACGCGGGCGCCGAAGCCCGCCTCAGCAAAGGCGGCGAGCAGCGTCTGCGCTGCGGCTGGGCGTACGGCGCTGACGGTGCAGCCGCCGAAGCCCGCCCCGGTCATGCGGCTGCCGTAGACGCCGGCGGTCTTGCGCGCCACGTCGACCAACGCATCGAGCTCGGGGCAGGACACCTCGTAGTCCAGGCGCAGGCTCTCGTGGGACTGGTTCAACAGCGACCCGAAGCGCTCGAAGTCCCCTGCCTCGAGCGCCAGGGCCGCCGCTTGCGTGCGTGCGTTCTCGGAAACGATGTGGCGCGCGCGGCGTGCCGACACGGCGGGCAACGCCCCCGCCCGCGCCTCGAAGTCGGCGCGCGAGACGTCACGCAACGTGGCCGCCTCCACGCCGGCCTCTCGCAGGCGCTGCAGAGCTTCCTCGCCTTGCTCGCGCCGCCGGTTGTACTCCACATGCTGAAGCTCGCGCCGCACGCCCGAGTCCGCAACGACCAACTGCAGCTTCGCGGAGTCGATGGCAACCGGCCGCGCTTGCAACGTACGGCAATCGAGCAATAGAGCGTTTCCCTCTACCGCGTGCAGCGCTGCGAAGGGGTCGAGGATGCCGCAACGCACACCCCGGCTCCGCTGCTCGGCTTCGCGGCACAACGTGGCCAGCGTGCCGCGGTCCTCCAGAAACGGCGGCACGACGCCGCCGGCGCCGCGCACGGCACGCAGCGCGCCGAGCGCGACGGCCGCCAGGAAGGCACCGCTCGATCCGAGACCGGCCCCGGCGGGAAGATCGCCGCCCAGCGCCGCTTCGAACCCCGCCGTGGGCAGGCCGACGTCGCGCAGGCCCTGCAACACGGCGACCGCGGGACGCGCCCAGGCCGGCTCGAACGCCTGCGCGTCCGCGGAGGGCGGAATGCGCGCCTCGCCGCCAAACGCCTCGCTGCTCAGCCGAACCTCTCCGTCGTCGCGTGCCTCGCCCTCCAGCGTCAGCGCAGCCTCGACGGCGATCGGCAGGCAGAACCCCTCTCCCCAATCCGTGTGCTCACCGATGAGGTTGACACGGCCGGGTGCGCGTACACGAACGGAGCGTTCCACGCTGCGGATTGCATCGAACGAGGTGGCGTTCGTCAACTACGAACGTCAGCGCGGCCGATGACGCAGCGCCGGCGCACACCCGCCTCGAATCGAGACGGCGCCCATGGGGCCGCTTTCGAACCCCCGACTACCGGGGGCCGTCGCATACAGCCGGGGTTTTCCAGCCACTCATCGAAACTGTTGTAGGGTTCCTCTTGTACTGCAGGGCCTGAGGACCATCATGAGTTTTGCGTCGACTCGAGGGCTTCTAGCCGTGTTGCTGCTGGCCACCGCCTGCGGCGGCTCGAGCGGCCCCGGGATCCCGTTCGGCATGACCTCGCGCACGATCGTGCAGGGTCTGAACTTCCCGACGGACCTCCCGCAGCCGGGCCCGATGCAGATCGAGCGCGCCTTCCCGCTGATCAGTCTCAGCTCCCCGCTCATGCTGACCGCGCCGCAGGACGGCACGGACCGCATCTTCGTCGTGCAGAAGGGCGGCCGCATCGTGGTCTTCCCCAACTCCGACGCCTCCGGGTCGGCTACGACCTTCCTGGACGTCGCGGCCCTGCACGCGAACTTCGCGCAGGGCGGCGAGATGGGGCTCTTGTCCCTGGCCTTCGACCCCAACTACGCGACCAACGGCTTTTTCTACGTGACCTACAACCGCTCGGGGCCGCAGCGTTCCGTCATCTCGCGCTTCACGGTCAGCGCCGGGGATCCCAACGTGGCGAATGCCGGCAGCGAGCTGGTGCTCCTGACCGTTGCCCAACCGGCCAGCAACCACAACGGCGGCTGGATGGGCTTTGGTCCCGACGACATGCTCTACCTTTCGCTCGGCGACGGCGGCGGCCAGCACGATCCCACGGGCCAGGGCCAGAACCTGGGCACTCACCTGAGCTCGATCTTGCGCATCGATCCGCACGGCGGGACGCCGTACGGCGTCCCCACCGACAACCCCTTCGTCAGCACTCCGGGCGCGCAGCCCGAGATCTGGGCCTACGGCTTCCGCAATCCCTGGCGCTGCAGCTTCGACCGCCTGACCGGAGATCTCTGGGTCGGCGACGTGGGACAGAACGACATCGAAGAGGTCGACCTTGTGCGGCGCGGCGACAACTGCGGCTGGCGCCTCTTCGAAGGCACGCTCGACCACAACAACCCGCTGGGGCTGGTCAACTCGCCGGCCAATGGGTTCCGCCCGCCCGTGCGCCAGCACACGCACGCAGTCGGCCGCAGCGTGACCGGCGGTTACGTCTACCGCGGCACGGCCAACCCCTCGCTGGTGGGCGCGTACGTGTACGCGGACTTCACCGGGGGGCTCGTTTGGGCCATGGTGCATGACGGCAACACGGTCGTCTCGCACGTCGAGCTGGCCCAGCTCTCGAGCGTCGCGGCATTCGGCGAGGACGAAGCGGGCGAGCTGTACGCCGTCTCGCTGGGCGGCTCCATCTGGCGCTTCCGCGAGACCGGAGGCGGCCCCCCGCCGGCCGCGGTCCCGACGACGCTGAGCGCCACGGGCCTGTTCAGCGACACGGCCAACCTCGTGCCGGCTGCGGGCCTGATCGAATACGAGGTCAACTCGCCCTTGTGGTCCGACAACGCCCGCAAGCGCCGTTGGATCGCGCTGCCCGGGCCTTCCCGGATCATGTTCGATGCCACCGACGACTGGGTCTTCCCGCAGGGCACGGTCTTCGTGAAACACTTCGAGCTCGACCTCGGTCCGGGGGTGGTACAGCGCCTGGAGACGCGCGTCCTGTTCCTGCAGGCGCAGGGCTGGACGGGCGTCACGTACCGCTGGAACGCGAGCCAGACTGATGCCTACCTGCTCAGCACGGGCGAGACGCAGGACTACCAGGTCGAGGATCCGGCCGCCCCCGGCGGCACGCGGACCCAGACGTGGTCGTTCCCGAGCCAGAGCGACTGCATGAGCTGCCATACGGAGGCCGCCGGCCGCGTGCTCGGCGTTCGCACCCTACAGCTGAACCGCGACTACGACTACGGCGGCGTGGTCGACAACCAGCTACGCACCTGGAACCACATCGGGCTGTTCATGACGGGCATCGGCAGCCACACGAACTACGAGGCCATGCCGGACCCGCGCGATGCCGCCGCGCTCGTGTCCGAGCGCGCGCGTGCCTACCTGGCCACCAACTGCGCCATGTGCCACCAGCCCGGCGGGCCGGCCCCCAGCAACATCGACTTGCGCTACGGGACGCCGCTCAGCGCCACGAGCCTGGTCGACGTTGCGCCGACGCAGGGCACCCTCGGCCTGCAAAACGCGATGCGCGTCGCTTCGGGCGTCAAGGAGTCGAGCGTGTTGTGGGAACGCATCCGCCGACTCGACGGCACGCGCATGCCGACGCTCGCCAGCAGTCTGGTCGACACGGAAGCCGAGACCCTGCTCGGCACGTGGATCGACGACGGCCCCCAATAGCGCCGCCAACGCCGAGCCCTGCGTCTTGGCAGTACGTCTTGGCCGGTCATCCCATGACATCCCGCAACTCCGTGATGTCCTCGATGCGCACGTCGGGCTCCAGCTCCTCGCCGTGCCCGCGCCCCGTGTGATCGAGCCAGACGCAAGGCATTCCCGCTGCCCGCGCCCCGGCGATGTCATGCCGCAGGCTGTTGCCGACCATGACCGTCTCGGCCGCCGGCGTGCCCAGCGCCTCCAGCGCGACGCGGAACACCTCGGGATCCGGTTTGCCGACCCCCACTTCGCCCGACACGACGACGGCGTGGAACAGGCCGTCGAGACCCGATTGCCGGATCTTGTGGCGCTGCACGCTGGAGGCGCCGTTGGTGAGCAGGCCGATACGCAGGTGCTTGCGCAACTCCCGGAGCAACTCCTCGGCGCCCACGAACGGACGGAAGGCGCTCCGCACGGCGGTGCAAAAGGCGTCGGACAACTCCGACGCCAGCTCCGGGGCCTCGATGCCCAGCTCGCTCAGCCCGCCGGTCCAGGCAACGTTGCGGTAGTCGTCCACCCAGCCGGCCAGCGCGACCAGTTGCGGATCGTCGCCTTCGAAGCTGCCCCACAGGCCCTCGAAGCCGGCGATCCCGATCGAACGGCAGTAGGGAAACGTCGGAGCCCCGCGCCAAAGCGAGCGGGCCCGGCTCCGCACGGCCTCCTGGAGATGCGCGGGGTCCACGCCGCAGCGCAACTGCGCGAGCGTGCAGGCGGCCTCGAACCCCTCGCGCACGGCCCCCTCCTCGGGGATCAGCGTGTCGTCCAGGTCGAAGAGGACGCCGCGCAGCCTCACTCGGGACGGGCTCCGCCGAAGATGGCTCGATTGCCGTGTCGCCAGAAGCAGGCCCCAGGGCCGAAGCCGGCCTCGCGCATCCAGTGCAACTGGTCCGCAACGGTCTCGAGCCGGTCCTGGTTGCGCTCCAATTGCTCGTGGAACGCGTCCAGGTCGTAGCCGGGCGGCAACGGCTCGAAGCCCTGCCGCTGACGCGCGTGGTCCAGGAGCGCGCGATACAGCCCGAACAGCTGCGGCGCCTCCAGCTGTACGGGCTCGCTCATCAGGAACAGCCCGCCGGGGCGCAACACGGAGAGCACGCGGGCAAACAGGACGTGTTTCTCCTCGGTCTCCAGGTGGTGCACTGTCTGCACCGCCACGGCGAGGTCGAACGGTCCGGGCGCCTGCTCTGTCCAGTCCGCTTGCAGCGGGGACTGCAGCAAGCGCGTGCGCCCGGCGTGCGGCTCGAAGCGCGCGCGCGCCCGCTCCAGCACCTCCGGCGCCTCGTCCACGCCGGTCCAGGCGGCCCCGGGAAAGCGCGCCAGGAAGCGCTCGCCGATCTCACCCGGGCCGCACCCCAGGTCCAGGATGCTGCGGGGATGGCTCTCGGCCGACAGGCGCAAGAGCACGTCGGCTTGCTCTTGGCGCAGGGGGTTGTTGGCCCGGCCCTCCCCGGTCCAGGTGCGCGCTCGTTCCGGGTCCAGCCAGGGGTTGGGCATCCCGCGCAGAATAACCGCGCGCGCCGCGACGGCTACCCGCCGCCCTCCTCTGCCTCTTCTTCCTGGATCTCTTCGGGCTCTTCGATCTCGACGCTCTTGCCGACCTCGATGACCAGCCCACCGATGCCGCCCACACCGTCGCCGGCCGAGAACACGCTGACCATGTGTGTGCCCCCGCCTCCGCCGAGCATCCCATCGATGTTCGTGTCCGCGAACTGTTCCTGCTGCTCCGCGCTGAGGTTGCCGTTCACGTCCTCGCGCGTCTCCTGCTTGACGCGGTCGATCTCCTCGCCGTAGGTCGCGTTCATGCCCGGGATCTTCTCGTTCCGGTAGCCGGTCAGCGCCGGCATGATGGCCATGATCGCCCCCGCATCGTGCTTGCCGCTCTTCGCCCGCTCGCGCAGCTTTTGCAATGCGGCCTCACGGCGCTCGTGCGGGCTCTTCCCGTCCTCGCCGGGGATCTTCATGATGTTCTCGATGCGCTCACGGCCGCGGTCGATCGCGGCCTGGATGCGGTCCTGCTGCACGTTCGTCAGCTTCAGGTCCTTGGCGAAGCGCTTGAGCGACCGGTAGGGACGCTTGAAGCGCGGCATGCGAAACTTGCGGTCGCCGTCCTCCAAACCCCAGCTGAAGGTCGGCTTGGACTTCGCGCTCGCTTTCTCAACCTTCGCCATGCGCTCCTCGAGCTCCGCGATACGCGCAGGGGTAGGCGCCGGCGTGCTATGGACCGAGGCGACGTAGTCGCCTTCCTCAATGGGCCGCGCTACGGGCGCACGCTCCGTGCGAACGCCGGCGCGCTCGTTGCCCACACGCTCGGACAGCTCGTCCAGCTTGAGGTACATCACGCCCACTCCGACCAGGGCGATGCTGCTGAGGATGAGGGAGAGGGAGGCGGGCTTCATGTGTGGATCCTTCCCTTACCGAGGATACGCACGCCGCCCCCGGGGGTGGTTCTTAAACCCGTACACGTGCCCATGCCCATGCCCGATTCTCTTGCACCCGGGCAGAGGGCAGGGGCAAGGGCACGCGTACGTTGGGAAGCCTACGGAACCCGGAACACGTCGTTCTGCAGCTCGGCCAGAATGCCCGTGTTGCGCCGGATGATGTCGGCCAGGGTGGTGCTCTCCAGCTCGGCCAGTGCGGCCCCCGTGAAGACCCGCTCGTACCAGAAGCGGTCGCCGTCCCGCAGCCGCTGGAACTGGTCGCGCAGCACGGTCCACAAGAGCTCACCCACCATGGCGCCGGGCCGGTGGTCCTCGGCCAGGCCGCCCACCCACGCATCGATGGCGTCCACGGTCGCGTACTCGCCGGCGAGCGCCGTCTGCAGAGCGGCGTCGGAGGTGACGTCGGCGAACGAGGTCTTGGGGGCCAGGCCCATCCGCACCCGGCACTGGTTGTAGCTCGGCAAGCCGTGGTCGCGCCCGCGCTGGATGTTGAGCGCGGCCAAGTCCAGGCCGCCCGCGCCGGGAGGACCGAACAGGAAGCTGCGCAGGTCGTCCACGATGAGCAGGTCCACCTCTTGTGCCGGCTGCGCCGCGAGGCCGCGCAGGATCGGGTCGATCCCGCCCTCGGTGCGGATGCGTGCCGGCTGGAAGAAGGCATCGCGCAGCGCCAGGTGGCCCTGTGGGATCTCGAAGCCGCTTGCGTCCAAACGCATCAGCCGTCCGGAAACCTGGGTGTGGCCGAAGCGGTAGCAGGCCGTGCTGAACAGATTGCTGATGCCCGGGTCGACCGTGGGCTGGTAACCGGCGTACGCAGGCAACACCCCGGGGCCGAGCAGGACCGGCAAGAATTCCTTGACCGTGATCACCTGCAGCTGCGCGCCCACCCAGCGGCGCGCAGCCTGGTAGATGTCCTCGCCGCTGAGCCCGGGGTTATCGGCCCGGATCTCGTCCGCGAGCCGGTTGTGCTCGCGCAGGAAGAGCGTGTGCAGGGCCGTCAGGCCCACGTGCTCGTTGGCCCGCACGTCGCCGGCCAGGAACAGCATCGGATCGGCGTCCGTAGGCGCGTTGGGGAAGCCGTTGCCGTTGAACGGGAGGTAGTTGCCGGTGGTCGTGCGCAGGCGGCCGGTGCCGTCGCCCGTGCGCAGCTCCGCGGCGCGCGCGGCATCCGAGCCGTAGACGTTCGAGGCGTCGACAAAGGCCGTGATCTTGTTCAGCTGCTCGCGCGGATTGCTGCTGACCGTGCCGCTCGCGGGGTCGTAGGTCGACCGGTTGAGCGGGATCAGGATGCCGCCGAACGACAGCGGGTCGAAGAAGAGATCGCCGGTCGGGACCTCGATGTCGAAGGTCTCCGTGGGGTCCGCTCCGGGCGTGAGGTCGATGTCGTGGTCCAGGAACTGGCCCCACTGCCACAAGTAGTCCGACGCGCGCGCCGCGTTGGGCTGCACGAAGAGCTGGCTCGAAACCGCGTTGCTGATGGCCCGCGCGCTCGGACGCGTGGCGCCGGAGGGGCTGGAGACGCCGTCGGCGTAGTCCACGCCGACCGCGCGCCGCAAGCGGATGTTCGCGCTGCCGACCGTGGGGCGCCCGATGTTGTTGCCGGATCCGTCGATGGTGCGTACGCCGGGCTCCGGGCTGCTCAAGGTGACAGGCATCGCGGCGAAGGCGGACTGGCCGTCGCCGTTGCGAATCTGGATCGTCACCGCGAGCGGCCCCCCCACGCCGGGCACGATCGGGGACGTGGCCGCCAGCACGGTCCCGCCGGTTTGCACCTGCGCCGCACGGGGCGCCGCGAGTGGAGCCCCCAGGCCGTCGAGGAACAAGATGTCGACGGGTGCGGTGAAGCCGCTACCCCCGATCTGGAAGGGCAGGTTGAAGTTCGGGTCGAAGACGTCTTGCGAGGTCGTGTTCAGGACCGGCTGGGGATTGACCACCAGCATCCCCGGTTGCATATCGGAGGCGCGCGTCCCGTCTTTCAGCAGCACGTCGTAGGTCCCGGCGGGCAGAGTGTTGGCGGGCACGAAGCACAGCGCGGTCGCCGCTCCCTTCAGCTCGCAGGAGAAGCTCCCCACCCCCATCACCTCCAGCGTCATGTTGCCGGAAGGAAAGCCTCTGCCGATGATGATCAGCGTGGCATCGAGCGTCTGCGGGATGCCCTCCACGGGCCCGATGCGCAAGAGAGTCAACGTCGAGTCGTCGCCTGCACAGGCGGCGGCCAAGACGCACAACACCAGGACTCCAACGCGTAAAGTGGCTCTCATGTCTCTCACCCTCCGTCCAAAAGACACGATTTGTGGACCACCCGGATGCGCGCGCTCAGCGCTGGCAGCCAGGACCGCAACCTCACCTCATACCGGCAGCGGCCCAATGTGACGGGTTCGCCCTCCCACGTCCACCGGTTTTCTCCTTACCGGTGTCTCATACCGGGTTTCCGTCAATCAGCGGGGAGCCTGGAGCGCGGCTTCTCACCCACTTCCGGGCACCGCGCGGGCCATTTTCCCCGCACCGTTAGATTGGACGGGCACCGACGCCGCGCACGCCGAATCGATCGGAGGAGCCACCCATGGCCGGTACCCTGCCCAAGAAGGATCGTCGCTGCCACCTGGTGATCGCCTACGCGCCCGAGGGCACGACCCTGCGCGAGGCCAACGACGCCGTCAACGCTTTCGTCGCCGACCCCACCCGCGGCCTGGCGCTCTTCCATGACCACTTCACGGACCGCGCCGGCGGGATCGTGTTGCTCGACGTAAGCAGTCCCGAGGAACTCGCGGCGCTGCGTGACCCGGGCCCGCTGGCGCGCTGGGAGGTGCGCATCCACCCCCTGACCTTCGCCGACAGCGCGCTGCGCTTCCTGTTCCAGTGCGACTACACGATGAGCACCTACCGCAACGGCCGCCGCCTGCACGAGCTGGTCCGGGACTACGACGCCGGCGAGTTGCGCGCGTCTCTGGATCAGCGCGCCTGATGTCCCGTTCTCGTACTCGCCGTCGTACTCGTGCTCGTTCTCGTGCTCGTTCAAGAGTGGTCGGCTCCCGGCCGAGAACGAGTATGAGTACGCGGTTCGGGCTCGCGGACTCACCCGCCGGAGACGGCCTGCAGAATGGTGATGCGATCCCCGTCGGCCACGGCTACGCAGCGGTCTTCGAGCCAGCGGCTGTTCACGTCGTTGTGAAAGCACAGGACGTGCTTGCGCAGGTCCCCGCTCTCGTCGAACAGGTGCACGGCCAACGCGGGATGCAACGACGTGGCCGCCTCGAGCGCGCCCTGCAGCGTGTCGGCCTGGACGCGAATGCTCTTGGTCCCGCCGAGCACCGCGGCCAGGACAGAGGGAAGCTCCAGCGTGACCTCGGCCATGGCTCTAGTCCTCGAGGTAGGTACGCACGTTGAGGATGCGCGGCAGCGTGAAGGGCAGCGTCTGCCAGCTGTCGCCGGCGTCGGCGCTGACGTGCACGCGGCCCGACGTGTCGCCTACGTAGATGCCGCAGGGGTCCAGCGCGTCGGTCACCATCGCGCCGCGAAGCACGCCCACGTAGGTGGGCGCCGCGGGCAGCCCGCGGTCCAGCGGCTCCCACGCATCGCCGCCGTTCCGGCTGCGAAAGACGCGCAGGCGGCCCCCCTTGGGCATGCGGTACTCGTCACTTTCGAGGGGCACCGCGTAGAGCGTCTTGGTGCGCGGGTCCATGGCAATCGGGAACCCGAACCAGCCGCCGAGCCCCTCCTCGATCTTCTGCCAGCTGTCGCCGCCGTCCCGCGTGCGGTACATGCCGGTGTGGTCCTGGCGGTAGATCGTGTCGGCGTCGTCCGGGTCCGCTGCCAGGCCGTGCACGCAGTACCCGATCTCCTCGTGCTGCTTGTCTTCGATGACCTGTTTGATGCCGTCGTTCTTAGAGCTCCACGTTGCGCCGCCGTCGTCGGAGCGCCAGACGCCGACCGCGGAGATGCCGCACCAGATGCGTTGCGCGTCCTTCGGATCCACGAGGACCGCGTGCGCGCACAGGCCCCCGTTGCCGGGGAACCACGACTCGCGCGTCGGATGGTCGTTCAGCGCGGAGACCGGCTGCCAGGATTCGCCCCGGTCCTCGCTGGCGAACAGCCCCGCGGTGTCCACGCCTGCGTAATAGCGTTCGCCCTCCGTGTGCAGCGTCCAGATCTGGTTCAGCTTGTGGATGCCGCCCTCGGCATAGGCCGGGCCCCGCTCGATCTGCGTCCAGTTCGCGAGGTCCTCGCTCGTGTGGATCGCGGCGCCGTACACGAGGCTGGCCGTGCCGACGAACCAGCGCCCGTCCGGTCCGCGGCTGCTGCACGTGGC
>JAPUHK010000201.1 GCA_027297745.1 Planctomycetota bacterium | reverse complement strand
CCATCCTGCTGCTTCTGATCCACGCGTCCGTGACGCTGATTCTGGCGGGAGTCAGCTGGTTCATGCAGGTCGTGCACCTCCCGCTCTTCCGGCGCGTAGGCGATCGCGTCTTTGCGCGCTACATGGACGCGGAGTTGAGGGTCTCCGTGCTGCTGGTCGCCGGCCTCGCGCTCGTGGAGCTGCTCACCGCGGTGTCCGTACTGCTCTACCGTCCCGGGGGATTGCCCGTCTGGATGCCGTTGGCCGGCCTGCTGTTGCTGGTCCCGGCGTGGGTGCCCGGCCTGATGATGTTCGCGCCGTCGGGCCGCCTGACCGCAGGCTTCAATGGCGACGACCACCGCCGCCTCCTGCAGTTGAACCGCGTGCGGGTACTGGCCTGGACGTCGCGTTCGGTCCTGGTGGTGTGGATGCTCGCCGTCGGGCTGCCGGCTACTTAGCTCGCGGGTGCGCTTCCTCGTACACCTTGCGCAGACGCTCCATGGACACGTGCGTGTAGATCTGCGTGGTCGCAATGTTCTTGTGACCGAGCAGCTCCTGGACTTCGCGCAGGTCGGCGCCGCGGTCGAGCATGTGTGTCGCGAAGCTGTGCCGCAGCGTGTGCGGCGACGTGCGCGGGTCCAACCCCGCGCGGGTCACGCAGTCCTCGACCACCCTGCGGATCGAGCGGGCGCTGAGCCGCTCCCCGCTCCGGTTGAGGAACACGGGCCGCGGATCGCAGCCGCGCACGCGCTCGGCCAGGCACGTCCGCAAAGCGCGCGCGGCGTGCGATCCGAGCGGTGCCAGGCGTTCCTTGCGCCCCTTGCCTCGCACGCGCGCCACTCCCGCGGGCAGGTCCAGATCGTCGCCGTCCAGCCCTTCGAGCTCGGCGATGCGCAGACCGCCGCCATACAGCGTCTCCAGGATGGCCCGGTCCCGGCTCGAGCGGGCGGAGTCGATCAGTCGCCCGACCTCCTCTTCGCTCAACGGGTGCGGCAGGTTGCGGCGGCAGCGCGGAGCGCGCAGGGCCTGGGAGGGGTTACTGCGCAACGCGGACTCACGCACCAGGAAGCGCAGGAAGGCGCGCACGGCGGCCAGCTTGCGGGCGATGGTCGAGCGGCTGAGGCGGCGCTCGTTGAGACCGGCCATGAACGCGCGCAGCAGGCGATGGTGCAGGTCTTGGGGCAGCTTGGCCTGCCGCCCCATGCAGAACTCCAGGAACTCGGTGAGGTCGGCGCGATACGCGCGCACGGTGTGCCCGGACGCGCTCTCTTCGAGGCGCCTCAAATAGCGCGAGCTCCAGCGTAGAAGCGTCACGGGACGTTGTAGGGCGCCGGCCTAGACGCCGGGCGAGCTGAGCGCCCGGAACATCGCTTCACCCTTGGCCAGGGTCTCCGCATACTCCGCTTCGGGCTGCGAGTCCGCCACGATGCCACCGCCGACATGAACACGTACCACTCCCTTTCCTAGTACGGCTGTTCGGATGGCGATGTTGAGGTCCAGGGCGCCGTTATCTCCCAGCCAGCCGATCGAGCCCGTGTACGGTCCACGGCGCCCGGCCTCCAGCTCGTCGATGATCTGCATGGCCCGCACCTTGGGGGCGCCCGTGATCGAGCCACCCGGGAAGCAGGCTTCCAACAGCGCACAGCGGCCAAGCCCCTCCTCGATCCGGCCGCGCACCTCGGCCACGAGGTGGTGCACCGAGGCGTACGACTCCACGAAGCGTTCGCGGCCCACGGCCACGCTGCCCGGCTCGCAGACCTTCCCGAGATCGTTGCGCTCCAGGTCCACGATCATGGCCAGCTCCGCCGCGTCCTTCTCGCTGTTCAGCAGCTCCTGCCGCAGCCCCCGATCCTGCTCTGTGTCTTCACCCCGGGGACGGGTGCCCTTGATCGGCCGCGTGACCACCTCGCGGCCGCGCACGTGCAGGAAGAGCTCGGGGCTCGTGCTGAGCACCGCCCGGCCCTGTCCCAGATCCAGATACGCGGAATAGGGTGCGGGGTTCGTGCGGCGCAGCGCCAGGTAGAGGGCCAGCGGGTCTCCTTCGTAAGGGAAGCGGAACTCGTGCGAGTAGTTGACCTGGAACACGTCGCCCGCGCGCACGTACTCGACGGCCTGGGCCGCCGCCGCGAGATACTCCTCGCGCTTGACGCACGAGCGGATCGCATCGCGCGCCGGCAACGCGCCACGCAGCGGGGGCGCGGGGTGCATCAGACGCCCCAGCAGGTGCTGCGCGGCGTCCCGGCAGGCCTCGCGCCAGACCAGCCACCACTCGGCGCGCTCCGCGTCGTGCACGGCGACGGCGGGGTAGTAGCTCAGGTCCAGGTCTTCAATGTCCGTCTCGTTCTCGTGCCGTTCGGGAACTTCCTCGAGCGCGCGGCGCAACCCGTAGCCGAACAGACCGATCCAGCCCGGTCCCCACTCGAGCGGCGTGTCCGCGTGCGTGCGCGTGGCGTGCAAGGCCTCCTGCAGCAGGCCGAACGGGTCGTCCGCAGTGGCCACGCCGCCCCCGGGAACGCGCAGCTCCCCCTTGCCCGGCCTCCAGGTGAGGCGGGCACGCGGTTGCGCCGCGATCAGCGTGTAGCGCCCCCCCGACGCGGAGTCGAGCAGCGCCACGTGCGGGAGTCCGGACAGCCGCGCCAACAGGCCGGCATCCGGCTCGGGCAAGGAGACTCGCTCGGCCCCCACGCGGCCGAAGTCCGGCAGGCTCAAGTGCAAGAGGACAGGATTATAGAGAGAACGTTGCCTCGGTCCTCCGGCTGTCGGCTCCCCGCTGCCGGCGTGCTTGAGCTAAGGGCGAATAGCTGATAGCTGGGGGCTTGGACCGGCGTGTGGCAACCTCATGGACCCTGACCGAACCATCGTTCTCGTCGACGGCCGGCCCGTGGGGGCCGAACCTCGTACGCGCGCGCCCGGCGGCGTCTTCACGACGCTGCGCACCGTGCGGGGCCGCGTGCTGTTCCTGGCCGACCATCTGGAGCGCCTCGAACGCACGGCCGCCGCGCTCGCGCTGCCGCCGCCGCAACTCGAGACCCTGGTCGACGAGATCGCCGCCGTGGCCGGCAGCGGCGACGCCCGCGTGCGCGTCACGCTGCTCCCCGAAGCCGGGCGGCTGCTGCGTGTGGTCGAGGGCGCGCCCTACTCGGCGCCGGATACACCCTGGCGGCTCGTGCCGGTGCGCTCACTTGTCGATCCGGCCCTGGCGGCGCTCAAGACGACCGACCGGCGGCCCTACGAGACGGCGCGCGAGCAGGCCGCCGGCGCACACGATGCGCTGCTTTGCGATGCCACCGGTCGCGTGCTCGAGTGCACCATCGCGAACGTCTTCGCGCTACGCGGGAAGCAACTGCTCACGCCGCCGTCCCGCCGGTCCCTGCTGCCCGGCATCGCGCGGCGCCGGTTGCTGGAGTTGGCGCCGGACGTGGGCCTGGAACCCGTCGAGACGGTCTTGCACGTGTCCGATCTGGTGGACGCGGATGCGTGCTTGGTCACGAACGCGGTGCTGTTGGCCCACCCGGTGGCCGAGATTGCGGGAAAGGCCCGTTGCGGGGCGGATGAGCGCGTCGGGCGTCTGCGGGAGGCGCTGCTCCGCGTGGGCTTCGAAAGCGTATAATCGCCCCATTCGACGCTCCAGCGCCTCCTGGGAGGAGAGTCCATGAAGACACTTGCTGTGCTGAGCCTGTTCAGTCTGTGCTTGGTGGTCCCGTCCGTCGCGGACGAGATCACGTTCACGTCCGAGGAGATCGACCAGTGGCTCTACCAATTCAAGACCACCTACAAGGACAAGAAGGCGCCCGAAGAGGACGCCATCTCCGTGATCGAGAACCTGATCAAGGCCTACGATTACCTGGCCGGCAAGGGTGATCAGGAAACCAAGGAAGAGAAGAAGAGCCGCAAGAAAATCGTGGACCAGTTGGCCAAGGGACTGAAAGCCCGCAAGCGGCCGCAGGTCACCACGGAGTGCGCCAAGGGGCTCGGCGAGCTGGGCGACAAGGGAGGCGTCAAGCCTCTCGTCCGCTGGCTGGAGACCTCGGTTCTCAAGAACAAGAACCCCAACCCGCAGTTCGTCGAAGCGGGATTCACCTCGCTGGCCAAGATTGGCCCGACGGACACGACCTCCCTGGACTTCATCCTGGCCATTTCCAGTTCGGGCAGGCACCCGGATATCGGCGTCGCCAACCAGGCGCTCGGCGCCATCCCGCAGTGGCGGCGCATCCCGGGCAAGATGCGCAAGGAGATGTTCAAGAAGATCTATCTGGACCTGAGCGGCATCTACGGCAGGAGTCGACAGAGCGGGGGCAAGTCGCGCACGTACAAGGAGCGTTACGCCCGCGTCAAGGACAACGGCCTCCGCGCGCTGTGGCGTCTGGGCGGGGAAGAGCAGCGCTTCTTGAATCCCAACGAGGTGAGGACCTGGTGGAACCAGAACAAGAAGAAGAAGTGGGAGGACTACGTGGGGCCGGCCTTCCGGAAAAAAGCCGAAAAGGCCGAGAAGGCGGACAAAGCCGAGAAGGCGGACAAAGCCGACAAGGCGGAGAAGGCCGACAAGGCCGACTAGGCGGTATTGCCCGGCCCGAAGGAGCGCGCCGCCGGCTGGCGTCCAAGGCAAGGTATGCGTAGGCTATCGGACCCCCTGGTTCCCATGCTCGGCGTGGCCGTCACCGTGGTTGTGACCGGTGCCGTCCTGTTCGTCTTCGTACCGCGCATCAGCGTCTGGTTCGAGCCGAGCGGCCCCGCGCCCGGGGTGCCGGAGGTCGAGCGGCCCGATGCTCCGATGCCCGTTTGGGTCTCGCGCTCGCTGGAGGGCTGCGCGCTCCTGCTCGAGCCGCTCCCGGGTGGCATGGACCCGTTTGCGCGCCGCGACGGCGAGGAAGCGTCTAGCGATGGGCTGCAGGAGGTGCTCGAAGGGGGGCCCTACCACCTGCTCCTGCTGACAGTGTGCAACTTCGAGGGGCCGGACGTGCTGCACCTGGAGTTGCCAGGCGACGGCCTGAAGGGAGCGCGGGGTGCCACGCTCAAGCCCGTCTCCGCCGTCCTGCGCCCCGACATCCCGGCCGCGTTGCGGCCGATCCTGGCCGGGCTCGGGGCGAGCGCAGTCGCCGACGTGCCGCGCGGCAGCAGCGCTCGCATGCTGCTCGTCGCCAAGCAGGACCCCAGAGGCGGTGAGAGCTTCGCAGGGGGCGGGCTCTTGTTCGAGCGCCGCGAGGTCCAGCTGGTGACGTTGACGGGCTGGAGAGAAAGCCCCGACTGGAAGGCCTTTCAGGACTTCTGATGACCGAGCCCCGACCCAGCGCTCCGCTCGACCCCGAGTCCAAGTCGCTCCGGCGCGCCGAGGACGACAGCCCGGTCCTGGCCGCAGCCGCTTTCGCGGAGGCCTTCCGGCTGCAAGCCGAGGCGCTGAACCGGCTCGATCGCACGCAGCGCAAGATCGTCGACACGCTGGAGCGCAGCGAGAAGGCCCAGAACCTCGTAGCCTCGACGCGTGCGCTCAACGAGACCTTCCGTGGCCTGAGCCGCATCCAACGAGGGCTGCTCGACGCGGTGCTCTCCGACAAGGGCCGCGGGCGCGGTATGCCGCTGGTGCTCGTGGCAGCCCTCGCGCTGTCGCTTGTGCTGGGCTTTCTGCTCGTGCAGAAGAAGGACGGTGCAGAACCGGCGCGCCTGGTCCAGGTCGAGCGCGAATTGACCGATGCACGTGCCGAGCAGCAGCGGCTCAGGGGCATGGAGGAGGAGACGCGCAAGCGGGCAGCGAAGCTGGAAGGCGAGCTGCGCGGCGACCTGGCCACGGCGCGCGAGGGCCTGGCTGCCTACGGAGCTTCAGAAAAGCGCACCGAAACCGAGATGCAGCGCTTGCGCGACAAGGCTTCGGAGGCTGACGGTCTGCTGCAGAACTTCTTGACGGTGAAGGCGCGGGCGGAGCGCGCGGCTGAGTTCGAGGTCACAAACATCGATCTCCGGCAGCGGCTGACCAACGCGCAGCGGCGCATCCGCACTCTGGAGGAAGGGCAGGCGCGGCTGGCCGGCATGGTGGCCGAAGAGCGCATCGCTGCCCGCAGCCCGGCGGACGCCGTGCTGGAGGCGGCGCGCAAGAAGGGCCTGATCAAGCGCGCCTCCGCGCCGGCCCCCGGACCCCAGGAGCTGAAGGGCCGCGAAAAGCGCAACCTGCGCCGGCGCGTCAACCGCCTGCTGCAGGCAGCCTCGGGCAAGGAGGCCTACGAGCTGCTGCAGGTCGGCGGGGTCGACGGCGGCAAGCTGCTGGATGTCAGCGTCGGCCGGTACGAGGGCGCCAGGATGCTCAACTCCTTGCAGGCCAAGGAGATGGAGATCTTCGTGGACCTCGAGGCGCAGACCGTGGAGCTGCTCCTGCGGCGCGGCCAGATGCTCAGCGTGGCCAGGCCCGGGAGCCCGCTGGCCTTGCCGGCGGGCGGCCACTCTATCTTCCTGACCGGGGTGGGCGTGCGCCGCTGGCTGGAGTCCGTGGCCCAATCGGTGGAGCGGGCTCCGGATGGCCGGTTGACGTGGATCATCACCGGGTCCTAAATGTAGGTAACCCATCCACCCGAGTGGGTGGTTCTTTGGAAAAGATCGAGATCGAAGAAGGCTAACCCGGCGCATAGGCGCCGGTTCTCTGTAGGCGTCATGAATAGGAACTCTCGCGCTTTGCTCCGAGCCCTGGAACAGGAGCCGCGGGAGACACGGAACCAGTGCGACCCTCCCCGGGGTACCGGGCGCGAGGGACCTCCCGGCTTGCGTGGCTCGAGCAGGCGGGGGCGACGCAGCTGAGGATCCTAGGTCGCCTAGCCTACCCCGCGGGTGCGCGGGGCCTTCTGAGCATCTCGGCCGCTTCGGAGGCTGAGATATGGAGGCTGTGTATGTAGCCGCCGGCGTCGTCGCCGGCTTCATCCTGGGCCGCTTTCTGTACGGCCGGTATCTGAGCGCGCGCGAGGCCACGGAGCGGGTGCAGCGCGAGGAGCTCCTGAAAAAGGCCCGCGACGAGGCGGAGCGACTGGTCAAGGATGCCGAGGTCAAGGCGCGCGACGAGGTCGTGACGCGCCGCGAGAAATTCGAGCGCGAGGTCGAGGAGGGGCACAGGGAGATCCGCTCCAAGGAGAAGCGCCTTTCCAACAAGGAGGAGTCGCTCGACCGCAAGGAAGCGGACCTGACCGGCCGCGAGCGCAAGCTCGGCGAGGGCGAGAAGCGCCTGCAGAGCCGGCAGTCCAACCTGGACAAGAAGACCGGCGAGCTGGACCGGCGCGAGGAGGAGATCACCGCGCGCCTGCTGGAGGTGTCGGAGCTCAGCCGGGAGGAGGCGAAGGAGCGCGTGCTCAGCCAGCTCGAGAGCGAGCTCGCCAACGAGTGCTCGCGGCTCATCGAGCAACGCGTGGAAGCCGCGCGCGAGGAGGTGGACAACCGCGCCCGCGACATCGTGCTCACGGCCATCCAGCGCACGGCCACGGACCACTGCTCCTCGAACACGGTGTCCACCGTGGACGTGCCCAACGACGAGATGAAGGGCCGCATCATCGGGCGCGAGGGGCGCAACATCCGCGCCTTCGAGAAGGTCACCGGCGTGGACGTGATCGTGGACGACACGCCCGGCGTGATCGTGGTCAGCGCCTTCGACGGCGTGCGCCGCGAGATCGCGCGGCGCGCCATGGCGCAGCTGGTCCAGGACGGCCGCGTGCACCCCGCGCGCATCGAGGAGGTCGTCGCGCGCATCAAGAAGGACATGGACCAGCACCTGCGCGAGACGGGGCGCAAGGCGCTGCGCGAGGCCGACCTGCACCGCATGCACAACAAGCTGATCGACCTGCTCGGCCGGCTGAAGTTCCGCACGTCTTACGGGCAGAACGTCCTCGATCACCTGATCGAGGCCGCGCATCTGGCGGGCGCGATGGCCGCCGAGATGGGACTCGACGTCAAGATGGCCAAGCGCGCGACGCTCCTGCACGACATCGGCAAGGCGGTCGACCACGAGGTGGAGGGCGGGCATCCCGCCATCGGTGCGGACATCGCCCGCCGCTGCGGCGAGAACGCGACCGTCGTCAACGCCATCGCCGCACACCACGACGACGTCGAGAAGCAGAGCATCTACGCGGTCCTGACGCAGGTCTGCGACGCCATCAGCGCCGGCCGGCCCGGCGCGCGCCGCGAGAGCTTCGAGCGCTACATCGAGCGCCTCGAGCGGCTGGAGGATGTGGCCTCCTCGTTCCCGGGCGTGGAGCAGGTGTTCGCCATCCAGGCCGGACGGGAGGTGCGCGTGCTGGTCAACAACGTCAAGATCGACGACCGCCTGGCCATGAAGCTGGCGCGCGACATCGCAATGGAGATCGAGCGCGAGCTGACCTATCCCGGAGAGGTGCGCGTTACGCTCGTGCGAGAGACGCGGGTGGTCGAGTACGCGCGATGATCCGCATCCTGTGCCTCGGTGACATCGTCGGCTCGCCGGGCCGTTCGATCCTCGCCGCACGGCTGCCCGACTACCGTCGCGAGGCGAAGGTAGACCTGGTCATCGCCAACGCGGAGAACGCGGCGCGCGGCTCCGGCCTCACCCCGGCGGCCTACCGGGTCATCCGGGCCGCCGGAGTGGACGTGTGTACGAGCGGCGACCACATCTTCAAGCGCTCCGAGGTCACAAAGATCTTCAAGAGCGATCCGGAGCGGCTGTTGCGACCGCTCAACTACCCCGCCAGCGCGCCCGGCCGCGGCGCCACGACGGTCGAGACGGAATCCGGAGTGCGCGTGGCCGTGGCCAACGTGCAGGGGCGCATCTTCACGGGGCCGGCGGACGATCCGTTCCGCGTCCTGGACGAGCTGTACGCGACGCTCGACACGAAGGTGTGGGTCGTCGACGTGCACGCCGAGGCGACCAGCGAGAAGCGGGCGCTTGGCTGGTACCTCGACGGCAGGGCTTCGATCGTGTTCGGGACGCACACGCACGTGCCGACCGCCGACGAGGAGGTGCTGCCCGGCGGCACGGCGTACATCACCGACGTCGGGATGTGCGGTCCGTACCGCAGCGTCATCGGCCGGCGCACGGACCGCGTGCTGAAGAAGTTCGTGACCAACGTCAACACGCCGTTCGAGGTTGCAGAGGGCGACGAACGCGCCTGCGGCATTCTCGTGGAGGTCGACCCGGAGACGGGCAAGGCCGCCTCCATCGAACGCGTCTGTCTGCGATGAAGAAGACGCCGAGGCGCCGAGGCGCAGAGAAACGAATGGAGCAACGCGCGTCGCTACCGACCGCCCAACGAACGATCGGGGTCGCGCCCCCTGGCCTCCTGACTCCTCTCTGTGCCTGTGCGCCTCTGCGCCCCATCCCCCTGGGAGTCCGGTGAGCGGGAACCCGTGGCAGGAGGCCGCTCCTTCGGACAGCGGTCCTCGGGTCCTCACCGTCAGCGAGCTGCAGCGCAAGGTGCGCTTGTCTTTGGAAGGCGACTTCGGCCGCGTCTGGGTGGAGGGCGAGATCAGCGGGCTCAGCGCTCCTGCCTCCGGCCACTGCTACTTCACGCTGAAGGACTCGCGCGCGCAGTTGCGCGCGGTGTTGTGGCGCTCGACGGTGCGACGCCTGAAGTTCGAGGTGGAGGAGGGCATGGCCGTGCGGGCGCGTGGCAACCTCACGATCTACGAGCCGCGTGGCAGCTACCAGATGATCGTCGATGGGCTCGAGCCCGTGGGCACCGGCCCCCTGCAGATCGCCTTCGAGCAACTACGCCTGCGCCTGGAGCAGGAAGGCCTCTTCGATGCGGCGCACAAGCGGGAGCTGCCCCGTTTCCCGAGGCGGGTGGCGCTGATCACCAGTCCCAGCGGCGCCGCGGTGCACGACCTGATCGAGGTCATGCAGCGGCGCTGGCCCGGTCTCGAGCTGGTGGTCGTGCCCGTCAAGGTGCAGGGAGAGGGAGCGGCCACAGAGATCGCCGACGGCATCCGGCTGGCGGACGGCGCCGGCTTCGACGTGTTGATCATCGGCCGGGGCGGCGGCTCGCTGGAAGACCTGTGGGCTTTCAACGAGGAGCCGGTGGCCCGCGCGCTCTTCGCCGCGCGCACCCCGGCGATCAGCGCGGTGGGGCACGAGGTCGACGTGACCATCGCCGACCTGGTGGCGGACGTGCGCGCGCCGACACCCAGCGCGGCCGCCGAGATGGTGGCGCCCGACAGGCGCGAGCTGGGTGCGCTCTTGGAGCAGCGGCGCCTGAGGCTCGTGCGCGCGCTGCGCGGCGTGTTCGAGGATGCGCGGCAGCGCCTGGCGCGGCTGGAGGCGTCGCACGTCTTCCGGCGGCCGCTGGAGCGGGTGCGCCGCGAGGAGCAGCGCCTCGACGAGACCGGCGCGCGCATGCAGCGTGCGCTGCGCGAACGGCTCTACTCGCACGGGCGCGACGTGGCGGAGCTCAGCGGCCGGCTGGAGGCGCTCTCGCCGTTGCGCGTGCTGGCGCGCGGCTACAGCGTCACGCTGACGGCGGACACGGACCGCGTCGTGCGGCGCGCCGCGGATCTGCGCGCAGGAGACCGCATCCGCACCGTGCTGGGCGAGGGCGAGATCCTCGGCCGCGTCGAAGAGGTGCGCCCGCCTCCGCCGGAGGGCTCCGGCGGCGCGATGGTAAAGTAACCGCCGGCATGCCCGGAAAGCGCGAGGACGGCTTCGAAGATCATCTCGAGGCCCTGCAACGCATCGTCGACGAGCTCGAAGGCGGCGAGGGCACGCTGGAGGAGTCGTTGGAGCGCTATCTGGACGGAGTGAAGCGCGTCAAGGCCTGCCGTGACGTGCTGGGGGAGGTCGAGCGGAAGGTGCACGTCCTGCAGCGCGACGCAGAGGGCAACCCGGCCGAAGCTCCTTTCACCGAAGAAGCGGACGAGGACTAGTGGCTCTCCAGGACTTCCTGGACGAGTCGCGACGGCTGGTCGACGCGACTCTGGACCGCTGGCTCCCGGCGGCCGATGCGGAACCGCGGCGGCTCAACGAGGCGGCGCGTTACGCGCTGTTCGCGGGCGGAAAGCGCTTGCGGCCGGCCGTGGCCCGCGCGGCTTGCCGCGCATTGGGTGGCAGCGACGAAGATGTCTTGCCCGCCTGTTGCGCGCTGGAGCTGGTGCACACGTACTCGTTGATCCACGACGACCTGCCGGCGGTGGACGACGACGACCTGCGCCGCGGCCAGCCGACCTGCCACGTGCGCTTCGGGGAGGCCACCGCGATCCTGGCCGGGGATGCGCTGCAGACCGAGGCTTTCCGCATCCTGGCCGAGCACACGCCGCGGCCGGAGCTGGTGGCGGATCTCGTAACGGAACTTGCGCGCGCCGCGGGCATCGAGGGCATGGTCGGCGGTGAGGTGGCCGACCTCGAGGCCGAGGGGCAGACCCCGGACCGAGATCGTGTGGAGTTCATTCACAACCGCAAGACCGCCGCGCTCTTCGGCGCGGCGGCCACGATGGGGGGCATCGTCGCGGGGGCCTCGCAACAAGCGCGGGAGGCGTTGCGACGCTACGGCCGCAGCATGGGTCTGGCGTTCCAAATCGTGGACGATGTCCTGGATGAGACAGGGGATGCGGCCACGCTTGGAAAGAGCCCGGGCAAAGATCGCCGGGCCCGTAAGATGACCTATCCCGCGGTTGCCGGAATCGATGCCTCCCGACAGGCCGCGCGCGAGCTGGCTGCAAGGGCCGCGGAGGCGCTGGCCGTGCTCGAGCCGGGTGGAGGCATAGAGGAGTTGACCGGCATTGCCGAGTACGTAGTAAGCCGAGCGCAATGAAGCTGCTCCCGACGATCGACTATCCCGAGGACCTCAAGCGCCTCGCGCGCGCCGATCTGGAGCCGCTGTGCGCCGAGATCCGCGAGTTCCTGATCGAGAGCGTATCGGCCACGGGCGGCCACCTGGGCAGCAACCTCGGCGTGGTCGAGCTGACCGTGGCGCTGCACTACGTCTTCGATATCGGGCCCGAAAAGGACCGGCTGGTCTTCGACGTGTCGCACCAGGCCTACGTGCACAAGATGCTCACGGGGCGGCGCAGCCGCTTTCCCACGCTGCGCCAGCTGAACGGCCTGTGCGGCTTCTCGAGCCAGTACGAGTCGGACTACGACCTGTTCCACGTCTCGCACGCCGGCACGGCGGTCTCGACGGCGCTGGGCTACCTCGTGGGGCGCGACCAGCGCGACGCGGATCCGCGCCGCGTCGTGGCGTTGGTGGGCGACGCGGGCATCGGCGCGGGCATGGCCTTCGAAGCCCTGAACCACGCCGGAAGCCTGCCCGACCGCAACCTGCTGGTGATCCTGAACGACAACCAGTGGTCCATCGCGCGGTCCGTGGGCGCTTTGGCGCGCTACTTCGACAAGGTGCGCGCGTCCGAGCGCTACGTGGGACTCAAGCGCGACATGCTCAGCTCGCTCGAGATGATCCCGCTCGTCGGGACGCCGCTCGGCAAGTGGATCCCGCGCGTCAAGGAGGCCATTCAGCACTACATGAACCCGGGCCTCATCTTCGAGGAGCTTGGTTGGCGCTACTTCGGCCCGATCGACGGGCACGACGTGCACCGCCTGATCTCGACGCTCGACGATCTTGACCAGACCAAGGGTCCGGTGCTGCTGCACGTGCTGACGGAGAAGGGGCGGGGCTCGCCCGGCGCCGCGTTCGCCTCGGACGCGCACCACTCCGTCAAGCCCGCCAAGTCGCCCAAGGCGCCGGCAACGCCTGGGTCGACGCAGGAGCCGGTGCTGCTCAAGCCGACACGAGGGGCGCAGCCGCCGCAGACCGTCTCCTGCCCGGTGCACTTCGGCCGCACGATTCTGGAGCTTGCCCGCGAGGACCCGCGCATCGTGGCCATCACCGCGGCCATGCCGCACGGTACGTGCCTGATGGCCTTCCGCGAGGAGCTTCCCGAGCGCTTCTTCGACGTCGGCATCTGCGAGCAGCACGCGGTCGCTTTCGCGGGTGGTCTCGCCGCCGCAGGCGTTCTGCCCGTGGCCGCCATCTATTCCACGTTCCTGCAACGCGGCTACGACCAGGTCGTGCACGACCTGTCGCTGCAGTCCGCGCACGCCATCTTGTGCATGGATCGTGCGGGAATCGTCGGTGGGGACGGCATGACGGCGAACGGCGCCTACGATATCGCGTACCTGCGCACGCTACCGCGCACCACGCTGCTGGCGCCGGCCGACGCGCCGGAGATGGAGGCCATGCTGCGTTTCGCCTGCGGGCACGAAGGCGTCGTGGCCCTGCGCTGGCCAAAGGCCGACTTCCGTCTCGAGCCGCTGCCCGGCAACGACGAGCCCGTGCGCCTCGGCCGCGGCGTCGTGTTGCGCGAGGGCGCGGATCTGGCACTGATCGCCTACGGCGCGATGGTGCAATCTTCGCTGGAGGCGGCCCAGCTGCTGGCCGAGGAGGGGGTCGATGCCTCCGTGATCAACGCGCGCTTCTGCAAGCCGCTCGACCGCGAGCTGATCCAGGAGGCGGCGCGCGGCCACAAGCTGGTCGTCACGGTGGAGGACCACTCGCTGCAGGGCGGCTTCGGCTCGGCCGTGGCCGAGTGTCTCGTGGACGCGGGCGCGCAGGGGTTCCGGCTGCTCCGCATGGGCCTGCCCGACCGCTTCGTCGAGCACGGCAACCGCGACCTGCTGTTGGAACGGTACGGCCTCAGTCCCGCCCGCATCGCGGCCGGGTGCCGCGAGGAGCTGGGGCGGCTGGCGCACACGCGCGCCTGAGGACGTCGATGGGGCCCGTTCTGGTTCTCGGTAACGATCGCAAGGCGGGCGTCGCCGATGCGGTCGCGGAGGTCCGCCCGCGGCTCGAAAAAGACTTCGGCGTGGCGGCCATCGACCTCAAGGGAGACCTCGACGTTTGCTCGGTCGGCGCCGGGTGGTGCCTGGTCTTCGGCGGCGACGGGGCCATGCTCAACGCGGCGCGGCGCATGGCGAAAAACCCGATCCCGACACTCGGCGTGAACTTCGGCAAGTTCGGCTTTCTGACCGAGGTGCGCTTCAGTGAGTTGCCCACCGCGCTGAACCGCATCGCCCAGGACCAGATCCGCATCCGCGAGCGTCTCATGCTGCGGGCGCAGGTGCGCGACTGGCAGGTGTACGGCTTGAACGACGTCGTGGTCCACGGGTCGCCGGTCGGACGGCTGTTCCGCTTCAACGTCTTGATCGAGAAACGCAAGGCGGCCGCCTATGCGGGGGACGGCCTGGTGATCGCTACGCCCACGGGCTCCACCGCCTATAACCTCGCGGCGGGCGGCCCGATCCTCGATCCCGACCTGCGCGCCATCGCGGTCACGCCGCTCGCAGCGCACTCCATCTCGCAGCGGCCGATTGTGATCCCCGGCGACCAGCCGATCGAGATCCGCGTCGAAGAGGAGGGGGCGAAGGGGCTCGTGTCCGTGGACGGACAGGTACGCCACGAGATCGGCCCCAACGACGTGCTGCGCGTCGCCGCCGCCGACAAGTCGTTCAAGCTGATCCGCGTCGGCGTGCGCTCCTACTACCGCATGCTGCGGCAGAAGCTGGGTTGGTCGGGCGTCCCCAAGTACCGGCTTTAGGGGGGCGTCTTCGCCTCGCGAGGACCGCCCCCTACCCCTACCCTTGCCCCCGCAGACCATGGGGGAAGGGAGAGAGGTAAGGGTAAGGGTAGTGGTGAGGGTAGGGGGCTCAACGCACGCTTGTGCGGCGCCTTCGTTAACCTAGCGCCGTGAGCCTCATCTTCGACGACACCTTCCGCCGTCGGCTCGAAGTGCTCAAGCGCATCGTTGCGCGTGCGCTGGCCGGCCGCGGCGGCGGCGGGCGCGCGGCGCTCAAGGAACGCGGCGGCCGGGTGGAGTTCGCCGGCCACCGCGCGTACACGCCGGGCGACGACGTGGCGGCGGTGGACTGGCACGCATACGCACGCCTGGAGACGTTGGTAGTCAAGGAGTTCGAGGCGCCCCGCGAAGGCCACTTGCTGCTGGTCTTGGACCGTTCGGGCTCGATGGGCTCCTTCGGCAAGGACCAGGCGGCGCTGCGCCTGGCGGCTGCACTCGGCTGGCTCGGACTGGCGACCGGGGCGCGCGTCGCCGCCGCCGCGCGCGGCGGGGCCACGCGCTGGTGCGCCGGCGTCGAGCGCTTCCGCGAGATCATGGACGGGCTCGAGCGCCTGCCGCCCGGGGGCGCAGCCGACTTGCCGTCGGCCGTCGAGCGCGCGCCGCGGCCGGGGACGGGGCCGCTGACTGCGGTCGTGCTCTCCGACTTCTACGAGGCGGAACCGGCCGCCCGAGCCCTGGCCGCGTTGCGGCGGCGCAGCGCCGCCGTGCACGGCGTGCACGTGCTGGCCCCGGCCGAGATGCGCGTCCCCGCGGGTGCCGCCGCGCGGCTCGTGGATGCCGAGACCCGAGAGACGTTGCAGGTGGAGCTCACGGACGAGATCCGCGGCGCCTTCCGCGCGGCAGCCGAAGCGTTCGCCGAAGAGCGCAAGACGCTAGCCGTGCGCCACGGCGCGCGTTGGACCACGCTCGACCCCGCGGAGGACCTGGTTGCCGCCGTCGAGCGCGTATTCGCGGGAGTGGGCAAGGCGTGACCTTCGAGCACGTAGAAGCACTGTGGGCGTTGATCGGCCTGCCCGTATTGTGGCTGTTAGCGCGGCTGCGGCGCCGGCCGCGAGCGCACCGCTGGCCCTCGCTGCTCGTCTGGCACAAAGTGCTCGCGCAGCACGATCCCGCCCCGCGCAAACGTGCTCCCGATCCGCTGTTGCTGATGGAGTCGGCCGCCTTGCTGCTGCTGGCGCTCGCCGCCTCCGGTCCCGCGCTCGAGGGCGAGCGGCCCGAGTTGCGCGTGGTCGTCGTTTGGGACGCCGGCCCGCATATGGAAGCGCGGCGCGGCGAGGAGGCCGTGCGGCATGTCACTGCGCGCGAGATCGAACGCATCCGTGCGAGCCTGCCGGCGCACAGCTGGGTCGAATTCGAGGAGCGCGGAGATCTCGCTGCGGCCGCCGCCGGCTTGCGCGCCCAGGCGGACCTGTTGATCGTGGCCTCGAACCGGCCCGGCCTCGATGTCTCGGGCGCCCTGGTGGTGGGCTTCGCTCCCACGGGGACGAACACCGGGATCGATGCCGCGGCCGCCACAGGCGACGACCCCTTCGGGGGGGGGATGGACATGTGGTTTGTCGTGCGGACGGACGGTCCCGCGCGCGAGGTGGAGGTCCAGTACGGCCTCGAGGGGGATCGTGAGACCGTGCCCGTGGGCGCCGGCATCACCGTCGCCGGGGATCAATCCGTCCGCCTGACGGAGCCCGACAACTACTACGGCGACGACAGAGTCGGCTTCTCCCTCCTGGTGCCCGGGATCCGCAGCGACGTCGAGTCGCCCCTGATGGACGCGGCGTTGTTTTGGGCCGGCCTGGCGGCGCGTCCCGCGAACGAAGACGCGGACCTCGTGATCGTGACCACCGGCGGGTCGCCCGCCGACGAAACGGTCCTAGGTCGCGACTGCGTAGCGGCCGGGCCGGAGCTGGAGGGCGTGATCCTGGAGGACTGCGTTTGGCGCGGTGCGCGCTGGATGGAAGGCGAGGGCTTGCTCACCTGGAAGGGCAAGGCGCTCATCCGGCGCCTCGACGACCGCACGCTGTGGATCGGCCTGCCGCTCGACCGCGATTGGGACGACCACGCGACCCTGGCCGTGTTCTTCGACAACGTCAAGCGCGAGACCCTGCGCCGCATGGCGGGACCGGACGTCCAGGTGCTGGGGAACTCGGTGGTCACGCCCACGCCGGGCTTCGTGCGCACCGCCGGCGTCGACCGGCCCTGGGACGGGACGCTGCCACTCGCAGCGACGCCAAAGCCTTCAGTGACGCCGCTCACGGGTGGCCTCGCGCTGCTCGCGGCCGCCGTCCTGGCGTTCTACCTCCGTGCTATCGTGCGCGCTGAGCCATGAAGCTCGTCATCGGAACGCGCGGATCCGCGTTGGCCAGGGCCCAGACCGGCCAGATGGCCGGGCGCCTGCAGGACCTCGGCCACGAGGTCGTGATCGAGTTGATCGAGACGCGCGGCGATCGTGAGACGGACAAGGTCATTCCCGAGCTGGGCGGCAAGGGGCTGTTCACGGCCGAGTTGGAAAGGGCCATCCTGGACGGCCGCGTCCAGGCCGCCGTGCACAGCTTCAAGGACCTGCCGACCGAGGAGACGGCCGCGTTGTGTGTGGCCGCCGTGCCGGCGCGCGTCGAGCCGCGTGATGCGCTCGTGGCCCGCCAGGTCGGAGCGCTGGCCGGTCTGCCCAAGGGTGCGCGGGTGGGGACCGCGAGCCTGCGGCGCAAGGCGTTGCTGCTGCACGCGCGCCCCGACCTGGAGGTGGTGCCGCTGCGCGGCAACGTCGACACGCGTCTCGGCAAGGTGCTCTCGGGCGAGCTGGACGCGGTGGTCGTCGCCGCGGCCGGGCTGCAGCGGCTCGGTCGCGAAGCCGAGATCTCGGCGTTGCTGGACTTTCTGCCTGCGCCGGCGCAGGGGGCGCTGGCGATCCAGGCGCACGCGGAGCGGGCCGCAATCGTCGACGTGCTCCGGGCGCTGCACGACGCGCCTACGGCCCTGGCCGTCCACGCGGAGCGCGTGCTGTTGCACGCGCTCGAAGGCGGCTGCAGCGTGCCGATCGGCGCGCTGGCCGAGCTGAAGGACGGAGAGCTGCGCCTGCGCGCTTGCGTCGCCTCCGTGGACGGCCGGACGCTGCTCGAGGCAGAAGCGACGGGCGTGGAAGCGGAGGCCATCGGGCTCGAGGTGGCCCGCCTGCTGCGGGAAAAGGGAGCCGAGGAGATTCTGCGTGCTGGAGCGTAGCCGTTCGCAGGCGGCCTTCGAGCGGGCGCAGCGCGTGCTGCCCGGGGGCGTGAACTCGCCGGCGCGTGCGTTCGAAGCCGTCGGGGGCAATCCGCTGGTGATCGAGTCGGGATCCGGCGCGCGCATCCGCGACATCGACGGGAACGAGTACATCGACCTGGTGCTCAGTTGGGGCCCGTTGATCCGCGGCCACGCACATCCGGCCGTGCTCGCCGAGCTGCAGCAGGCCGCGGCGCGCGGGACCAGCTTCGGCGCGCCGTGCGAGGCCGAGACGCGGCTGGCCGAGCTGGTCGTGGAGCGCGTGCCGAGCGTGGAGCTCGTGCGCTTCGTCAACTCCGGCACGGAAGCGACGATGTCGGCCGTCCGGCTGGCGCGCGGCGTAACCGGCCGCGACGCGATCCTGAAGTTCGCAGGCTGCTGGCACGGACACGCTGACAGCTTTCTGATCGCTGCGGGATCGAGCGCGCTGTCGCTCGGCACCCCCGACTCGCCGGGCGTGCCGTCGGACTTCGCGCGGCACACGTTGGTGGCCCCCTACAACGACGCCGAAGCGGTTGCGGCCCTGCTTGCGAAGCACGAGGTGGCCGCCGTGATCGTCGAGCCCGTGGCGGGCAACATGGGCTGCATCCCGCCGGCGGAGGGGTTCCTGGAGGCCCTGCGCGCGCTGTGCGACCGGCACGGCTCCTGCCTGATCTTCGACGAGGTGATCACCGGGTTCCGCGTGGCTCCGGGCGGCGCGCAGGAGCGCTACGGCGTGGAGCCCGACCTGACCACGCTGGGCAAGACGATCGGCGGGGGGCTTCCCGTCGGCGCGTTCGGCGGTGGCCGCAAGTGGATGGAGAACATCTCGCCGCTAGGGATGCGCGTCAGCCAGGCGGGCACGCTCAGCGGCAACCCGCTGGCCATGGCCGCCGGGCACGCGACGCTGGCGGATCTCGTAGCGGCCGACTACACGCGCCTGGAGGCGATCGGCGCCCAGCTGGCGGAGGGCTTGAAGGAGGCCCCGGTACCGGTCCAGGTGCAGCGCGTCGGTTCCATGATGACGCTCTTCTTCAGCGACGTGCCGGTGCTCGACCTGGAGACCTCGAGCGCGAGCGACGGCAAGCGTTTCGCGACCTGGCACCGGGCCATGCTCGAGCGCGGCGTCTACCTGCCGCCCTCGCCGTTCGAGGCCTTCTTCGTGAGCCTGGCGCACACCCCCGAGGACATCGACGCGATCCTCGCGGCGCATCGCGAGGCCGTGGGGGAGCTTGCGTGAGCCTGCGCTGGTGGCGGATCGCGCTCGTGCTGGAGCGCGAGGGCGCGCCCTGGACGTGGACCTTCCACGTGCGCGCGGCGACCGAGGCGCGGGCACGGCGTCTGGTGGCGGATCGCCTGCCCGGCCAGCGCTACGCGATCTTCACGTTGCGCCCGTCGGATCCCCTGCCGCTGCCGCCCGACCGGGAGGGGATCGCGGCCGACTACGGTCCGTGGCCGCGGGACTGGGCGGATCCGGCCGTGGCGCATCTGCGGGAGTTGCTGTACCCGGAGTCGGCGCAACAGTTGGATGCGGAAGGGAGGGCGCACACATAGGCGCGCCCCTGCGAGGGCTACGGTACGCACTCCTTGTAGCCGCCCTCCCGCTCGAACCGTCTGTTGATCGCGGCTGCGTGCCTACTTCGACAGCACGTAGGGTCCGACGACCAGCGCGTCGAGCCCCGTCGTGTAGAAGCAGGCGGCCGCGTCGCGCGGGGTCGTCACGAGCGGACGGCCCGCCTCGTTCAGCGACGTGTTGAGCACTGCCGGAATGCCGTACCGCTTCCCGGCCGCGGTCAGCAGCTGGTGGAAGAGCGCATCGCGTTCGGCCTCGACGGTGTGCACGCGCACCACGCCGTCGGGTGCCGCCACCGCAGGCAGACGGGCCGCCGCGTCGCTGCGCAGCTTGCCGGTGCGCTCCATGAACGGCGAGTTCGTGACGCCTTCCAGCACGTCGCCGACGCTCTCCGCGGCGACGCTCAGCCCGAAGGGGTGCATCTGCGCGCGCGTCTTGACCGAGGCCACGAGCTTGTCGCGCGTACTGCCGGAAGTGGGGTCCGCGAGGATGCTGCGGTGACCGAGCGCGCGCGGTCCGAACTCCGCGCCGCCCTGGAACCAGCCGACGATCTCGCCGGCGGCGATGCGCTCCGCGGCCGCCTCTACGAGGTTTTGCGGCCGTTCCGGAGAGAGCTTGAGACGCGCGAACTCCTCGGAGATCTCCTCGGCCGTGAACGCGGGGCCGAAATCGCTGCGCCGCAGCGGCGCGGCGCGCGGCTTGCGGAGCACGGCGTGCTGCACGTACAGCGCGGCGCCGAGCGCGGTGCCGTCATCGCCCGCGGCCGGCGGCACGTACACCTCTTCGAAGATGCCGGACGCGCAGATGGCGCCGACCAGCGCCCAGTTCTGGCTCAGCCCGCCGCCGAGACACAGGCGCACGGCGTCGCTCTTGTCGCGCGCGCGGAGCACCATGGCCAGAATCACCTCGAGCACTGCGGAGTGCAGGCTGGCCGCCACGTCCCGATGCCGGTCCCCGAGCGGCTGGCCCACGGCGCGCGGCGGGCCGAAGTCGCGGATGAACCGCTCTGAGAGGAAGGCGCGGCCCTGGTGGTAGCCGAAGTAGTCCTCGTTCAGCGTATACGAGCCGTCTCCGGCCAGGCGCACGACGCCGCGCATCTTGTCGAGCAACGTGGGTGTCCCGGTGGGGGAAATGGAGATCACGCGGAACTCGTCGTCCAGCGCCGAGAAGCCGAGGTAGTCGGCCACGACGGCGTACAGCATGCCGAGCGAGTGCGGCATGCGCGAGAGCGCGTAGACCTCCAGGTCCGAAGCACACCCGCGGCCGATGCCGCTCGTTGACACCTCGCCGCGCCCGTCGACGCTGACTACCGCCGCGGCCTCGAACGGCGAAGCGAAGAAGGCGGCCGCCATGTGGCTGAGGTTGTGCAGCACCGTGTGCACCTCGCAACCGGCGGCGGCGATCTCGTCGAGCGTCTTCAAGTAGTCGACGAGGTGGTGACTCTCGTCTTTGAAGATGTGATAGACGTTGCTCGTGCGCGACTTGAGGAAGTCCCGGCCGTACCACTGCAGCACCTTGTCGCGCATCGGCAGCCAGGGGTTGTTGGCGATGCCTACGTGCTTGCAGTCCTGCAGCGTGATGCCGGCCGTCTCCAGGCAGTAGCGCACGGCCCGGTGGGGGAAGCCGCCCTGGTGCTTGATGCCCGAAAGGCGCTCCTCGGCCACCGCGGCCACCACCTCGCCGTCCTTCAACAGCGCCGCTGCGCTGTCCTTGTAGCCGAGCCCGCCGATTCCCAGCACGAACATCAGGCGATCTCCCTCGCGACCCCGGTCATGCGCTCTACGGCCACCGAGGGCTGGTCGCCCAGGTCCAGCGCCCCCTCGACTTCGGCGCGGTCCGTGCCGTAGACGGCGGTGCGCACGTCTACCGCCTCGGCCGCCGCCAGCGCGGGCTCCACGAGCTCCCCCGATCCGGCGACCACCATGAGGTCCGGTCGCTGCTCTTGGATCCGCAGGGCCAGACGCGCGGCCATGAGCAGCGGCGTGCCGGCCTCCACCGAACGCAAGTCCGCATCCTCCAACTCTTTGCGGAAAGCGTCCGCCGCCTGCGCCAGGCCCAAAACGACCTCTTCGATGCCAATGTCCAGGAACCGCAGGCGGAAATCGATCCCGGCGTTGAAGGACCGGATCTCACGACTGAGAGCCGCCGTTTCGGCCACGCAAGAGGGTCCACCGAGGAGGGTGAGAATCCGCATCAGCTCGCTCGGCGGAGGATAGCACGGAGCACCTAGAAGTGAGGTTCGTGCAAGGGCCTCCCGAAACCCCTCAAAACTTGCCCAGCCCAAGTCAGGTCAGTAGGTTACGGCCCTCGCAACTCTGCGCAGCCATGAGCCGCTCCGCGCCCGATCAAGAAGCCTCCCCGGCGTCCTATGCGGACTTCGAAGACACCCCCAAGGCGGGTGTGCTTCAGACCGTTGTCCAGTTCT
Source organism: Planctomycetota bacterium (assembly GCA_027297745.1). GTDB lineage: Bacteria > Planctomycetota > PLA2 > PLA2 > PLA2 > JAPUHK01. The sequence continues at coordinate 6,193 of JAPUHK010000201.1, read as the reverse complement.
TTGCGATCCCCATGCTGATCGTTTCCCTGGCGGTCGGTGCCTTCCTCGGCTACCAACTCCTGTTCGGCGGCGGGCCGCAGAGCCTGCAGGACTTCGCCGAGTTGATGAACTCGGATTCGATCAATCGGCGCTGGCAGGCGGCGATGGAAGTTTCCACCCGCATCCGCCGGGCCCGCGACGAGGGCGACGAGCGCACGCTGGCCGAGGCGCGGGACGAGCGCTTCGTGCGCTCGCTGCTCAAGGTGCTGGCCGATGGGCGCCGGCGGGCGCCCAGTCCCGACGCCCAGCGCGCTGCGGCCCAGATCTTGCTCGTGCTGAGTTGGATCAACAGTCCGCACGCGCTCGAGCCCATCCGGGACGCGGCACGCGACAAGGACCGCTGGATCCGCGCCCACGCCGTCAGCGCGCTCGGGGAGCTGCAGGACAGCGAGTCCCGGGATTTTCTGATCGCGAGCGCAGCCCACGAGGACCCGGGCACGCGCCAGGCCGCGCTGCGTGCGCTCGCCAAGCTCGAGTACCGCCGCGGTCACCCGCTCGTGCTGACCTCCAGGACGCGCGACCTGGCCCGGGAGGCGCTGGGCGACACCGACGAGAACGTCCGCTTCCAGGCCGCCGTGATCCTGGCCTGGGCCGGTGACCGAGCCGCCCTGCAGGTGGCCAAGCGCTTCCTGAGCCGCGAGCACCTGCGCAGCTACGAGGTGGACGAGGAGTTGGCCGGTACGGATCCCTACACCGTGCGCGGGAATGCGCTCGTCTGGGCCATTCGCGCCGTAGTGCGGCTCGAAGCGAGCGGCGATCCGGAGGTGATCCAGGCGCTGGAACGGCTCACGGATGACGAGTATGAAGGACTCTCGTTCGTACGTCAGGAGGCGCGCGCCGCTCTAAGGAAGCTGAAAGGAAGCTGACAAGTCCATGTCCGACTCCGACAAGGCAAAGAGGGAAGGCATGTTCCAAAAGCTGCGCAAGACGCAGTTCTGGCGCTCGGTCTTCCGCCACGGCTATCCGGACACGCAGCGCAACCGCGCGCTGGCGGTGCTGAGCAACGTCTTCCTGCACCTCCACCCGGTGCGCATCCGGAAGAGCGGGCTGGCCCTCAGCTTCACCTGGTGCATGGGCGGAGTGACCTTCTTCCTGTTCCTGGTCGAGACCGTCACCGGCATCCTGCTGATGTTCTATTACAAGCCGGTCACCTACGAGGCCTACAACAACATCCAGGAGATGAAGGAGACGCTCCCGCTCGGCATGATGCGGGAGATGCACCGTTGGGGCGCGCACGCGATGGTGCTGACGGTGTGGCTGCACATGTTCCGGGTCTTCATGACCGGCTCCTACAAGCCGCCGCGCGAGTTCAACTGGGTCGTCGGCGTGTTGCTGTTGCTGCTGACGCTGCTGCTCTCCTTCACGGGCTACCTGCTGCCGTGGGACCAGCTGGCCATCTGGGCCGTCACGGTCGGCTCGAACATGGCGCGCGCGCATCCGGTCATAGGGCACGAAGGACCAGGCGCGTCGCTGCTCATGCTGGACGACATCCCATTAGTCACCGTGGGCAGTGACGCCCGCTTCATCCTGCTGGGAGGGCGTTTCGTAGGAGAGAACGCGCTCTTACGGTTCTACGTGCTGCATTGCGTCTTCATCCCGGTCGTCGCGATCACGCTGATGGCGGTCCACTTCTGGCGCATCCGGAAGGACGGCGGCATCTCGGGGCCGCTGTGATCCCATGAACATCTTCGACGACTTCATAGTCCCGCTCAGCAACTTCCTCACCAGGCCGGAGATCCTCGTGCCGCTGGCGGCGCTCAGTCTTGCGCTGGTGCTGCGGTTCTACCGCACCGTGACGAAGCCCAAGATCGCGGGCGGGATCGGAATCGCGTTCGTGCTGCTCTTCGTGGGCAGCCTGTCGGACGCGCATTTCAAGGAAATCATCCTCAAGGCGGACAACCTGCCGATCGTGCTGCTGATCGCCTCGCTGCTGTTCTTCCTGTGGCTCTGCCTGCGGCGCGCGGCAATCAACGACGAGCGGCTGGAGCGCGACCTGCCGCCGATCGAGGCGGTGCACAAGCGCCAGACGGTGCTCGTGTGGCCGGACCTCGTGATGAGCGAGTTCATCTGCCTGCTGGCCGTGAGCGCCTTGCTCACGGTCTGGTCGGTGGGCATCCCGGCGCCGCTGGAGGAGCCGGCGTCGGCGGCGCTGACGCCCAACCCCTCGAAGGCGCCGTGGTACTTCCTCGGCCTGCAGGAGATGCTCGTCTACTACGACCCGTGGCTGGCGGGCGTGGTCTTCCCGCTGACGATCGTGGCGGGGCTGATGACGATCCCCTACATCGACACGAACCCGCGCGGCAACGGCTACTACACGCTCAAGGATCGCAAGTTCGCGATCTCCGTCTTCCTGTTCGGCTTCCTCATCTTCTGGGTCTTGCTGATCGTGATCGGGACCTTCCTGCGCGGGGCCAACTGGAACTTCTTCGGCCCCTTCGAGGTGTGGGACCCACACAAGGCCGTGCCGCTCATGAACATCAACCTGAGCGAGATCTTCTGGGTCAAGATGATGAACACGAGGCTGCCGGAGAACTGGTTGCAGCGCGAGTTCCTGGGCATCCTGGTCGTGCTCGCCTACTTCCTGATCGCGCCGCTGCTGCTGGCCAAGACGGTCTTGAAGGAGCAGTTCCAAAAGCTCGACTTCGTGCGCTTCTCGATCGTGATCATGCTGCTGCTGCTGATGCTCGCGCTCCCGATCAAGATGCTGGGGCGCTGGATGTTCAACCTGAAGTACATCGTTTACATCCCCGAGTTCTTCTTCAACATTTGAGGCTCGAAGGAAAGTGAGTACGCGACCGTCTGCCGTCAACAACGACCCGGGCTACTTCTACGATCCGCGCAAGAGCATGGTCCTCTTCGCGCTTGTGGGCGCCGCCTTGATGGCGTCGCTCGTGTGGATGATCCTCGCCGACTGGGACCGGCCCTGGAAGGACGACCAGCGGGCGAAGCTGCTCTGGTCCTCGAACGCGGCCGGAGTGCAGGCGATCGTCCTGGACGAGCAGACGGCGGCGCTGCAGAGGCAGCTCGAAGGGGAGGGCGCCGCGGCGAACGAGGCGCTCGACGAAAAGGCGGAAGAGCTCGAGGGGCTGCGCAAGCGCATCGCCCAGGCGCAGGGCGACCACTACCGGGCGGACAAGACCTACAAGGAACAGCGCCAGGTCACGGGCGAGGCCGAGTGGCACGTCCACGAGTCCAAGAACGAAGCGGCGCGCTCCGACTGGACCCTGCGCTACGAGCAGGCGCTGGACCACGAGAAGCGCCTGCACGCGGTCGAGCAGGAGGCCAACCGGCGCCTCAACGCGCTGCTCGCGGAGGAGAAGGAGGCGCTCCAGGTGATCGACGCCGTCTTCGAGAAGCGGCAGCAGAACGCCGGGCTCAAGCGCCTCGGGCTCCTGCTCGACGCCCGGCGTCGCACCGCCTCCTATAACCCGCTGCGCGAGGTCCCGCTGATGGACATCGTGCCGCCCACCACGGTGGAGCAAGTGGTGCTGGACTCGATCCGCGACGACTACGAGTTCGCGTCGCCCAAGAAGGTCGACCGCTGCGCCACCTGCCACATCGGCGTCTTCCGCACCGGCTTCGAGGCGGAGACGTGGCCGGTGACGGCGCTCGCGCTTCCGGCCGGCGACGCGAAGAAGGTGGCTGCCTTCGAGCGCGGTGTCTACCTGCTCGTCTTCGACCTCTTCAAGGGCATCGAGCCCAAGCCCGACAAGCAGGACCCGCTGGCCTATGACAAGGGCCTGGCGCGCCTGTTGAAGGTGCATCTGCGGACGCTGAGCTTCCTCTTCGTCATGGAGGACGAGGAGGAGGGCATCATCACGCTCGATGACCGTGGCCGGAAGGTCTGGCGGCGCTTCAACCAGGACGCCGAAGGGCACTGGAAGGAAGCCGCCGAGGGCGAGCCCGGCCACTCCCTCGCCGACTTCTACCTGGCTTCCCTACGGAAGTTCCGCAAGCACTGGGAGACGCATCCCCACAGCCACTTCATGGTGGGCGCCGGGTCGCCGCACGACTACGAGACGACGGGCTGCACGGTGTGCCACCAGGGGCGCGGGTGGTCCACGGACTTCGGCCGCGCATATCACACGCCCGACCTCGTAGAGGCCGACGACTGGCTGAGCGACGAGCGCGTGGCGCGCGAGGGCTGGAAGTTGCCGCTCAGCGCGCGCATGGGCTTCAGCGCCGCCATGCAGTCGGCGCACGCCGGCCCGGACCCGGCGCACGTCGGCTACGTGACGGACCAGGACACGGAGAAGCGCTGGAAGCAGGAGCTCGGCCGCAGCAAGGGCAAGCTCAAGTACTGGGCCTGGCCGCAGCTGCCGAAGTCGCTCGTGCAGGCTTCGTGCCTGAAGTGCCACAAGGAGGGCCTGTACTATCCGCCGGGGCCCGAGTACCCGCACACGACCTTCGGCAAGCCCCTGCCGTTGCCCACCGAGCTCGAGGACGCGCTGCTGATCTACGGCGACCAGCGCGAGACGTGGCGCAACCGCGAAGTCGCGAAGGAAGCGGACCGCATGCTCATCCCGGCCGGCGCGGAGGGCGAGAACGAGCCTTATCGGGCCGAGAGCCTGCTGCGCGGGATGGACGGCTTCCTGCGTTTCGGCTGCTACGGGTGCCACAAGCTCGACCCCAAGATCTACCCGTTCATGAACGAAGTGCGCCCCAAGGTCGGGCCGCCGCTCGACACGATCGCCACGAAGACGACCGAGAAATGGGTGCGGCAGCAGATCTGGAACCCGAAGAACTTCCGGCCCGACACCCGCATGCCGCGCTTCCTCGGCCAGAGCAACAGCAGCCACGACTTCCGTTACCGCTTCGCCGACCCGGACACCGAGTTCGACGAGGTCAATGGGCACATGTGGGGGCAGGGCGAGGTCTACGCCATGGCCCGGTGGGTGTGGACGGAGGCGCAAAAGCGAAGCCCGCAGCACCCGGCGGTCGACCTGAGCAAGGGTGATCCGAAGCGCGGCCAGCAGCTGATCGTTGCCGACGCCAACACGAGCGGGGGGCGCGCCAAGGCCTGCATCGCGTGTCACGACATCCCGATCCAGGACGAGGCCCTGCAGTACGACCCCGCGGTGCTCGAGAGCTGGGTCGACCCGCGCACCGGAAGGGTGTACGGCTGGGGTGAGCGCATGTCGCGCCGCTTCGGCCCCAACCTGGCCGGCATCGGCTCCAAAATAAGGGCCGAGTGGCTCGTCGCCTGGCTGCAGGATCCGAAGGGCCTGTGGCACGACAGCGTCATGCCCAACCTGCGCCTGACCGGGCAGGACGCGCTGGACATCGCCTCCTACCTGATGACGCTGCGCAACGAGGAGTTCGAGGCGCTGCCGGAGGTGGTCGGCAACCAGGGCTTCATCTTGAAGATGGCGGAAGAGTTGAAGGTCGCCGAGCAGTCCATGCCCATTCCGCAGGCGGTGGCCCAGGCGCAGCTGATGACGCCCACAGAGCGCACGCTGTACGTGGGCAAGAAGCTCGTCAAGCACTACGGCTGCTTCGGCTGCCACGACATCGAGGCCTACAAGAAGGAGACCCCGATCGGGACGGAGCTCACGGACTGGGGCAGCAAGCTGATCGATCGCTTGGAGTTCAACCACTTCCCGATCGACCACCACAGGGCCGACTTCCCCGTGGCGCGTTTCAGCTTCGCCTACGCCAAGCTGCGCAACCCGCGCATCTTCGACCTGGGCATGCCGCGCGCGGACCGGCCCTACGACCGCCTCAAGATGGGCAACTTCGGGTTCAGCGCGCAGGAGGCGCGGGACATCGCGACCTTCCTGGTGGCGCTCGTCAACGATCCCGTCGAGACGGAGGCCGCCTTCCACCTGAGCGAGCGGGACCAGCTCATCTGGAAGGGCCGTCAGATCGTGCGCAACGCCAACTGCCAGGCCTGCCACGTGATCGAGGGTGCGGGCGGCGACGTCTGGCAGACGATCACGAAGGACAAGTGGCGCCCGCCGGACCTGCGCGGCCAGGGGCTCAAAACCAGGCCGGACTGGCTGTTCGAGTTCTTGCGGGGCCCGTCCACGGTCCGGCCCTGGTTCTCGATCCACATGCCCACCTTCGGGTTCACCGAGGAGCAGAACCGGGCGGCGGTGGCGTACTTCGCGGCGCTCAGCGAGGTGCCCTATCCCTTCGAGTACCGCTCCCCGAG
>JAPUHK010000200.1 GCA_027297745.1 Planctomycetota bacterium | reverse complement strand
AGGCCGGCCGTGCTGAGGTCGAAGTCGATGTAGCCTCCAACGAAGAGCACGTCCAGGCTCCATGTTTTTTCACGAACGAGTCTCCCATCCAGTGCCACCGTCGTCTGCACGATGCGGTAGTCCCCGCCGGCGTCATTGCCCGACGCTCCGCTAACGATGAGCTCGATCGCGGCGCGGGAGTCCCCCGGCGCGGGCTTCCCGCTCTCCGCGCCCTGTTCCGTGTCGCCAATGTCGAAGGTCGCGCGCAGAGTCGGTATCAGCACCGGGCCGTCCCGGATGTCGACCCCCGGGTTGAGCCCCAGGCAGCCGCCTGCCGAAACAATCAGCAGCGCGATACACAGACGCACAGTGAGATGCACCTCCACCTCCCTGATGCAAGAGTGTAGAGGAAAGCGTGCCGCGTCGGCCCGCGCTCTACAATTCCCGGCGTGCCCGAGCTGCCCGAAGTCGAGACCGTTGCGCGGCTGATCCGGCCCCAGCTGGTCGGGCGGCGTGTGGAAAGCGTGCGTGTCGCTTGGGCGCGCAGCCTCGGAGGAGTCTCCCCCACCCGCTTCCGCCGCCAGGTCTCAGGTTCGACGTTCCGGGACGTGTGGCGGCGCGGCAAGTACATCGTCATGGAGCTCGAGCCGCAAGCCGTGCTGGTGGGGCACTTGCGCATGAGCGGACGCATGCGCGTGCGCCCACGGAATGAGCACCCGGGCGACTACGCGCGCGTCAGCCTCGAGCTTGACGACGGAGGGGTCTTCGACTTCATCGACGTGCGCAAGTTCGGCCGCCTGGTACTGGCCGAACGGGCGGAGCAGGTCTTTCCGGAGCTCGGGCCGGAACCGCTGGGCCCCGAGTTCACCCGCGAGTGGTTCCGCTCCGCGTTGCGCTCACGCAAGCGCCGGCTCAAGCCGCTGCTGCTGGACCAGTCGTTCGTTGCGGGGCTGGGCAACATCTACACGGATGAGGTGCTTCACGCAGCGCGTCTGCACCCGCTGCGTCAGGCGCACAAGATCGCCGCACGCGCGGCCGACGCGCTGCACGAAGCGATCCGCGACGTGCTGCAAGCCGCGATCGATCGGCAGGGGTCGAGCTTCGACAGCTTCTACCGCACGCCGGAGGGGCAGCCGGGCTCCTATCAGCACGAGTTCCGTGTCTACGGCCGCACCGGAAAGCCCTGCTACCGCTGCGGCCGGGCGGTCAAACGCATCGTCGTCGGGCAGCGCGGCACGCACCTGTGCACCGCCTGCCAGCGCGCCCCGCGTGGCTGAGCGGGCGGAGGCGCGGGGCGCGTAGAATGCGCCGCATGATCACGAAACAGCAAATCCTCGACGACTGCCGGCGCGAGACCGAGATCATCAAGCATCTTGCTACGAAGCTCCCGGAGGGCGCCCTCGATTGGCGGCCGACGCCCGGCCAGCGCACCACGCTCGAGCTCATGCGTTACATGACCGCCGCGCCCGAGATCGCCGCGATCTACTGCATCACCGGCAACTGGGACCACGGGCAGAAGATCGGCGAAGCCAGCGAGCAGGTGACTGCCGATTCCTTCGCGGATGCGATGGATCGCCAATTGAGCCGCGTCCAGGAAGTGCTCGGAGACCTCGACGAGGCAGCGGCGACCACCAAACCGGCCGAGATGCCGTGGAAAGAGCCGACGACGCAATCGGTATGCGTGCTGCAGACGCTGGTCAAGTCCTACGTGGCCTATCGCATGCAGTTCTTCCTGTACGCGAAGCAGGCCGGGAACGCAGAGCTGAGCAGCCTCGACTGCTGGGCCGGCGTTTCGTCGCTCGATTAGCCCACATGCATGGAGTCGAGGGGCTGACTCCGGGGAGGAGTTGAAGGAAGCGATGGAGCAACGTCTGAGCGTCGTCACTTTGGGTGTCCGGGACGTGCCGAGGGCGCGCGCCTTTTACGAGGCGCTCGGATGGCAGCCCAAGTCCACGGACGAGAACATGGCCTGCTACAACCTGATCGGGATGGCGATCGCGCTCTACCCCCGGGACGAGCTGGCGGAGGACGCGCAGGTGCCGCCGGAGGGCGGGGGCTTCAGCGGCGTCACGCTCGCGTACTGCGTGCGCACGAAGCAGGACGTCGCTCCGGTCCTCAAGGCTGCACGCGCAGCCGGCGGGCGTATCGTCAAGCAGGCGCAGGACGTGAGTTGGGGCGGCCACTCGGAGTACTTCGCCGACCCGGACCGCCATCTCTGGGAGGTCGCCTGGAACCCGCACTCCCCGCTCGGGGATACCGGCGTCTTCCAGTGGGGCGGCGCCTGAGCGCGTGCGCTCGCATCCCGCCCCTGCTCATTCCCTATGATGCCCCCGTGAGACGGGGTGGCGTGCTTGGCGCGGTCCTGATCCTCGCGGCTGTTGTCGCCGCGCAGGATTCCACGGACGCGCAACGTCTGGCGTTCGAGCGAGAGCTGCGAGCGGTCGAGGCCCGCATCCAGGTCATGGACTGGGAGCGCGCGAAGCGGGAGCTGAAAGCGCTTCTGAACGAACACCGGGAGCGGGACTATGTCCGCGCGCGCCGGGACCACATCGCCGAGTTGATGAAGAAATGCGTCTTCCGGATGAGCTACCCCGAGCCGACGGCCGACGGGCTGATCTCCGGCAAGCTCCACTCCTACACTAGAAGCACAGGGCAGATCCGCGTGCGCTACACCCCCGACACGATGGGGGACTTCCGCTTCGACCGGAAGCTGTGGGTACACCCGGCCCGCTTCCGGGGCCCACACCAAATCGTGGTCGACGGCGGGCTGGAACGCCTCGTGGTCTGCGCCGATCGGAAGGCCCAATACATCATCGTGCTCGGGAACGAGGCCGCCATCGCGGTTGCGCGCGGAAAGAAGCCCGAGGTTTTGGCCAGGGCGAAACGTCCTGCCGGACCGGGACGCATCGTCGTGACCGTGGGGCGGCGCGAGATCAGCCTGTCGATGAAGGGGAAAGCCTTCCTGCGTGCGGCGAAGGACCCGGACGCGTGGGGCTTCGTGGCCCTGCCTTCGAATCGCTTCAAGAGCATCGTGCTCGACGGACTGGCGGAGCCTGCGTGGCTTCAGGGCCTCGTCGACGGGGCCGACCAGAAGCAGCTGGCCGCCTTCGAGAAGACGTACCGGCCGGCGGATCACCTCCCGAAGTGGCTGTACGCCGGGCCCGCCGCCCGGACGCCGCCGTGGACCTCCCCCGCGTGGGGTTGGCCGAAGCTCTCGCCGAAGGCGACCAGAGTAGTCAGCAAGATCGCCGCTCACTACAAGAGGGGTGAGTTCGAGGCCGGTGCAGAAGCCGTGAAGGCGGCGGGGGGCTGCTTGCCTCCTGCGGCGCGCGCCCTCCTCCTCGGGTCGTCTTACGAAGCGAGAGGGCGCCTGGAAGAGGCCCATGCGGCCTTCGCCCGAGCGCGGCGGCTTGCACCGGACTTTCTCATCTGCGCTGCCTGGGACGCTCGCGTCCTGGAGCGGTTGGACCGGTACGACGAGGCGCTGCAGGCCTGCGAGACGGTTCTGCGCGGGATCCCGACCATCCCGAAAGCCAACGTCCGGCGCATCAGCCTGCTGTTGCGGCTCGACCGCCTCGACGATGCCCGCTCCGCGGCTGCGCAGGCCAGACGCCACGGTGTAACGTCGCCCGGGCTGCAGCGTCTCCAGCGGATGACCGAGCTCGCGGAGCGCGGACCGACCTGGCCCCGCTCGTATGAGCACAAGTCTCTCCGGTATCACGTGGCTTCGGACATCGACCAGGCAACGTGCAGGCGCGCCGCGTCGTTGTTGGAGGATGCATACGACCTCTACGCTTCGACCCTCGAGCGCCCGAGTGCAGGTTCGCACCGCTACCAGGTCTTTCTCTTTTCCGGCCAAGCCGGGTATCAGCGCTTCGTCCGGGAGCTCGTGGGGCATCCCAAGCCGCATACGGGAGGGCTCTACCATGTACTCCTGCGGCAGCTGCTGATCTGGAACCGGCCGCGACGGGATGACATGCTCTCGACGGTCCGGCACGAGGGGTTCCACCAGTACCTGCACCGCCTCATGCCGAGCCCGCCGCGCTGGTTCGACGAAGGCCTGGCGGAGTACTTCCAGTCGACCGACATCGCGAGCGAGCGCGACCTGGGCAAGCCGCGCGACGATCATCTGAGGCTCCTCA
>JAPUHK010000020.1 GCA_027297745.1 Planctomycetota bacterium | reverse complement strand
GCAAGAGAGCGAACCGCAGGCCGCGACCGAGGCCTCCACGCCCGCCAAAGTGCACCGCTTCGACCGCCGGCCGCTGTACGCCGGCCTCGCGCTGACCCTGCTCGGCTCGCTCGCCCCCTTCCTGCCCTGGACGGGCGAGATCGAGGCGCGCGTCACCGACCTGCTCTTCCGTCATGCGCGCATCGATCCGCCGCGGGCCGACCCGCGCATCGTCCACTTGGACATCGATGAGAACGCGCTCTTGTCGGTCGGGCGCTGGCCGTGGCCGCGCTCGCGCCTGGCGGACGCGATCGACGTGCTCGGCGAGTGCGGCGCCAGGGTGATCGCGCTGGACCTGTTGTTCAGCGAGCCCAGCGATCCGGAGCTGCAGCCGGAAGAGGACGCCCGCCTGGCCCGCGCTTTCCAACAGAGCCCGGCGCGCATCGTGCTGGCCTTCGACCTGCGCGCGGGCCGGCGCATCGGGGACATCTGGAGCGACGCGGAGGGCAGGCGGAACGCCCAGACGATCCTGGATCTGCTACGCACAGACATCACGCTCGACACGGAGGACGTCGTGAAGCGCACGGGGTTGCGCGGCCGGCGCGCGCTGCGCTTCCGCCAGGAGGCGGGCCAATGGCGGCAGCTGGCGGCCGACGCCATGGCCGAGGACCTGTTCCGCAAACAGAGCCTGTCGTTGGCGACGATGGAGGAGGCCATGGTGCCGGTCGGGGAGCAGGTCGCGCGCAGCTGGTACCCCGAGCGCCGCATCCTGGAAAAGGCCGTCGACCGGCGGCAGTCCGTGGGCCTGTTGACGCTGCACCTGCCGGAGGCAAAGGAGCGCTATCGCGCCGAGGTGGCCGACGTGGCCGAGGCGCCCATCGAGCCGCTCGCGGCCCACGCGTACGCCGTCGGTTTCGTCACATACCAGGGGCACCAGGACGCGGACGGCCACGTGCGTCGGCTGCCGTTGTGGAAGGCCTACCGCGGATACATGGTGCCGCAGCTGGGCCTGGCGGCGGCGGCCGCGCTGCTGGACATCCCCTTGACCGCGGTGGGTATCGCACCAGACGCAACCTACCTCGGGAACACGCGCCTTCCGCAGGACCACGGCGGCTTCCGCATTCCCTGGCCGCGCATCGATGCCGAGTACGGCTGGATCGGCCTCTTGCGCCAGGTCGACGCCGACTCGGCCTCGCACGGGCACATCTCGCTCGGCAGGCCCGTCGCGCTCGCGAAGGCGCGCCGCCGGCTGCAGGAACAGAAGAAGACGCTGCGCACGATCGCCTCGGTGCTCGTGGGTTTCATCTCCGGCTTTGGGAAGCAAGACCTGGACGATCCGCAACGCGCCGCCGAAGCCTACGCCGAGATCGACGGCGAAGCCGAGTTTCGCGTAGAGGACGCCCAGGGCGTCGCCAAGCAGGATCTCGAAGAGGAAGACAAGTACTTCATCGAGTGGGCGGCGCTGCGCAAGGCGATCGGGCAGGCCGAGCAGGAGATCGCGCGGGCGAAGCTCGAGCTCCACGCCGCCGTGGACGGCAGGCTGGTCTTCATCGGCTGGAACGCGGCCGGGCAGCTGGTCGACACCGTCCCCACCGCGGCCGGTGCGGGGACGCCGGGCGTCGTCGTGCATGCCATGGTTGCCAACGCCGCGCTCACCGGGAACGTGTTCACCGTTGCGCCGCGCTCGGCCGGCATGCTCGTGGCGCTGCTGCTCGGCGCCGCCGCGGCCTTGAGCACGAGCCGCGCCCGGCCCTTCTTCGCCGGCGTGCTGACGCTGACCTACGCCACCGCCTTCGCCGCCGGAAACGCGCTGCTCATCTTCGACCGCCATCACGTCGTGCTGGCCATGGTCGTGCCGGTGGCCACGACCTTCCTGTCCTGGGCGGGCGCCACGGCCGTGCGCCTGATCCAAGAGCTGCGCGAACGCGCGCGCATGACGCGCCAGTTCGGCTCGCGCATCGCGCGGCCCCTGTTCGAGTACCTGCTACAGAATCCCGACGTGATCGCGCTGGAGGGCGAGAACCGCGAGGTGACCAGCTTCTTCAGCGACCTGGCCGGTTTCACCGCCATCTCGGAGAGCATGGAGTCGCGCCGCACGGTGGCGCTGCTCAACGAATACATGTCCGCCATGAACCAGGAGCTCACCGAGCGCTACGCGTACGTGAACAAGTTCCTCGGGGACGGCGTGATGGCGGTGTGGGGCGCGCTGGCCACGAACACGCCGCACGCGGAGCGCGCCTGCCACGCCGCGCTGGCCTGCCGCCGGCGGCTCGCGCTGCTCAACCGCGAGTGGAGCGACAGGGGCATCCCGCAGCTGAGCATGCGCATAGGCATCGCGACGGGCGAGGTGGTCGTGGGCGACTGCGGCGCGCCGCCCGACCTGCGCGACTTCACGGTGATCGGCGACGCAGTGAACCTGGCGGCGCGGTTGGAATCGGCCAACAAGCAGTTCGACTCCGGGATCTTGATCAACGGCCGGACGAAACGCCACATCCCCGAAGACCTGCTGACGCGCCCGCTGGGCAAGATCACGGTCGTCGGCCAGGAGAGGCCGACGGAGGTCTACGAGCTGATGGACGAGACGGAGCGGGCCGACGGTACGCTGCTGGAACGCATCGAGCTCACGGGCGAAGCGGTGCGGCTGTTCCTGGACGGCAAGCTCGAGGCGTCGCGGAAGGTCTGGGGCCGCCTGCGCGATGGTCACGGCGACTCCAAGCTGATCCGGCTCTATCTGGCCGAGATCGAGCGGCTGCTCGCCGCGCCCTCAGGCGAGCTCGACGGCATCATCCACCTTTCGGCCAAATGATCGTCATTGCAGCGGACGCGTGCTGCTCATGTAGCGCTTCTTGAGCGCGGGCCGTCCTCCCCTGCCCCCCATGGCGTTGACCTGTCTGCGCAGATCGGTGATGCGCGTCCTGTGCACCGGGTGGGTGCTCAGCAGTCCGCCCGGCTTCGGCTTGCCTTTGTCGCGCCCATGCGCCTGCGCGGCCTGGACGAAGCGCCGCATGCCGCCCGGATCGTAGCCCACGCGGTACAGGTACTCGACCGCCGCCTTGTCGGCCGCGCTCTCCTGCTTGCGGTTGTAGCCCTTGAAGACCACGCCGACCGCGAAGTCCGCCAGCTTGGTGAAGGCCGGGCCGCCCATTCGAATGGCGCCGATCGTGGCGGAGTCGCTCGATGCCGCGGCCCACGCGGTGCCGGCGGCCGCGTCGACGACGTAGCGCTTCTCGATCTCGCGCAACACGTGCCGCTCGTTGATGTGCGCGATCTCGTGGGCGAGGACCGCCGCGAGCTCCGCTTCGTTCTTGATCAGGCGCAGCGCGCCGCGGCTTATGAAGACGTAGCCGCCCGGAGACGACAGCGCCACGACCTCGTCGGTATTGAGCAACGCGAAATAGTAGGTCAGGTCCTCGCGGCCGACGCTCTGCACGAGCCCCTGCCCAACGAGGTTGACGTACTCGGTCCGCTTCGCGTCGCCCCAGCGGCCGTAGCGGCCCAGGATGCGCGCGGCCGCTGCGCGACCGAGTCGGATCTCGTCGCCCGTCTCGATATGTGTGCTCAGCGCAGCCACGGTCTTGGCCGCGCCGGTGACGACGCGGGAGTCCACGCCCCCGACGGAGATGCCCGCGGCGGCCACATCGGTGATGCTAGGCCCCCCCGCGCAGCCCGCCGCGAAGAGCATCAGGAGGGCAAGTGCTGCCGTGCGCATTAGCGTTCCTCCTGGTAGGGGCCAAGGGCGCCCCGACGCAGAAACTGCTCGACGGACGAGGCCGGAACGCGGAAACGCTCCATGGCGCCGACCGCGGCGTAGTCCAGCTTGCCGTCGCCGCCGCCCGCCTCTTCGTCCACGCCGCGCGCTCCGGCCGTGGCGGTGACTACAGGCCCGTCCGCGCGGTCGCGCGTGAGGCTCTGCGCCAGCGCCTTGTCCAGGCTGCGCCCGCCGCGCGTCTTCCTGGTCTCGAAGATGGAGTCCTGGACTGCTTGCTGCACGACGCCGTCGCGCCGCCGCACCAGCACCAACTTCCCGTCGGCGTTGCGCATCTCGATCTTGTGTAGCGCGCCCCCGGAGTCGTAGGAGCAGGTTCCCTGCAAGCCCTGCACAGTGAAGGAGGCCACACGCCCGTTCCCGTCGAGCTTGACGCCATCTGCGCTCGAGCCCAGCGGATAGAGCCACAGCTGCATGCGCTCGCGCACGGAGGCGGAGATGCCTTTGAAGGCCGTCGCGCCGACCGGCGTGACGAGCCACGCCTGCTTGCCGTCGTAGATCACGGCGCGCGGATTCTTGCGCCCATCCTCGTGCACGATGGCGCGCACGCGCGGCTGCTTGAAACGGTAGCGCACACGCGCTACCCATTTCAAGTCCTTCTCGTCGTCCACACCCTGAGGAGCGGCTAGGATCGACTCCGTGTATGCGCCCTCTCCGGGCGCGGCCATCTTGGCCATAGCCGCGGCGTCCCGATCGGCTGCCCACACCAGCGCGGTGACCGTCAGAAGCAACGTGCCAGCGGCGCTAAGCTTGCCTGCGCGGTTCATAGATTCTCACTTCCTCCTCGCGCCCGCGGATCGAAACGGTGCCCACCTCATGCCATGAGATGGATGCGTCCTCGATCCGGCTGCGCGTGGCTGCGCTCACCAGGATGCTCGTCTTGTGCTCCTTGTTGAGGCTCTCCAGGCGGGAGGCGAGGTTCACGGCGTCCCCGATGATGGTGTATTCCTTCTTCTGCTCCGACCCGATGTTGCCGACCACCACCGTACCGCTGTTGAGGCCGATCCCGATACCCAAATCGCGGCCGGTGCGCTGCTTCCAGTCGGCCCGCAAGTCCCCCACCGCGTCCAACATGTCCAGCCCCGCGGCTACGGCGCGCTCGGCGTGGTCCGCGTAGTCGACGGGCGCACCGAAGAAGGCCATGATCCCGTCGCCGATGTACTTGTCCACGGTGCCGCCGCGCTCGAGGATGATCCCGGCCATGCGCCCCAGGTAGCGGTTCAGGGCCGCCATGACCTCCTCCGGCGGCAGCTTCTCTGAGGTCGCGGTAAAGCCGCGGATGTCCGAGAACATCACGGTCACCTCGCGCCGCACGCCGCCCAGCGCAACCCGCGCGGGATCCGCCAGGAGCTCGTTCAGGACGTCTTCGGAGACGTAGGAGCCGAACATGCGCTGCAACTCGCGCCGGCGGCGGCCGGCGACGAGGTAGTGGTCCGAGATCACGGCCACGAGCCCCGCGCCCAGCGCGACGACGGGGGCGCCGACCGGGAACCAGGTGTGATTGACG
>JAPUHK010000002.1 GCA_027297745.1 Planctomycetota bacterium | reverse complement strand
GATCCCACCGGTCAGCGCTACTGCCTGAACTCCGCCTCACTCCACCTGGAGCAGGGGAAGCCCGCCGAAGAGGCCAGAGAAAAAGAGTAGGCCCCGGTTTTCATCCTCGTGATCGAGGGCGGCCGCATCCTCGAGGAGGGCTCCCACGCCGCGCTGCTGGAGCGCAAGGGGCGCTACCACGCGCTGTACACCGAGCAGAGCCTGCGCGATTCGGTGCTGGGCCTGCACTCGGACCAGGTCTAGAAGCGGAACTCCATTCCGATGTAGGCGAAGAACGGCTTCCCTGGGCGCGGACCGTGCGGATGGCGGGAGGCGATGTACTCGTCGTCCAGCACGTTCTGAATGCCGCCGAGCACCCGCACACCGGGTTTGAGCTCGTAGTAGAGCGAGAAGTCGATCACGAAGTAGCTGTCCGTGGTCCCGAAGCGCGAGTCCGGTACGCCGGCAGGCGTGAGCTGATCGGTGGTATTGCTGGCCGTCGTGAACGTGCGGTCGACGAAGGACCCGCTGAGCGTGAGGCCGAACTTCCGCACCGTGATGGTCACGCCGACCATGAGCTGGAACTCGGGGATGTAGGGCACGCGATTGCCGTCGAGCCCTCCCGCGAAGATCGACTCCGGGTCGGTCGAGTTGGAGTCGCCGTCGAGTGTGGCGTCCGTCCAGGTGAACGTGAGGAAGACCAGCGCCCCATAGTTCAGGTTGAGCGCCCTGCCGACGTCGTAGTCCACCGTCAGCTCGATGCCGAGGCTTTGGACCTTGCCCACGTTCTCGGAGTCGCCGGAGCCCGCGCCCCCGATGTTGTCGATCACGATCAAGTCGTCGAAGCCCGTGTAGAAGAACACCGTCGTGAAGGCCCAGATCCCGTCCGCACGCTGCAGGCGGGTGCCGAGCTCGAACGCGAGGCTGGTCTCCTCGGCCAGACCGTCCTTGACGGCGGCCCGCGGGCTCGGCGGGCTGAAGCCCGAGAAGAGACCCGTGAAGAAGCTCCAGTCCCCTTCGGGTTCGTAGAGGACGTTGAATCCGCCCGCCACGAACGTGAGCTTCTGCGACCCGGAATTCGCGGGGTTGTCGAAGTCCTCGTGCGTCAGGTCGAGGAACTCCACGCGGATCCCGGGAGTGAAAGTCCATTCGCCCCTGTGGATCGCGTCCTGCACGGCCAACGCCAGCGCGTTCGTCTTCTGCTTGCGGTTGCCGGCGTCCCCCGGCGTGCCCACCGTGACGTCGCTGATCGTGCCGTTGTCTTCCTGCTGATACAGGTCGTCTCTCTGGAAGCGCCGCGCCTGGTCCTCGTGGTAGCGGATCGTGCCCGTGATCTCGTGCTCCACGGCGCCTGGAATGTGGTGCGTGACCACGGACTGGACGCCCCACAAGTAGTACTCGCGGTTGTTGCTGCGCACCCGCAGCGTGCCCGCCCGTTGCCCCTTCAGCACATCGAGACCGAAGCCTCCGTTGCCCCCCGCCAGCGCGTTCGACAGCGTCTGGTTGACCGTGCCCGTGGGGTCCGTGGAGTCCTCGATGTTGCGCAGGTCGTGGAGCTTGTACCAATCCCGCTCGAACCGGTTGTAGTAGACCGTGGTCTCGACCTCGGTACGGTCGCCGGGCACGATCAGCCAGCGCAGATAGGTGCGGTCGTGCGTCGACTTGATGTTGTCGAAGCGTGATGCCGAGTAGCGCAGGTTGGGGGTCCTGCGGATGTCCGGCTCGCTCAGGCCGAGGTAGGTCTCGTCCGCGTCCAGGTCCGTCGTGCCGACGCTGAGCAGGAACTTCTGGTAGACCTCCGAGTTCGGCTCGTAGGCCACCTTCAACAGCACGTCGCCCTTGGTGAAACCGGTCTGGTCGGCCAGCGCGCCCGTCAGGTCCGGCGTGCGCCCGATGACCTTGAAGCCGTCCGTTTCGCGGAAGTAGCCCTCGACCAGAAAGCTCCACGTGCCGTTCCGGGTGGGCAGCACCGTGCCGTACCACGCGTGCGCGCGGATCTCGTTGTAGGAGCCGTAGAGCACCTTCAAGTAGGCCGCCGACTCGCCGGGGATGGGGGTCGAGACGTAGTTGATCGCGCCGCCGGTAATGTGCGGGCCGTACAGGACCTGGCTCGACCCCTTCAGGATGTCGATGGCGTGCATGCGGCCGAGCGTGGGGGAGTAGTAGGCAGCCGGCGCGGAGTAGGGGGCCGGCGCGGTGAGCACACCATCCTCCATCACCGTGACCTTCGCACTGCGCGTCGTGTCGACGCCGCGCAGTGAGATGTTCGGGAACAGGCCGTAGCCGTCCTCCTCACGCGGATATACGCCCGGAACCCTGCGCAGGGCGCGGTTGATGTCGTCCAGGTTGAGCTCCTGGATGTCCTCGGGTCCGAGGTGCGAGCCGGAGGTACCGCGCAGGGAGACGGCTTTGCGCGACCCGTAGATCGTCTGCGTGCGCATGCGGTAGGCGTTCTTGTCCTCAGGCTTCTCGGATGCCTTGGTCTCGACAGCCTTGGGCTTCGCTGCGGGCGGGGCGGCCTGTTCGCCCGGCAGCGCCAGGAGGACGGCGTAGTGCGCGGGATCCGGGCTGTAAAGGCCCTGGGCGGACCCGTGCCGGTGTTCGGAGGCCTTGGAGTCGCTCAGGTAGGCCTCGATCGCTGCTGTCAGACCGCCGCCGTCGGGCTCCTCGGAGCCTGCCGTGGCCTCAAGGAAAAGGGCGCACAGTAACGGCAGAAAGTACCGAACGAACGATCGATAGAGTACCATCCCGCTGGAACACTACGATATTGAGAATCAATCTCAAGAGAAATTGAGACTCATTCTCAGGATGTGATACTTAGCAACGGCACCCTCTCGACCCCCCCCAGCAACGCAGGAATGTTCAGGAAGGCAGGTGATCGGCGCTCCGCAGCCCTCGGCAAGTTCGTGGGTGTCTGCCTGGTGCTGGTGGCGGTCCTGGCCGGCGCCCCTGTTCTGCTCGGGTCGGAAGGCAGCGACCGGCAAGCGCTGGCCGAGCGCATCCGAGAAGAGGTAGACCGCCTCCAGGATTTGCGCGGCCGCGCAGTGACGGTTCGCGAAGAGCAGACCGGCTTGCGCGCGCGGCTGGATGCGGAGATGGCCAAGCTCGCTGCAGACCTGGTCCGCGTGGAAGAAGACACGGCGCAAGCGCGGACGCGAGCGGCCGAGTTGAGAGACAGGCTCGACGCGGCGCTGGTGGCCGAAGGGCGGGACGTGCGTGCCCTCGAAACACTGCGCAGCGCGCTGCAACCGGCCGCGTTGCGCATGGCGGAACGCGTCGCGAAGGGGATTCCGTACAGGCGCGTGGAACGGGCGCAAGCCTTGCGCGAAGCAGCGCAGCGGGGCGGCTTGCCGGCGCTTTGGACCGAGATCGAGGAAGAGCTGCGCCTGATGAAGACGCGCGAGCTGCTCAACGCCGAGGTCGAAGTGGCTGCGGGCCGTCGCAAGCACGCGTACCGCGTGCGCCTGGGGTTGATCAACGAGCTGTGCGTGACGGAGGACGGCGCGGAAGTGGGCGTGGCGAGCCACGTGGCGGCAGCGCCCTGGGTCTTCCTCACGGAGCCCGAAGAGCGGTCGCGCGTCGTGAGGGCGGTGGAGATCTTGCAGGAGCGCCGTACGCCGCGCTTGAGCGTGGTGCCGTTCGTGGAAGGTGGGGGGAAGTGAAGCCCCTGGCGGTCGTGCTGGCCGCGCTGGTTCCGCTCGCGACGGCTTGGAGCGCGGGCGGGGAGCCGGTTTCAGCCGGCGCCCTGCAGCAGCGCCTCGAGCGGCTGGAGGCGGCGTACGCAAGAGAGAGCAAGGAGCTTGCGGCAGCCGGAGAGGCCTGGGAGCGGGAGCGCGCGGGGTTGCGCGAGCGGCGCGCGGAGCAAGCCGCGCGAGTCTTGGATCTGCAGCTCGAGCGCGAGCAGCTGCGCGCGTCGGCGGGCGAGCGGGAGGCGCGGGTGAAGCAGGTGGAGAAGCGGGCCGCGGACCAGGCGGCGCAAGCCGAGGAGGCTTGGAGCCGTGCCGTGGCCGTCGCTGAACAGTTGGACCTGTATCTGGCCGAAGTCCCCGGAAGCGCGGCGGCCGCCGCGAACCTGGATGGCATGCTCGCGGGGCTGCGGGGGCGGAAGGCGCAAGCTGCGCAGGACTTCGCGCAACTGCTCGGCGACGTGCACGCCGCGGCTGGTTCCGTGACGGTGCGCGAGCGCAGCCTGCGCACGGCGAGCGGCGAGAGCGAGCGCGTTCAACTGCTGAGCATCGGGCACATGGGGTTCGCATATCAGGTAGTGGCGCATCCGGAGCGCATCGGCGTCGCCCTGGAGAGCCCCGCCGAGGCAGCGGGCTTCCGCTGGACCGAGGCGCTCGACTCGCGGCAGCAGGAGGCGGTCACCGCCGCGCTGCGTGCGGCGCGTGCGGGGGCGTCGCACATGGCGCTGCCGATGGACGTGAGCGGCCGTCTGCGCGCCGAAAGCGCGCTGGAACGGCGCAACCTGGGTACGTGGGTCGAGGGGGGCGGGCCCGTGATGATCCCCTTGTGCATCGTAGCCCTGCTCGCGTTGGGCCTGATCGTAGAGCGTGTCTGGTTCCTGCTGCGCCAGGGGCGTGGCAGCGGCGGGCTGATGACGCGCGTCGTGGCCGCCGCCCGGGCGCAGCGCTACGAGGACGCCGAGCGCGATTGCGAGCGTGCGGGCGGCGTTGTGGCGCGCACGTTGGGCGCGTGCCTGAGGCGGCGCAGCCGCGGCGCGGCCGCCATGGAGGACAGCATCCAGGAGCAGCTGCTGCACGAGTTGCCGCGCATGCAGAAACGGCTCGGCGGGATCGCCACGCTGGCGGCCATCGCACCCCTGCTGGGCCTGCTCGGCACGGTCACCGGGATCATCCAGACCTTCGGCGTGCTCAAGGTGTACAGCAACGCCAACCCGGGCCTCATGGCGGGTGGCATCTCCGAAGCGCTGGTGACGACCGCGAGCGGCCTCGTGATCGCCATCCCTATCCTGCTCATGCACAGCCTGTTGAGGGGGCGCATCGACGGGTTGATCGCCGACGCGGAGCGCAACGCGGCGACGCTCTACAACGTCCTGGGGGAGCAGGCCTAGCCATGTCGCAGTTGATCGAGCAGGGCGGCTGGGTGTTCGGCGGGATCGCGCTGCTCTCGCTCGGCGCCTCCGGCCTGATCGGCTGGAAGTGGCTGCAAATCCGGTCCCACTCCGCGCGTAGCTTCGTCTGGGCGGACGACGCCGTGCGGCGCGTGCGCGCCGGTGACCACACGGGGGCGCTGGCCGTCGCCCGTGAGCATCCGGATCTCGTCGGCCGCTTCGTGTCCACGGGGCTCGAGTCCGCGGACCCGCGGCGTTTCTTTATGCCCCGGCATCTGGACCCGTTCCTGAGGGGCGAGTCTGCCGACCTGCGCCGCCACCTGGGCCTGATCGCCGTGCTCGGTTCGCTGGCGCCGCTGCTCGGATTGCTGGGCACGATCCTCGGCATGGTGCAGACCTTCAGCGCCATCACGCTGCATGGCACGCGCGACGCCGGGCTGATCGCGGACGGCGTCTCGCAGGCGCTCGTGACGACGCAGGCGGGGCTCGTCACGGCGTTGCCGATTCTGGTCCTGCATGGCTGGCTCGTGTCGCGTGCACGGCACTGTGTGGAGACGGCACGGCTCTACGGAAAGAAGATCGAGACGGCGCTTTGCCACGGATAACCCATGTTCCAGTCGGTTCAACGCAGAGCAAACGGTGAGGGGTCCACCCCGGGCGTCAACATGGCGCCGCTCATGGACATGGTCTTCATCCTGCTGATCTTCTTCATCGTGACCACGACCTTCGTGCGCGAGACCGGCATCCGTGTGGAGCGGCCGCAGGCGGTGTGGTCCGAAAGCCTGGACTCGCGCAGCCTGCGCGTGAGCATCACCGCCGGAGGAGCCGTGTTCACCGAGGGACGCCGCGTCTCGCTGGCAGCCCTGCGCGACCGCGTGGCGCGCTTGACGCGGGATGGGCAAGGGCGCACGTCCGTGGTCTTGATCGCGGACGAGCAGACACCGGCCTCGCGGTTGGTGGAGGTCATGGACACGGCCAAGCTCGCGGGGGCCACCGACATCGGGCTGGCCACGCGCAAGCGGAGGCCGCGATGAGGAACCGCCCGAAGTTGCGCGGCGCGGCCGCCGTCGGTATCGGCGTCGTGTTCAACCTGCTGCTGTTCGCGGCTCTGGCGGCCCTGAACCGTCCGCAGCCGGTCGAGGCGCGCATGCGTGCCCCGGTGCGCCTGGCGCTGTTCCAGCTGCCGATCGAGGAGCCCTTGCGCCCGCAACCGGAACGCGAGCGGGAGCTGCCCGCGCCGCCCGAGCTCGATCCCGTGCCGGTCGACATGGACCTGCCCGCAGCCGAGCTGGAGTTGCTCGACCTGCCGCAGCCGCGTATCCCGGTCGCGCTGCCGCCGATCCGTATCGTGCCGGTGGTGCGCCGCGAGGCGCGCCCCGTACGCGCCGCGCCCGCGCGGGCCCGATCCCATCGTGCGGCCGAGCAGCGCAAAGGCGAGCAGCGCCGGCGCGAGCCGTGGGGGAGCGACGAGATCGACGAGCCTCCGCGCGAGCTGTCCGTGCGCAGTCCCGCCTACCCCGTCACGGCGTTGCGCCGGGGCGAGGAAGGCGCTGTCACGGTGCGCCTCTTGATCGACGAGGAAGGGCGCGTCGAGAGGGTAGAGACCGTGAGCGTCGACGGTTACCGCGGCTTCGGCACAGCGGTGCTGAACGTGGCCGGGCACTGGCGTTTCACGCCGCCGCGGCATGAAGGGCGACCGGTGAAGGCCTGGGCCCTGAAGACCACGGAGTTTCGCCTGAGATGAGCATTTTGCGCGCCGTTTTTCTGTTGTTCCCGCTCGCGACGGCTCTGGCCGCGGCGCAGCAAGAGGACGCGGTCGTCCGCGCCCACCGGCTGTTCCAGGCCGGACGCTACGCGGATGCCGTCGAGCTTCTGACGCCCGCGCTGGAGAAGGACGCGGAGCGGGCGGACGCCCAGGCGCTGCTCGGGTACGCCTACTTCGAGCTGGAGCGCTACGACGAGGCGCGCGCCGCTCTCAACCACGCGCTGGCGCTGGGGCGCATGACGCCGGCGTTGCTGTCGCGCCTGGCGCACATCGCGCTGCAGAAGGAGCGTCTGCCGCACGCCGTGAACAGCTTGCGGCTGGCCGGGTTGTTGGCGCCGGACGACAACGACGTGCAACAGGCGGCGGCGGACGCGGCCGCACAGGCGGGGCTCTCGGACGAGGCATTGGCCGGCTATCGCGACATCCTGAAGGTGGATCCGGCGCGGGCGGACGTGTGGCTGCGTGCAGGCAATCTGCACCTGCGCGCCGGCCGCAACGCGGACGCCTTGCGCATGCTGCTGACCGGGTACCACCTCGGGGGCAGCTCCGCGCCCCTCGAGAGGACGCTGGCCGAGTTGCTGGTCGATGCCGGCAACGCGCGGGCTGCCGTGGACTTCTACGAGCGGCTACTGTCCCGCAAGCCTGTGGACCGCGCAGCCCTCGAGTTGCGTTGCGCGCGTCTGCTGGCCGCAGCCGGCGACGGCGCCGGTGCGCAAGCGCGCGCCATGAAGCTGAGCACCGGCGGCGATCCGGCGCTGGCAGGCGATGCGCACGTGCTCCTGGGGCAGTTGGCCGCGGCGCGGGGTGTGCTCGACAAGGCCTTCACGCATTGGAGAAAGGCCGCCCGCAACGGACGCGTCAGCCCCGACGTGGACGCTTGGCTGGGAAGCTATCTGCGCCGCAAGGGCGAGCACGCCGCGGCCGTGGAGCATCTGCGCAGGCGGCTGCAGGCGGGACCCTGGGATGCGCGCATCGCGGGCAATCTGGTTGCCAGCCTGATCGCGACGCGCGACTTCGAAGGCGCCCGGAAGGAGTTGCTGGCGCTGCTGGAGCGCACGGGTCTGGACGACCGCACGCGCGGCTTGATCGCCTCGCTGGCGCGCGCAGGCCGCACAATCCACAAGAAACAGAGCTAGGAGTTAGCAGTGCATCTACGCATCGGTCTGGTCCTTCTCCTCCTGGTCCTGCTCGCGGCGCCGGGCGCCGTGGCCGCGGGCCCCGACGTGGTCATCTACTCCGGACGCAGCAAGAGCCTGGTCGCTCCGCTGATCGTGCAGCTACAGCGGGAGACCGGTCTCAAAGTCGAGGTGCGCTACGGCAAGACGGCCGCTCTGGCGCTCACGTTGCAGGAGGAAGGTGCGCGCTCGCCCGCCGATCTGTATTGGGCGCAAGATGCCGGTGCCCTGGCCACGCTCAGCCGCAAGGGGCTCCTGGCGCGTCTGCCCGAGGCGCTGCTGGCGCGGGTTCCCGCCGAGTTGCGCGGCGCGCAGGGGACCTGGGTGGGCACGAGCGGACGCGCGCGCGTGCTGGCTTATTCCACGCGCCGCATCAAACCGGAAGAGCTGCCCAAGAGCGTGTTCGATCTGACCGCACCCAAGTGGAAGGGCCGGGTCGGCTGGGCCCCGATGAACGCGTCGTTCCAGGCCTTCGTGACGGCCATGCGCATACACCACGGCGACGAGAAGACGCTCGCCTGGCTGCGTGCCATGAAGGAGAACGGCGCGAAGGCGTACCCGAAGAACACGCCCATCCTGCAGGCGCTGGCCGCGGGAGAGATAGACCTCGGCCTGCCGAACCACTACTACCTGTTGCGCTTCAAGGCGGCCGACAAGAACTTCCCCGTGGCGCAGACGACGTTCGCGAAGGGCGACATCGGCAACCTGCTCAACGTGGCGGGGGCGGGGATCCTGAAGTCGAGCAAGCGCAAGGAGGCGGCGCAGCGCTGTCTCGCCTTCTTGCTCTCGCCCAAGGCGCAGCAGTACTTCACCAGCTCCGTGTTCGAGTACCCGGTGATCGAAGGGGTGATCCCCAACCCCAGCTTGCTGCCGCTACGGCAGTTGCGGGAACAGGCCGCGCCGGTCGACCTCGGCAAGCTCGACGGGCTGCCCGCGACGCTGAAGATGTTGCGGGAGGCCGGACTCCTCTGAGCGTCTCGAGGGTGTCGTTGCGCATGCCCGCGCGCGCGTGGCCCGCGGTGCTCTGCGGCCTTCTCGTAACCCTGGGCGTCGGCGGGCCCGTCGTCTACCTGCTGATCCGCGCACTGGGAGCGGATGCGGGCCAGGCCGCCGACCTGCTGCTGCGCAAACGCACATTTGTGCTGCTCGGCAACACGGTGCTGCTGGGCGCGGCGGTACTGCTGGGCTCGACCCTGCTGGCCTTTCCCTACGCCTGGCTGACGACGCGCACGGAGCTGCGGGGGCGCAAGCTGCTCACCGTGCTTGGAACCCTGCCGCTGGCCATCCCCGGCTACGTACTGGCTTTCGTGTGGCTCAGCCTTGGGGGGGACTACGGCCTCGGGGCGCACGTGCTCGGGGTGCGACTGTGGCGTCCCAGCGGCTTTTGGGGCGCCGCCTTCGTGCTAACGCTGTACACGTTCCCGTATCTGTTCCTGAACCTGCGTGCCGGTCTGCAGCGCCTGGATCCGGCGTTGGAGGAGGCCGCCGCCGCCCAGGGGCTCGGACGCTGGGCGGTGTGGCGCCGCGTCGTGCTGCCGCAGCTGCGGCCCGCCTACCTGGCGGGTGCACTGCTGGTGCTGCTGCACGTGATCGCGGACTTCGCTGTCGTCAGCCTGATGCGCTACGAGACGCTGAGCTCCGCGGTGTACTCGCAGTACGTGGCTGCCCTCGACCGCACGTACGGGGCCTTGCTGGCGCTCGTGCTCGTTGCGCTCGCGGCGCTGCTGCTGGTCGTGGACGCGCGCTGGTTGCGCGGCCGCCTCAGCGAGGCGCTGACGCTGGGCGGCGTTCGGCGCGCGCGCAACGTGCCGCTCGGCCGCTGGCGCGAGCCCGCGTACGCCTTCGCGGTGGGCGTGCCCCTGCTCGCGCTGGCGCTGCCGGTCACGGTGCTGGTCGTGTGGATGACGCGCGGGACCGGCGCTTCCATGATGGTCTCGGGCTCGTTCGGCGGTGCGTTGCTCAACTCCGTGGGCGTGGCTCTGGGCGTGGCTCTGCTGGCGCCGGCGATCACGTTTCCGCTGTTGTACGCTTCGTTGCGTGGCCGGGGCTGGCTGGCGCGCCTGGGCGAGCGCATCCCCTATCTCGGCTTCGGCATTCCCCCTATGGCCTTCGGGCTGGCACTCGTGTTCCTGTCCGTGCGCCTGCTGCCGGGCGTCTACCAGACGCTGGGCCTGCTCGTGGCGGCCCTGACGATTCGCTTCATGGCCGAGGCCGCCGGGCCGCTGCGCAGCGCGCTGTACCGCCTGCCGCCGGCGCTCGAGGAAGCGGCTCGCAGCCTGGGATGCGGTACGCTCTCGGTGTTGCGCCGGGTCACGGGCCCGTTGCTGTGGCGCGGCGTCGCGGCCGCCATGGCACTGGTGTTCCTGGCTTCGGTCAAGGAGCTCCCCCTGACGCTTATCCTGGCCCCGCTCGGATTCGACACCTTGGCGACCAACGTGTGGACCTACACCGAAGAGGCGCTCTTCGCCCAGGCCGCGCCGTATGCGCTGGCGATCGTCGGCGTGGCCGGGCTGTTCGTGACGGGGCTCGTGCTCAAGGAGGACAAGTGGGCGTAGCCGATCCGCTGCTGCGCCTCGACCGGGCGTGTGTGCGCTACGCAGGCGCTGCGCGCGACGCCGTCGACGACGTCTCCTTCACGGTCGCGCCCGGCGAGATCTTCGCCTTGCTCGGACCGTCCGGCTCGGGCAAGACGACGGTCCTGCGCGCGATCGCCGGCTTCGAGCCGCTCGTGCGCGGCAGCATGCTGTTGCGTGGCGCGGTCGTGCAAGGCGACGGCGTGTTCGTGCCGCCGGCCAGGCGCGAGCTGGGATTCGTCTTCCAGGACCATGCGCTGTTCCCGCACCTGACGGTC
Organism: Planctomycetota bacterium; assembly: GCA_027297745.1. Taxonomy (GTDB): domain Bacteria; phylum Planctomycetota; class PLA2; order PLA2; family PLA2; genus JAPUHK01. Next base: position 12,983 of record JAPUHK010000002.1, on the reverse strand, counting down.
GAGGGCAACATCGCCTTCGGGCTCACCTCGCTACCGGCGGCCGAGCGGCGCAGCCGTGTGGCCGAGCTCCTGGCCGCGCTCGATCTGGAGGGGCTCGGAGAACGCACCCCGCACGAGCTCAGCGGGGGCGAGCGGCAGCGCGTGGCGCTGGCGCGCGCCATGGCGCCGCAGCCTTCCTTGTTGCTGATGGACGAGCCGTTCGACAGCCTGGACAAGGGGCTGCGGGAGACCGTGCGGCGCTACGTACACGACCGGCTGAAAGAGATGGGCACCACCGCGCTGCTCGTCACGCACGACCAGGAGGAGGCGCTGAGCTTCGCCGAACGGCTGGGTGTCATGTGCGCGGGGTGCATGGAGCAGATCGGCCGCCCCGAGGATCTCTACCTGCGGCCGGCCAACCGCTTCGTGGCGGACTTCCTGGGCGACACGAACTTCATCGAGGGCGAGGCGGGCGGCGCGAGCGCCACCACGCCCCTGGGCCAGGTCCGTCTAGACCAGACGGCTCACGGCCCCGTCGTGCTCTCCGTGCGTCCCGAGCACCTGGAGCTCATGGAGCTCCACGGCGGCGCGGCAGCGGCGGAGGTCGTGCTGCGCGAATACAAGGGACACGACATCACGCTGCGCGTGCGTTTCGGCGAGCGGCTGTACACGGTGATCGCCGACTACCGCTGCCGCTTCGACGTGGGCGACCGCGTCGGTCTGCGCACCCGCGAGACCGCGGTCGTCCTGCAACAGCGGGTCGATGAACCCGGGCCGTCCCCCCAGAGTCGCAGCGGGTCGCGGGGTTAGTCTCTGCTAGGTGTGTCCTTTGCGCTCTTTGCGCCTTTGCGGTGAGCCGCGGCCTCCGACTCCTCGTCGACGAGCGCCACCAGCGTGTCGCCGGCCTCGGGTTCGAGCGGCTGCTGCGGCGTGCCCACGGTCACCCGCCCGCTCGCGTCGACCGTCAGGAGCGGGAGCGCGTCGTCTCCGTAGTGTGTGCGCCAGGCGGCATAGTCGAACTCTTCGGTGATCGCGGTCGCCTTGACGCGCTGCCCGGACTGGAAGCGCTTGCGAAGCGCCGTGAAGTCGCACTTGTCGGCGAAGAGAAAACGTCCGCGCAGGTGGGAGGGCACGGTCTCGAAGCTCTCCCGGCCCGCCTCCGGCACGACCTGGTAGACCTCGCCGCTCCCGAACAGGGGCGCGTAGTGGATGGCCGTCAGCGCGTTGACCTCGTCGTTGGGGGTGAGCGCGAACAAGCGCCCCACGCCGCGCAGGTCGATCTGCTCGTCGGCGCGCTCCCCGAGCGCGCTGCCGTGGTAGGCGCGCAACCCCTCCATGCGCGCCTCCGCGATGTGGCGCGGGTTCGTGTCGACCACGACGACGGCCAGGTCGAGTTCCCGCAGAGCAACGCCGAGCGCGCGCGCCCAGGAGTGCGCGCCCAACAGCAACACGCCTTGGGGTTCGGTCGTCGCGAGCCCCAAGCGGATTGCCAGCGGGCGTCCGCACAGGCCGTAGACCGTAACGGTCCCGAAGATCACCAGAAAAACCATCGGCACCAGCCGGTCCGCGCCCTCATGGCCGAGCTCCTGCAGACGGATGGCGAACACGGAGACGACCGCTGCGGCCACGATGCCGCGGGGCGCCATGCCCGCGAGGAAGATCTTGTCGGCGCGGCCGAGCCCCGCCCCGCGCGTACACAGCAGCACCACCAGCGGGCGCACGGCGAGCAGCACGCCGAGCAGCAGGAAATCGCCCGCGCCGAGCCTGCGCAGGTCGTTGAAGTCCAGGCGGGCCGCCAGCAAGATGAACAGGCCGGAGATGAGCAGGGTGCGCAGGTTTTCCTTGAACTCGAGGATGTGCCGCGTTGAGACGCGCTTCTGGTTGGCCAGCAACACGCCCATGAGCGTCACGGCGAGCAAGCCGGACTCGTGCTGGATCGTGTTGGCGCCGGCGAAAGCGGCCCAGCAGACGGCCAGCACGACCGGGCTCTGGAGCGCGTCGGGTACCCAGTAGCGTTTGAGCAGCTCGAGTACCAGCAAGGCGGCGAGAAAGCCGAGCACGCCGCCGACCACGACCGTCTTCACGATGCCGCCGACGGCGCCCCAGGTGGCTTCGCGCAGTCCTTCCGCGACGATGCCCTGGAAGACGAGCACGGCCAACATGGCGCCGATCGGGTCGTTGACGATGCCCTCCCACTTCAGGATCGACGCCGCTGCGCCGGTGGGGCGGATCTGGCGCAGCAAGGGCAGCACCACGGTTGGGCCGCTGACCGTGACGATGGCGCCGAACAACACGGCCAGGCGCGCGTCCAATCCACCCAGCAAGTACGCGGCGGCCGAGGCCACGACCCACGTGACGAACACGCCCAGCGTGACCAGCCGCCGCACGACTTTGGCGTGGTCGCCGAGCTCGCGCACGTGCAGGCTCAGCCCGCCCTCGAACAGGATGACGGCCACCGAGAGCGAGACCAGGGGCAGCAGCAGCGGGCCGAACAGCGCGTCGGGCCGCACGACGTTGACGCCCGCCGGCCCGGCCGCAAACCCGAACAGCAGCAGCAGCAGGATCGACGGCAGGCGCAGCCGCCAGCCCAACCACTGGGCCGCGGTGCCCAGCACCACGACGGAGGCGAGACCCAGCAGCAAATCGTACGTCACGCGGCGTTCCCGGCCCCTACGGGCACCTTCAATTCTTCAGCTGGTACGAGTAAAAGCAGTTGTGCATGAACGGCGTGTCGCGTTTCTTGCCGTGGGATTCCAGCACGAGCTCCCCGCCCGCGGGCACGGTGATCTTCATCACCCGGCGTTGGGGCCTCCGGTAGGAGAGCACCTTCCACGTCTGCTGCTGCGATCCGCCGACGTTCAAGCGCACGATCGCGTCCTGCCAGCAGTTGTTGACGACCGCCAGGTCAAGCGAGACCTGCGCGGCCGTGTCGTTCTCGTAGATCTTCCGGCTCTTGTTACCGCAGTCGATGTCGCCGCTGATCATCGGCGAGGAGCTGGCGCAGCCCACGACCAGAAGCAGCGCGATGTAGCCCAGAGGGATCTTCTGCATGGTTTCCTCCGTGGCGCAGAGGGTACCGTCCGCGCGCGCTCCAGAGCAAGCGGGAGGTGATCGTCGGCGCCGGAACAAATCAGGCGGCGCTGAGCACGAGGGCGCCGTTGTAGAGCAGGTGGGTGATCATGCAGGGGTAGAGGCTGTCGCTGCGCACGCGCAGCCAGCCCATGTAGAAGCCGCCCGCCACGTGGAATGGGAGGCCGGCGGAGACTCCGTGAGCCAGGGCGAACGCGGTCCCAGACAACAGGATTCCCCCGTTGCGTCCGTAGACGGCCTGCAGCCTGCCCTGCAGGAGACCGCGAAAGGCCAGCTCTTCGAAGACGGCGGGAAACAGGCCTACGGTCACGAGCGTCCAGAACAGGCCGATCTCCTCGGCGAGCAGGCGCAGGAGGTTGTCGGCGTCCGGGAACCAGCCCTCCAGGATGCCTACCCAGACCATCGCGAGCCCGGCCGCGGCCAGACCGATCACGGCACCCTCGACCATGAAGCGCGGCGCCGTCGGCTTCAAGCCGCCGAAGGTGTAGTGCGCCGCGCTCAGTCCGGCGACCAGCACCAGCACGCCCGAGATCAGGTCGGTGAGCGGCAGGTAGACGAGGTGCCCGCGGTCGTCCGTCAACACGTGAAAGAGGAACTGCGGCACCAGGAAGGCGCCGATGATGGCCGCCATCTCGAGTACGACGCGGTTCTTCCACTTGCGCCGCGTCTCCACGCTGGCGTGGCGCAGCGTGTCGGCCTCCATGGGCAGGTTGGTGGGGATCTCGTGCCGCGGCTCGAAGCTCGACGGCGGTTCGGCGTAACCCACGGACGGGTCCACGACCTCGCGGTCTGTGAGCGAACGCCGGGAGACCGGTGGCCCGGCCGGCATCGACGGACCGCGCAGCGCGACCTCGGCCTCGCCTTGCGCAGGCACCTCGATCCACTCCCCGCATTCGCAGCGCAAGCGGTGGCCCGCCATGTTCTTGTGGACCGCCCAGCGCAGGCCACAAGCGGAACATTGCGTGTCGATGCGTTCGTGCGCCTCCGGCTCCAGGTGGGCAGGCCAAAAGCGGACGTCGTCCGTACCGCCGCTCACTTCTGCGGCAGGCCTCGCTCGAGCGACAGGCGCAGCGCATGCGCTCTGATGCGGCCGGGCAGCTTCGCGGTCACTTCGGCGTCGCCCGACGCCACCAACGCGCGCAGCTCAACCTCCTCGCTGGCGAGGACCTTCTGATCCTTGTCCAGCAACTGGACGTACATGCGGCCGCCCGCCACCACGATGTTGTACGCGGTCTTCTGTACGAGGCTCGTCAGCTCAGCCACGCGCCGCTCCGCTTCTGCAACACTTGCTGGGTAGTCCGGTCCCCGCACGAGCGTCACCTTGTAGTTGCCCCAGGACTTCTCGACGGAAAGCACCAGCGTTTCCCCGAAGGGCCCCGTCTCGTGCGCCAGATCTTCCGCCGAGTGGCTCAGCACCCGGTCGAGGTACCCGCTGACCCAGGCCATCAAGCCGAAAACGACCAGCAACAGCGCGCCCATCAGCGCCGCTCTGCGCGTCCCGATGCGCCGGAGCGCCGTGGCCACGGCTTCGGGCCTTTGGCGCGCGTCGTCCTGGTCGAGCGGGCGCACGCGGCTGCGCGCCTCGACGCCCTCTTCGGTGACCTGGAACAGCGTCTCGACCACGGCGTCGTCGTACACGCAGGTGCAGTGCAGCGTGGACTCCGCCGCGTGGGGCGCGCCGGAGGCTTCGACCAGGTCCTGAAGCAGCCGGGCGAAGTCACGCATGGCTTCGTCGGTCATGCGCTGGCCGGGGACTTTGGCGTCGTCCAGCATCAGCGAGAAGCGGCCGCCCTCGAGCTCCAACTCCGCTTCCGCCATGCCGAGCTGGTTCAGCCGGCGCACGAGCGGCTTGAGGAGCTCGGCGTCCGTCATGCGCCCTTCGAGGATGCCTCCGAACCAGGCGTGGCGTACCGCGCCGGCGGGACGGGCGCCCGGCGCAGCCTCGAGCGGCTCGGGCTCAGGCATTCAGCCGGCCCTCGAGCCCTCGGATGTCGGCGATGGCCTTCCACCCGGACATCTCCTTCCGCCACACCAGGGAGTCCCGGTCGAGCGTCCCGTCGCGCCAGAGTGTCCTGAACTCCGCATCCGTGATCGGCCCCAGCTCCCTGGCGCCGACGGCGTAGTACCAGTGGCGCTTCGGCTTTTGCTGAGGCGGCGGGGGCGGCAAGTCCCCCTCGCTCAAGTGCCCGGTATCCTCGGGCGCGCCCACGGCGTGCGAAGTGTCGACGCCGAGCGCCGTGTCGTGCACTCCCAGGCGCTGCTGCGTCGAGGTGTGGCGCTGGTCCGCCACCATGCGGTCCTTGCGTAGCCGCTCGCGCAGGCGCCGGTTCTCGCTGCGCAGCCTGTCGTGGCGCTCCTGCTCGATCTTCAGGTTCGGGATGACGAGCAGGACGACGAGGCCGATGCACGCGAACAAAGCCCCGATGAAAAACCAAGCGACGGCGCTGCGGCCGCGGTTTTGCGCGACGGAGGCGCAAATGCCGCCGAACACGACCCGGATCACGAGTTGGATGAAGATGGTTTCGCCCATGGCGCTCTAGATCCAACGCACCACGCAGGCAGCGACGAGTCCCAGTACGAAGAGCCGGCCTCCCAGGCGCAACAGCGCCACGTGCGTAGCGGTTCGGCGCCGCCGGATCAGGATGTGGAGGTGCAGCACGATGCCCGCCAGGCACAGCAGGGCTACGAGCGCGCCCGCCGGATGCACGCTCAGCGAGCCGGCCAGGTCGCCCCGGACGACGAGCGACGTGCTGCGCGTCAGGCCGCACCCGGGGCAGGCGTGCTCTCCGAGCACGGCACGCAGCGCGCACGGCGGCGCGCGCAGCCCGGCCAGCGACGCCTCTCGAGGTGTGGCCTCCAGCAAGGTGGCCAGCGCGAGCACGCCGGCCAGGATGGCCAGCGACGTCCACGAGTCCCGCAGCGGCGCTGCGGTTGCGCGCCTTGCGTGTCCCGAGTGTTCCCTGGCCTTCTTCACGCACCCTCGGCCCAACAGCATACGAAATCCCCGCGCAACGCTCAGCGCTGCTTGCGGGCGCTGAACAAGGCGTACCCGACGCCGCCGGAGCGTACGAAGTCGCGCGCCGTCCCGAGCAACTCGACGTCATCCAGAAGCTCACTCGGCAAGTCCAGCTCTCCGGCTTCCGCGAGCGTGCGCGCCGTCCCGAGGCGTCCCTCGATGTCCGCCACCATCTGAAGCAGGGCGGAGGAATGGTCCTCGTGGCGCACGGCTTCGAAGCCCGCGCCCACCAGGGTTTCAAGGTAGCCGCGGCGGCTGCGCGCACCTGCGATGCACAACACGCGCCCGAACAAGCCCTGCAGAGCCTCCGGGACCGGCGCTTCGAGCACCATGTCGCTGATGCCCACGCGCCCCCCGGGCCTGAGCACGCGCAGCATCTCGGTGACCGCACCGTTCATGTCCGGGAAGGTACACAACGCGCACTCGCACAAGACGGCGTCGAACGTGTCCGCAGCGAAGGGCAGGGCGCCGGCTTCGCCGCGCGACCAGTGCAGACGGTCCGACGGGATCAGCTCTCGTGCGGCGCGCAGATTCTGGGCCGAGTAGTCGACGCCTACGCCGCGGCTGCCGAATTGCTCCGCCCAGACCGCGAGGCTGCAGCCCCGGCCGGAGGCCACGTCCAGGACCAGGGAGCCGGGGTGCAGCAGCGCGGCCGCGCCCAGCCGGCGCGTGAGCGCCGCGCCGCCGGGATGAAGGCTCGGGCCCAGCAGGACGCGCGTGATCTCGAGCTCATAGAGCCCGGCGCAGCAGGACGGGATCGCACCCCGGTCGCTCACGGCCCGTCTCCCAGGCCGTTGACGGACCAGTCGTAGTCCAGGAACACGACTTCGTATTCTTGCGCGCCTTCGAGTTGCGCCTGCAGCGCGGGCGGTGCGACGTCGCGGACGTAGGCGATCAGGTCCGGCGCGGGCTTGCCCCGGCGGCGCAGGTCGTTGAGGAAGTCGTCTGCGTACCAGTCGAAGATCGCCGACAGGTAGACCTTGCGCGCTTCGGAGTCGACACGCACATTGGACGGATCGGAGACGAAGCGCGCCGTCGCGTCCGCCAGGTACGTCTCCAGCTGGGGCCCTTTCGGGAGCTCGGGTCGCAGCGCCGGGCAAGAGCCGCTGGCGCAGTTCAGCACGAAGTGGATGCGCGCATCCTGGAAGGGCTTGCGGATCTGCTCGTTCTCGATCTGCAGCAGCGAGTAGGTCTTCTGGCCCAGCACGAATCCGAGCTCGTGGAAGAATCCCTGGCCCTGCTTCAGTTGAAGGCGGGCCTTCACGTCGTTCACGCTGTGGAGCGGCCAGTGCAGCAGCACGCCCTTGATCACGGACGCGTTGTACGCGTTGAGCCAGTAAGCCAGACGGGCACTCTGCGCGGGGAAGCGCTCCGGCGCGTTGAGCGGGCTGTAGCGGGCCAGCGCCGCCAGGTATGAATCGAGCCGCGCCATGTCGCCTGCGTTGTCGTGCCACAGCCGATAGGCCACGCGGCCCTCGTCATCGACGTATTCCTGCAACAAGGATTCGAACACGGCATGGCTGAACCCCTGCGCCGGAAAGTCCTTCGGAAGGGGGGTGTCGACCCGCACGACGCGCGAGCCGCCGCAGCCCTTGATCAGGGCTACGGCGCCCAAGAGCAACAGAACCAGACCCGCGGTGATCAGGAACGGTGTCAAGCTCCGGCTCCTCATTCCGAGGCCGCTGCCGTCCCGGCCGGGGCCGGTCCCAGGACTTCGCCGGCTCGCTCCCGTTCGCGACGAATCGGGTCCAGGATTCTTTGTTCGAGGTCGTCACGATAGAGCATGTTGTAGGTGTCGAAGGGGATCACCCGCTTTGCGTCGGGGTGCACGATGTGCACGCAGGTCTTGCGGATGGAACGCAGGTCGAAGGAGTGGGCGTCGATGAACTGCACGATCAGCACGCGGAAGATGTTCGAGTAGTCCAGGCCCGCGGCCCCGTCGAAGCCGGGGCCGGCGGCGGTTTCGAGGAAGGCCCGCATGGCGCCCGCCTGCGAGTCGGCGGAGTGGTGCGTGCTGAACAGCTCGAACAGCGCCGCATGCGTGCGTTCGTCGATCTCGTAGCTGATCGTGTTGCTCCCGGCCTCGATCAACAGCTCCGGCGGAACGAGGCCGGTCAAGGGGATGACGCGGCCATGTAGGTGTAGCGCGTAGGCCATGGCGACGCTGTCGGCGTGGCAGGGCACGGGGATGATGTCTCCCGGCGCGAAGCGGTCGGACTGCTCCAGGATCTTGCGCCGCACCTCGGTCAACGTGAGCCGGTCGCGGATCACGTTGAACCCGCCTTCGTACTGCTCGAGGCGTCCGGCGGCCTGCACCGGCTGGAAGTGCACGCCGCGCACTGCGGGCTGCTCCAGGCCGAACTCGATCAGGCGCCCCAGCTCATGGTCGTTGACACCGCGCCGGACGGTGCAGACCAGCGTGACGGGGAGCGAGACCTCGTTCAGCCGCTCGACGGCCTTGAGCTTCGTCTCCAGCAACTCCTCGCCCCGCAAGACACGATAGGGCTCCTCCTCGAGCGAGTCGAACTGTAGATAGATCTCGAAGCTGGGCCGGTACCCGGCCAGCCGCTCCGCGAAGCCGGGCCGGTTCGCGATCAGCACGCCGTTGGTGTTCAGCATCAGGTAACGGATCGGGCGCCGCTTGGCCGCGTCCAGGATCTCGAAGAAGCGCGGGTGGACGGTCGGCTCGCCGCCCGAGATCTGGACCACGTCGGGCTCCTGCTCGTTGCGCACCGCCGCATCCAGCATGCGCTCGATCTGCTCGAGGCTGCGGTGGCTCAGCCGCTCGGGCCCGCTGCCTGCATAGCAGGTGGGGCAGCGCAGGTTGCAGGAGTCGGTCACCTCGATCAGGATGTTGCACCCGTGCTGCTCGTGGTCGGGGCAGATGCCGCAGTCGTAGGGGCAGCCGTAACGCACCGGCGTGTTCGGCTTGCAGGTCTGCTCGGGCGTCTTGACGAAGACCTCCCGGGCGCGCCGGTAGTAGTCGATGTCGTCGGCCAGCAGCACGCGCTCACCGCCGTGCCGCGGGCAGCGTTTCAACATCCACACGCCGCCGTCCATGAAGACGATCTTGGCGTCCACCCGCCGGTAGCAGGTGGAGCAGATCGATACGGCCGTGTCGTAGAACTTGTAGGGTCGCAGCCTGGGTGCCATCGCTAGCCTCCGCCCGCTCACGCCATTATGCGAGCGTCCGGCCACCATCTAGCAGCAACCGGGCCCGACGGCGCCCTGCGCGGCGCCCGACCTACAAGCTGCGCACGGCCCCGCTTCGTCCGGGGCTGCCCCAAAAGGGGGTTCTGTGTCTGCGAGAACGCGTCTGTGGCCGTACTTTGGTAGGAGGCCCGTTCTTGTCGAGATCTTCACGGAGAGGTTGATGGATCCGCTCGTCGTTCTGGAAGGATTGAGCAAGCGCTACGGCGACTTCACGGCCGTGGACGGCCTCGACCTGACCGTGCCCCCGGGAGAGATTTTCGCCCTGCTCGGGCCGAACGGCGCGGGCAAGACGACCACCATTCGCATGCTGATGGGCATCCTAGAGCCCACGGCAGGGTCCGCGCGCATCGACGGGCGGGATTGCTTCCGGGACCGCGCCGAGGTCAAGCGGTCGGTCGGCTACCTGCCGGACGAGCCGGTCTTCTACGACTACCTGCGGGCCAGCGAGATCATCCGTTTCGTGGGGGAGATGCACGGCCTGCAGCCGCGCGAGATCGACGCGGCCGCGCTGCCTCTCGTGGAACGGCTGGGGCTGCGGGAGGATCTGGACGAGTTCGCCACGAACTTCAGCAAGGGCATGAAGAAGAAGTTGGCCACGGTCTGCGCGCTGCTGCACGACCCGCGCCTATTGATCTTGGACGAGCCGACCAACGGCTTGGACCCGTTCGCCACGCGCACGATGCACGAGTTCATTCGGGAGATGGCCGCGGCGGGCAAGTCGATCTTCTTCAGCACGCACCTGCTGGACCAGGCGGAGAAGCTGTGCCACGGCGTCGGCATCCTGCACAAGGGCAAGCTTGCGGCGGTCGGGCGGCTGGACGAGCTGCGCAACCGCCTGACGGCGGGCGGCAGCCTGGAGGACGTCTTCTTCGCGGTTACCGCGCCCGAGGAGCAGATCCCGCCCGGCGAGCGCAAGAGGAGCGTGGATTGAGACGCCCGCCCGGAACGTGGCGGGTGGTCGGGATTCTGACGCGCACCGCCGGCCGGCGCTGGCTGAACCGCGTGCGCAGCCAGCTGCGCTGGGGCCGGCGCAAGAAGGCCGCCGGCGCGCGCCGCACGGGGACGCCGCGCAAATCGCTCGGCGGCGGCATCACGCTGGTCGTCTTCGGCGGCCTGATCGTCTTCTACGCCGTCAGCGTCAGCTCGCTGATCCTGAAGCGGCTCGCCACCGGGCTCGAGATCCGGGACGCGCAGGCCCAGACGCACACGCATGCCGAGAACGCCGAGGACGAAGATATCGGCCTCGGCGGGTACCTGGACCGGATCAGCAGTACCAAGGACCGGCAGGCGGGCCCCATGTTCGGAACCAGCCTGTGGGTGGCGCCGCGCGTGGAGCCGCAACTCATACGGGGGCTAGGCCTCCTGCTGGCCGGCATCTTCATCACGCTCTTCCTGATCTCCATCGGGGGGACGAATCGCGATCTGGGCCAGGTGGACTGGACGCTGGAATGGCTGTTCACGCTGCCTGCATCGGGCCGCAGCCTTTTCTTGGCCAAGACCTTCGAGAATACGCTGATCCACGCCATCGGCTGGATCTTCAACTTCCCGCTGCTGCTCGTGATCTTTTGGAGCGCGGGCCACGGTTGGTTGGCCGTCCCGCTGGCGCTGCTGCTCACGCTCTACCTCAACCTGCTGCTGGCGGCACTGCGGGTCGTGGCGGAGACCTGGCTGCGCAAGCGGCTCAGCCGCGGACGGCTGAAGAACGTGCAGGCGTTCTGCACGCTGCTGGGTGTCGTGGGCATGTACGGCGTGCTCGGCTTCGCGGTTGCGGACATGCCGTCCGCCTTCTTCCGGCTGGCCGAGGCGGTGCCGAGCGCCTTGTTGTGGCTGCCCTGCAGCGTACCGGCGCTGTTTTGCTCCTCGCAAATGAGCATGCTGCTCCCGTCCGTAGTGCTGCCGCTGTTCGCTCTGGCGATCCCCTTGTGGGCCATCCGCTCCTCCGAGCGCCTCGTGTCCGACGGCCTCATCTCCGGCTCTGCGTCCGACCGGGGACGGCGCGGCGTGCAGGTCAGCCCAGGGGCCGCGGGCGGCCTCTTCCGCGGCATCGTGGCCAAGGAGCTGCACCTGCTCCTGCGCGACCGCACCCTGCTCGTGCAGACGCTGGTCGTGCCGCTGTTGATCCTCGGCTTCCAGGTGCTGTGGAACCCGGCGATCTTCAGCGATCTGGGCTCGAACCCGCGCACCGTGGCCACGATCGCCTTCGGAGTCGGCGCGTACGTGCTGATGTTCGGCAGCTTCACGGTGTTGACCGTCGAAGGCGACGCGTTGTGGCTCTTGTACACGTTGCCGCAGCCGCTCGACGTCACGCTGCGGAGCAAGGCGAAGCTCTGGGCCAGCCTGAGCGCGAGCTACACGCTGTTGATCCTGCTCATCGCGCTGTTCTCGGGATCGCGTCCCGCGCCCGAGGACCTGTTGACGTGGGTCATGGCGCTGGCCGGCATCTACATCTTCGCGCTCCTGGGCACGGGGCTGGCGGCGCTGGGTACGGACCCGCTCGAGAAGGAGCGCAACCGCAAGGTGCGGCCGGGGATGTTGTACCTCTACATGTTTCTTGCCGGCATGTACGGCACGGTCATGCACAACCCGGAGCCCTGGCCCAAGTTCGTGGTGATGATCCTGTGCCCGCTGTTGGCATACGCCGTGTGGCAGAAGGTGCGCGACCGCATCCCCTACCTGCTCGATCCCATGCAGCGTCCCAAGCCGCAGCTGTCGCTCAGCGACGGGCTCGTGGCCGCGGTGTCCTTTTTCGTGCTGCAGACGCTGATCTTCGCAGGCCTCAGCCAGGAATCAGACCTGCAGCTCGGCACGGCGCTGCTGTACGCCTACTGCATCGCCGGCGTGATCGTGGGCGTGATCTGCTTCGCCGTGCTGGCATTGAAGCGCATCCCGCGCCTGGCGGTCACGCTGGGCCTCGTGCGGGACCCGGACCTGGAAGCCCGGCCCTCACTGTTGAAGTGGGGCCTGATGGGCGGCGCTCTGGCGGGGGCCATCGGCGCCCTCTATCTGTGGGGTTCCGACTACGTCGGCTTCCTGCGGGCTGCGAAGGACCGGGCCTCCCTGGCCAGGGAGCTTTTGGGGGATCAGCTCCTGGTGCTGTCGATCCTGGTGCTGGTCGCCGCGCCTTTCTTCGAGGAGTTCATCTTCCGCGGGCTTATCTTCCGCGGGCTCAGACGCTCGAACGGCGTGTGGGCCTCGGCGCTGGGCAGCGCGGCCATCTTCGCCATCGTGCACCCGCCCTATTCGTTCGTGCCCGTCTTCGCGGTGGGCCTGATCACTGCGTTCGTCTTCGAGCGCACGCGCATGCTATGGGCCCCGATCCTGGTGCACATGATCTACAACGGCGCCGTGATCCTGATGGGCTGAACGCTACTTGAGCTTGGGCGCCTTCGGATCCAGGGTCAGCGCGATGCTGAAGTCCTGGCGCAGGCGCAGGCAGGTCCCGCCTTCCTTGTCGCAGACGTCGTAGAGCGCATAGCCTTGCAGCTCGAGCGCTCCGGAGCCTCTCGCGGGTGTCGTCAGCTCGAACTCGAGCAGGCGGTCTTCCTGGGTCTCGGCTTGCTTGGGAAGCGGGTAGTCGAAAACCCCTTCGCGCAACACGCACCCCTCCGGAACCTGCACGTAGAGCTGCAGACCGTCCGCCTCGTTGTTCCAGTAGGGTTTCGTCTTTGCGTCGACCCTAAACCGC
>JAPUHK010000199.1 GCA_027297745.1 Planctomycetota bacterium | reverse complement strand
CACGACCGCGCTGGGGCAGATGCTGTCCGCGCTCGGCGGCGGCACCTTCCAGGCCACCTACATCGACGACCTGAGCCTGTCGGTGATCCTGCGCCTGACCGAGAAGTCGCAGCGCATACGCCAGCTTACGGCGCCGAGCCTGACGGTCTTCAACACGCAGCGCGCCAACCTGACGGTCGTGAACCAGATCAGCTTCATCCAGGACTTCGACGTGGAGGTGGCGCAGACTTCCTTCATCGCCGACCCGGTCATCGGCGTGATCCAGGACGGCCTGACGCTGGACGTGCGCCCGACGGTGAGCAACGACCGGCGCTTCATCACCATGGAGCTGCGGCCGACGGTCGTGGAGCTGGCGACTCCGGTGCAGACATTCCAGACCCTGCTCGGCGCGGCCGTGAACATTCCCGGGACGTTCATCTTCGCGCCCTCTCAAAGCCCCGTAGTCATCCAGCTGCCGGAGATCAGTGTGCAGCAGGTGGAGACGACGGTCCGCATCCCGGACGGCGGCTCGGTACTCTTGGGCGGCTTGAAGGATCTCAAGTTCACGGACAAGAAGTCGAGCACGCCCATCCTGGGCTCGCTCCCGGTCCTCGGCTTCCTGTTCAAGCGGCAGGGCAAGTCGGAGGAGGCCGAGCACCTCATGATCATCGTGAGCGCGGTGATCACCGACCTGCAGGAGCAGGCCGAGCGGATGCGAAGATAGTCCCGTTGGGGGGTGCCCGTGCCGCGATCCCTCCCCATATACAAATTCAGCCCCTCCAAGGCCCGGCGCCGCATCGAGCAAGCCGGCCTGACCATCACCCTTGCCGCCGCACACCTGAAGCTCAGCACGAACACCGTGGGCCGCTGGTTTACGGAAACGGGCCGCCGCACCCAGCCAAAGATCGGCAACTGCAGGCGCCTCGCCACCCTGCTCAAGTGCAAGATGGAGGATCTGACCGAGCGGGAGTAGCGAACCCCTTGTCCCTCCCGAAAACGCAGACGCGTCCCGAAGTCTACGAGTCGGGAGACGACGCTAGCGCAGATCGGCGCCGCAGGAATGCGCGCCGGCCGGTGACGGCACCCCTGTGGAGCGTCATTCGGCAAGACGACGGATCACGGCCGCTGAATCCCAAACGACACCGGGCCGCTCGTTGGTCAGGCCGCGGCCTGTGTCGCGCCCCCTACTTCGGCGCGGGGGCCCCCGCCGGAGCCTCCTCGGCCTTGGGGAAGGGCAGAAAGCCCTGGGAGCGAACGCCTGCGGGCGGCTTGGCGCCCCGCAAGCGCACCTTCTGGATGCCGGCCGCGTAAAAAGCGTCGAGCGCGGCGACCACGAACCGGTGGGGAATCGGCCCGGCGGCGCGGATCTCCCCCACGGCGCCCGAATCCTGGGAGCCGAGCCACTGGCGAAGCTCTTGCGCGACCTCGCTCGTCTGCCCGCCGAAGCGGTAGCGGACCGTGCGGACGACCTGGACCTCCTTTGCGATCTCCGGGGCGGGCCCCCATTCCTCCGCGGCCGTCTGGCCCGCGGCGATCTCGACGGCGACAGTCTTTTGGCCGGCCTCCTTCTGCATGCCAGCTGCGAGACGTCCTTCACCGCCGCCGGTCGTGCGGACCGCGAAGCTCACCTGGTCATAGCCCTCCTCGGAAAGCACGTTCAGAATCCACGCAACGTGCGCCCATGGCGCGGCCCGGTCGGCGCGCAGGAGCATAGGCACCGTCTTTCCCTGCCGGCCCCGACGATCCCGAAGGACGGCGACGAGGTTCGCCAGGCTGAGGACGCTGCCGCGGGTGCGCAGCACGCCGCCGCCGCTCAGGTCCAAGACCAGCTCGCTGAGGTCGACCGCCGGAAACCCGCGCCCGCGAACGCTGTACTCGAGCTTTTCCACGCCGGCGCTGGTCAGCAGGTCCATGACCCCCTTCACCTGCTTCCAAGGCGTCTCGCTGTCCGTGCGCAAGACGACCGAAAATGCCGCGTCTTTCTTCGCGTCCGCCAGGGCACGTTGGATCAGAGGCTCGAGCTCCTTCTTGTCGACCTGCTTGCCTCGAAGGAGGATCGTCCCTTCCTTGGTCACCTCCAGGGCCAGGCCCTCCTGCGCCGGCGCCGGCTTTTGGGCGGGCGCGCGGCCCTGGGACGCCTCGGGAAGATCCGGTCCCGGGACCTGGGCGGCGGCCGACAGGGCGAGCCCCACCAGCGCGGCGCCGCACACACTCCATCGCAAGATTCGCATCGCCCAACCTCCCTGTTGATATCGACCCAGTGTACGCAAACACCATCCTACCGCGCGCGCGGCGCAGCGGGTGCCGCTCGTTTGCGCGCCGACGACCGCTGTGTCGTTTTTTCAGTCTGCGTCCACGTGGGCTCTCCAATAGCCCGTGAGCCTAAAGTGCTTACACTCTGCATTCAACGTCATTGAGTGAGCAAGGGTGCTAGTCCGGTGCCTGCCCTCTAGACTCGGAACCCTCAACCGGCACGACCCAGCAATTGCTGCAAGGGTCGCCGCTAACCTCAGGAAAGTGCGTCGTAGCATGGATTGCCTCGCCGGGATTCTCGGGCGGCTAAGGGTTACTCGATTCGGGTCGCGCCCCCTACCTTTCCCTCTCCTCCTCTCGGAGTACCCATGCGAGCGAGGGCCTCAGAGCGGGGAACAACGCCGCGAACACGATCACCGGCCTGATGATGCGCAGCGCGCCGTCCGACACTTTGCCCTCCAACACCAGGTCCGTTAGCAACATCAATGCCGTCATGAGGAAGCCGCAGGCAGCAGCGACGATGAGAAGCCTTTTCTTGTTCAAGACGTTGGTCCTGGAGTCGGGGTTGCGCACGTCACCGGCAACGACAGGGGTCGTAATAGCAACCCGAGCAGACCCAGTCGCAGTAGTACGGGTGGTAGCGGTTGCAGAAACGGACCTTCCCGAGGACGACGGCCGCAACGACTGCACCCACCACGACGACCTCAGTCACGGTCCGCAACGTCCGGCAGCCTCCTAGGAGCAGGACGGCGCAGAGCAGGAGCACCTTCCAGCGGTGACGCATGGACCAAATGGCAATTCTAGCTGACAGTGGACGTTGGCGTTGACCTGTCCTGATCTCGGCGCCGCAGGAAAGTGCGCCGGCCCTGATGTCGGCAGCTTGGCACGGCGCGACTCCGGCAAGGCGACGGATCACGGCGAATCCCAAACGATGCCGCACCGCTCGCCGGTCAGGCCGCGCGCGTGTAGCGGTGGCGCAGGCCGCCGAGATGCGCGATGGCGCGGCCATCCCGCCGGTGTGTTTGGTTTTCGGGAGGGACACAGGCCACTGTCTAGACGTCCACCTATGCTCATGCCGTAGAATCCCTTGCGCGAGCCGGTGGCATGAACGTCTCCTTCCCCGCACGACTCCTTTCCGCGCTCTGTGCGCTGCTCCTCGCGCCCGCGCCGCCGCTCGCCCAGGGCAAGGGCCCCGATCCCCGGCTGGCGCAAGCCAAGCGCCTCCTCGCCCACTCGCGCGAGGGCCAAGTCACGCAGGGAAAGAACATCTGCGTTCGAGCCAACAGCGTGCAGTCGGTGGAGCTCCTGCTGCACGTGCTCCAGCAGACCTCGCCGCGCGGCCTCGCCGCCGCCCACTACCGCGACATCGTCTGGGACGGCCTGGTCCAGATCACCGACCTCTACGCCCGTCGGCGCGTCGAGCGCGAGCTCAAGAAGGGCCGTAGCGCCTGGGTCCGCCAGTGGTGCGCGGAGCTGCTCGGCATCTACGGCGACGCGGAGTTCGGCCCCAGCCTTACGCGCGCGCTGTCCGACCAGGACGCGGTGAAGCGCGCGGCGGCCAGATCCCTGGGGATCGTGCGCTTCGAGCCGGCCGCCCCCGCCCTGATCAAGCTCATCCACAAGAAGAACATCTTCATCCGCGCCAACGCCGTGGAGGCCCTGGCCCTGATCGACTCGAAAAAGTACGAGGAGACGTTCCTGAAGGCGCTGCAGGACACGGACGGCGGCGTCCGCTGCGCCCTGCTCGGCGCAGCGGCCGGGATTTACCCCGATAAGATCGAGCAGCTCTCGGCGGCCACTCTCCAGGACCCGGACTGGCGGCCGCGCCTGCAGGCGGTGGACAACCTGACGCAGATCCGCACCAAGACCTCGGTCGACGCGCTCATCGAGGCGGTCCGGGACGCCCGGCCGGCCGTCACCGTCCGCGCGGTCAAGGCGCTGCAGAGCATGACCGGCAAGGAGATCCACCTCTACGACGTGTGGAAGAAGTGGTGGCAGGCAAACCGCGCCGACTTCGAGTTCCCCGATGGTGCCGGGGGGGCCGCGGCCCCGGCGGACGACCGCACGGTGGTCTATAACGACATCCCGGTCGTCAGCGACCACGTCGCTTTCCTGATCGACAAGTCGCGGAGGATGATCGACCGCCTCCAGTCCAAGCAGGGCTCAAAGGAGATGGAGGCCCAGCGGGAGTTGAATCGCGTGCTCTCCAAGCTGCGTGGCCGCCTTGTCTTCAACGTCTTCGTCTACCGGGAGGACGCCCGGGCCTTCAGCAAGAAAGCGGTCAAGCTCGACGCGCGCAACCAGAAGGCGGCGACCTCCTTCGTCCGCAGGGCGAAGTCGCGAGGCGCCAAAGACATCTGGAACGTGCTCGAGAAGGTGGTCTCGGACCCCGACCTCGATACCGCCTACCTGCTCTCGTCGGGCGAGCCGGACGTCGGCCTCTACGTGCACTGGAACCGCGTCACCGCCCACCTCAGGGACCTCAACCGCTTTCACAAGGTCGTCGTGCACACCGTCGTCTACAGCGAGCGCAAGTGGTTCCGCGACCAGCTCGAGAAGATCGCCCAGGTCACCGGCGGCGAGTTCAAGTGGTTCAAGTGAGGTGCCTAGCCGGCGTCTCCTCACTGCCCACGCCAAGCCCGTGCTCTCCGTCATCGTTCGCGTCATGGTGGGCTACGCCGCCGTGCGCGACGGCACCCATGTTTGAGCCCGGCTAGTTCTACTTGGGGAATGTCTCCGGCCATGATAGCTAGTTAGGTGATACCACGGGTGATACGGGCGCCCGCCCGACACCTGGGATCCGCCTAGTTACGGGGCTCTTGCGCAAACCGGGCCGGTTTCGAAAACCGGTGTGGCCGCAAGGTCACCCAGGGTTCGAATCCCTGCCTCTCCGCCATTTCGCGCACGGCGCGCGGGTTTCGGCCCGTGCGCCGTGTTTGCCAATCCGGGCCAATCAGAGCCCGATGAGGCCAGGAAGGCTGGACTCGAACCAGCCACCCCCTGGTTGTAAGGCCGCGCTCGCGCAGGCTAATCAGAGCGCCTGAAAGCCCCGTGTATGGGTCTTTCATCGATCCCCCATGCGTCGCGGTCACAGCCCGCCGCGGAGTCGGGCGAGTTCCGGGTTCTGAGACATGGCCCCATTCTCGCAGCGGGGACGGTCTAGCCCCGTGGTCTCCTCGTAGATGAGGACGGGGTATCGACGCGCGCCGATCGGAACTCTAGGATTCATGCACCAACGCCGAGGGCGCTGCCGCTGCTGGGCACCGGCAAGCTGGACCTTCGCGCGGTGCGAAAGGCTGCGATGGACCGGGCGTGACCGATGCTCGAGCTTGCCGACACGCCGTACGCGTTCTTCCCGCCCAAGCCGAATCGCTTCGTGATGTGGCTGCTCGGCCACTTCAACCGGTTTGTCCGGCTGCCGGGGCGGGGCCATCGCATCACCGGCGTCACCGTCGCCAACCCCGAGGCCCTGCCCGCGGGAGGGCGCATCCTCTTCCTGCCGAACCACTCGACGCACAGCGACGGCGAGATCATGTCGGAGGTGCAGGGGCAGGTCGGCGTGCGCTCGTGCTACATGGCGGCGTACGACGGCTTCCATCGCAGCCGCTTCAACGCCTGGGTCATGCAGCGCCTGGGTGCCTTCTCGGTCGACCGCGAAGGCAGCGACAGCCGCGCGCTTGCGACGGGGGTGCAGGTACTGGTCGGCGGCAGGTATGCGCTGACGATCTTCCCCGAGGGAAACGTCTACCTGATGAACGACCGCGTGACGCCGTTCCTCGAGGGCGCCGCCTACATCGGGATCAAGGCGCAGGGCGAGATCCCAGACGCGCCGATCCACGCACTGCCGGTGGCGATCAAGGCCACGCACGTGTCCGATGCCCGCGAGGCCGTCCGCGCACGGCTCGGGGACGTGGCCACCAGGGTCGGCGCGACCGTGGACCCCGCCGCGGATTTCCACGAGGAGGTGAAGCGCATCGGTGTGCGAGCGCTGGAGCAGAAGCTCCTGGAGATGCACGTCCCGGTCCCCGATCCCGGTGACCTCCCGTCGTTGCTGAAGAAGTCGGCCGAGCCGATCATCGCGCGGTTGGAGCAGACGATGAAGCTGCGGGTCCAGCCGAACGCCGAGCTGACTGACCGGATTCGCAAGATCCGCCAGTCGATCCACCGCATGCGCACGGATGCCGACCGGAAACCCGAGCACGCGGCGGGGGCGCGGTGGGCCGACGAGGCGATCCTGGCCCTGCGCATCCTGAGCTACGCTGGCAACTATCTCGACGAGCGGCCCACGCTCGACCGCACCGGCGAGACCGTCGAGAAGCTGCTGGAGGATCTCACCTCGCGCCTCCTCCCGAGGTACGGCGCGCGCCACGCCTTCGTCCGGTTCGGGGACCCGATCGACCTGCGCCCCTACGCCAGCGCCAAGGGCCGAAGGGTGCGCAAGGCGGTGCACGAGGTGACGCAGGCCGTCCAGCGCGGCGTGCAGGAGGGGCTGGACGCCATCAACGCCGCAAACCCGCATCCCGGGGGCGAGCCGTTCTGACGGCGGCAGGGCGCGACTCTGGCAAGGCGACGGATCACCGCCCCGGAGTGCCGAACGATGCCGGACCGCTCCCCGGTCAGGCCGCGTGCGTGTAGCGGGGTGGAAGCCGCCGAGATGCGCGATGGCGCGGGCCTTTCCCGCCGGTGTGTTAGACCGCCGCAGGTTCGAATCCTGCCGGGGTCGCAGATAGCTTCGGAGCACGCAGCACAGGTGACATGGCCAAGCGCGGCTACTCGAACCTCAGGACCTCGCCGTCGCGCATCACCCACTCCCGGGTGAACCGCTTGTTCGTCTCCCGGTCGTAGACCGTGAGCCGGTACGTCTCGCCCGGGAGCAGGTAGCCGGACTTGACCCAGCCGTCCGCATCCGTCTTGAGGTGCTTTCCGAAACGGTTGACCGGATTCGTCGTCGGCTTGGTCAGTCGGAAGGTCGCGTGCGCGTGCGCGATCGGCGTTCCGTCGGCATAGATCAGGCGAACCCTTAGCGCCGGCGCAGCCTTGGTCAGGCGCACCGTCCCGAGATCGATCGTTCCGCGCGTCAAGGCCGCGACCTCCTTGATCCACGGCGCGACCTCCTCGCCTCGATGCACGACGACGTGGAGCGTTTCGGGCTCGAACGCAAGCCAGCCGTCGATCTCGCCCTTCTCGTCGGTCTTGAACCGGGTTGAGATCCACTGCATCTCGGTGCCGTCGTTCTGCGAGCTGTCGCTCATGACGCCGGCCCCGTTCACGAGACCCACGAGATTCTGGCTCGGCTCGGTCGGACGCTCGTCCATCGGATACGTCCGTCCTGCATACAGTTCCACCCGGCCCTGATGGGGCTTCCCGTCCGGATCGAGGACGCGCAGCTTCACCCGCCGCCCTTCGGGGAGCATGACCGTGGCGTTGAAGAGGCGCGAGTTCTCCTGCGTCACCTCGCCCCAGGAGGCGAAATGACCCGGGGCGGCTGCGGCGACGCGCAGCGTTTGCCCCTTCTTCAAGTCGCGCGCCAAGGGAAACTGGAAGTGTCCCTTTTCATCGCAGGGCTCGCCGCTCCAATGGGCTCCCCCCGGCGCGATCATGTAAAAGGCGAATGCGCCGGCGACCGGGCGCCCGCCCTCGTCTACGACTTGTCCGCGGAGAACCGTGCGCTGGGCGACGCGCAGGCGCACCGGTTGGTCCGTGTCCATCACGAAGGCGTTGCGTTTGGCGTCCACCCCCAGCGTCGGCGCGGTGAGATGCGCCTGGTAGCTGAGCGGATAGCGCATGTCGGAGACAGAGAAGCCGCCGTTCTCGTCGGTCGTGACCTCGTAAGTGCACTTCTCCTCCTTGGGTGTCGTGCCCTCGAAACGGATCCGGAGCACGCCTTGGAAGGGCCCGCCTCTCCGGTCAAAGACCTGGCCGCGCACGAGCCCCGCCATCGCCTCTGGAACTCCGCCATCTCCCCGGAGGCGGTGAGCTCGCGGTTCGGCTGCTTCTCGGCTCGCGGCGGTGCGGCGGTGTCGCGCGACGTCTGATGGACGGGCGCGCGCGATGTCGGCGCGCGCCTGGTGGTCTCGCTGACGTAAAGCCCGGTCGCGACGAGCGCCCAGACGACGAGGACGGCGGCGGTTTTCTTTCCCATGACGGTAGCTCCCGTGGCGGCCAGGGCGCGTGTGTCGAGCGCGGGCAGAAGCAGAAGCGCCCATGCGCAGCCGTGGCTCTTGTCCATGCGCCCCTTGAGCTGT
>JAPUHK010000198.1 GCA_027297745.1 Planctomycetota bacterium | reverse complement strand
GGCGAGGAAGCTCTTCAGCGTGTCGTAGATGCGCCGGACCGCGGGGTCCTTGCCGCCCAGCTCGAAGTAGGCCTTGAAGTGCTTCATCGCCTTCCCCGTGCGCTCACGGTCGCGGTACCCGGGGTTTTGCGCGATGCACAGGATGGCCAGGTTCTTGTGCGCGTCCACGAACTTCGTGTCCCGCTTGATCGCCTTTTCGTATGCCTTGATGGCGGCGTCGAAGCTGCGCTGGCGCTCCAGGATCAGGCCCTCCAGGAACGGGCCCATGGCGTGTTCCTTGTTCTTGCGGCTGAACCCCCCGGCCACCTTCTTGGCCGCCGCCAGGTCGTTGGCGCGGATGTAGTGCAGCACGATGGCCTGCGTCGCGAGGGGATCGCCCGGGCCCAGCTTGAGCGCCGCCGCGATCTGTTTGCCGCCCTTCTTCCCGCCGGACGAGCGCAGCAACGCGATGCCGTAGAAGGCGTTCGCGCGGGCCGACTTTTTGTCCGCGGTTACGGCGCGCTTGAGGAAGGCGAGCGCATTCTCATCCTGGTTCTGCGCTAGAAGGGAGCGTCCGAGCGTGGTGAGGATCGGCTCTGAATTGGGCTTCTTTCTCAGCGCCGCCAGCAGAGCGTCCTGCGCCTCCCCGGGATCGCCCAGCAGGAGCCAGATCTCGCCCATGAGATAGCGCGCGCGGGCGAAGTCGGGGTCGTCCTCCGGGACCTTGGCGGCCAGGTCGTGCGCCTTCTCGAACTCGCCCTCCTTGAACTTCAGCAGGGCCGTGTTGAGCTGGTCGCCGGCGTATAGCGGTGCTGCGACGAGGGCAAGAAGGAGCGCTGCCAGCCCTGCGCGGCTCATCGGTTCGAGGCCGTGGCCGGCCTAGATGTTCTGCAGGTTCTTGATGACCGCGTTGCAGAACTCTTCGCGCGCTTCCTCGGAGCAGAGCACACACTCCGACCCGTCCGAGATGCAGGTGATGGCCTGGTTGGCGAGCGGGCATTGGTTGGCGCAGTTGGATCCCGCGCAGTTCCCGCCGAACGATGTGGCCGCCAGCAGGCTGAGCGCCACGCCAATGTGTGCGAGCTTCTTCAACATGATGCCCAAAGTATAGCTCGGGGGGCGGCCGCCGCAGGCGGTTTCGCTGTGCCCGTTGCCGTGCAGCCGGGCTAGACTGATCCATTCGGGGCACTTTGGTGCCGCGGGGACTTGGGAAGCATGCAGGCAGCCGATTTCACCCCGCTTTTGAGGCCGTTCTTCGAGGGCCGTAAGTGGATTCTCGCCGGCGGCGTGGTGGCGGGCTACACGGCGGTAGCGAAGCGGCTGCGTGAGTTGGGCGCCCAGCGCAGCCTGATCGTGGCCGAGTCCGTCGGCACCGGCCCGCTGCCGGACAAGGACGACGCGGAGTGGATCGACTACGACGTGCGCGCGAACAGCATGATGGACGGCTTCCGCCAGGGGGCCGCGCTGCTCGCGGATCCCCCGGAGATCGGGCGCCTGGCGATCGATCGCTACGACCCCGACGGGACGGCGCTTGTCCTGGGGAACGCGTTCATTCACGTGCCCGCGGTGTACGGCCGCCGCGTGTACGGCTGGCGGCGTCCGGAGTGGTGGGTGCTCGAGGACAAGGTCGGCATCGACGAGTTCTGGGATGCGGCGGGCGTTCCGCGCGCTCCCAGCGAAGTCGTTGCCGTCCAGGCCGGGACGATCCGCGCTGCGGCGAAGCGGCTCGGCCGCGGCGACGGGGTCGTGCTGCAGGCGGACACGACCGAGGGCTTCAACGGCGGCGCCGAGTATCTGCGCTGGCTGAAGCCTCCGTTCGGAGGAGAGCTGTTCGACGATGCGGTGAGCTTCCTCGCTGAGCACTGCGAAAACGTGCGCGTCGCCCCCTTCCTCGAGGGCATCCCGGTCAGCATGCATGGCTGCGTCCTGCCGGAGGCCGTGATCGTCTTCCGGCCCGTCGAGAACGTGATCCTGCGCCCGCCGGGGGAGACGAAGCTGCAGTACGCGGCCACGGCGACGTTCTACGACCCGCCCGCCGCGGACCGCGAGTTCATGCGTGAGCAGGCGCGCAAGGCGGGGGAGCTGTTGCGCAAGCGCGTGGACTATCGCGGCTTCTACACGTGTGACGGCATCCTGACCGCGGAGGGTTGGCGCGCCATCGAGCTCAACACGCGCGCCGGCGCCGGCGTCAGCAACATCAAGAAGAGCATTCCGGAGCTTCCGCTCGACCTGTTGCAGCAGGTGATCGTCGACGGTGACTGGGAGCGCATGAAGCTGCCGGAAAAGGCGGCCGCGGAGTTGGAGCGGGTGATCGTAGAGGGCATGGATGCGGTGCGCGGGGGCGGCGGCCACGCTGTGGTGACGGTGCGCGCCGAGGAGACGGTGGAGCACGACGTCGTGGAGGACGGCGTGGGCGGCTACCGGCTCGCTCGGGAGGGCGAGACGCCCGACGGCAAGCTCGTTCTGGGCCCGTCGCACACGGGCGGCCTGCTACGCTTCTTCCCGGACCCCGAGCGCACGCCGACCGGGCCTTCGATCGCGCCGCGCACGATCGCGGCCTTCGCCCTGGCGGACGATGTCTTCGGCACCGGCATCGGGCTCCTCGAACCCGCCAAACCCGTCCGTTGACTGCGGCCCGCCTGCCGCAGCAACCGCTACCGTTCCGTGTCGTCGTATCTCAGTGCTGGCGCCGACTGCGCTTGCTGTCGTGCGGCACGCCACGCAACAGTTACTCTCCTCGTGCGTCGTATCTCGCTTGCGGCGGACGGTTTGCGCCGCTTGTCCTGCGGCATGCGTGCCGCAGTTCTGAGGTGACTGTTACTTCGCGGGTGACTTTGCAGGCGACGGGGCGGTGTGGAAGCGGGCGAAGTGCTCCGTGAACATGCTCGCGAGCTTCTGCGCCTGCGCGTCGTAGGCTTCACCGTCGCGCCAGGTGCTGCGCGGGTCCAGCAGCTCCGCGGGAACGTCGGGACACTCGACCGGCACCTCGAACCCGAAGACGGGGTCCTTGCGGTACTCGACCTCGCTCAGCCGCCCGCTGAGCACCGCGCGCAGCATCGCGCGCGTGTGGCGGATCGGCATGCGCTCACCGACGCCGAAGGGCCCGCCGGTCCAGCCGGTGTTGACCAGCCACACCTGAGCCCCGTGCTCCGCCAGCTTGCGCTTCAGCAGCTTCGCGTACTTGGTCGGGTGCAGCGCCATGAAGGGCGCGCCGAAGCAGGCGCTGAAGGTCGCCTGCGGCTCCGTGACACCCGTCTCCGTCCCGGCCACCTTGGCGGTGTAGCCGCTCAGGAAGTGGTCCATGGCCTCGTCGGGTGTGAGCCGCGCGACGGGCGGCAGCACGCCGAAGGCGTCCGCGGTCAGGAAGATCACGTTCCGCGGATGCGCGCCGGTCCCCTCCAGGATCACGTTGCTCAGGTAGTCGACCGGGTACGCCGCGCGCGTGTTCTCCGTCATGCCCGCGTCGTCCAGGTTCGGGTAACGCGTGACGGGATCCACGACGACGTTCTCGAGGATCGTCCCGAACTTCTCGGTCGTGGCGTAGATCTCCGGCTCCGCCTCGCGGCTCAGCCGGATCACCTTGGCGTAACAGCCGCCCTCGATGTTGAACACGCCGGCGTCGTTCCAGCCGTGCTCGTCGTCGCCGATCAGGCCGCGCTCGGGGTCGGCCGACAGCGAGGTCTTGCCGGTTCCGCTGAGCCCGAAGAACAGCGCCACGTCGCCCCGCTCGCCGACGTTGGCCGAGCAGTGCATGGACAGCACGTCCCTTTGCGGCAGCAGGTAGTTGAGCACCGTGAAGACCGACTTCTTGATCTCGCCGGCGTAGCTCGTGCCGCCGATGATGGCCATGCGCTCGGTGAAGTTCAGGATGATGAAGGTCCCCGAGCGGGTCCCGTCGACCTCCGGGATGGCCTCGAAGCTCGGAACGTCGATGACCGTGAAGCCCGGCTCGAATTCGGGATAGTCCGCGCGATCGGGAATGATGAAGAGGTTGCGCGCGAACAGGCTGTGCCACGCCTCCTCGGTGATCACGCGCACGTTGAGCCGGTGCTCTTGGGAGGCGCCGGCGTACAGGTCCTGGATGTAGACCTCGCGCTTGCGCATGTAGGTCGTCATCCGGTTGTACAGCGCCTTGAATTGCTCCGGTTGGTAGGACTGGTTCTCCTCCCACCAGACCTTCTCCTCGGTCTCGGCGTCGCGCACGATGTACTTGTCTTTGGCCGCGCGCCCGGTGTGCTCGCCGGTGCGCACGCACAGCGCGCCCAGGTGCGCGATGGTGCCCTCGCGGCGGCCGACGGACTCGTCGTACAGCGCGGGCGTGGGGAGGTTCCAGTACTCCTGGCGGACGTACTGGATGCCGTGCGTGTCTAAACCGTATCGGCTCCTGCGATCCATTGCGGCGACTCCTGCCTCGGGGGCCTCCCTTCCGGCCCGGGCGAAGGGGGGATTCTAACCGGGGGGTGAGCCCGCTTGCGACGGCATCAGGCGACGGCCGCGCCGGTGTCCACTTTTGAGGCGACCCAACGCTTCCGCACAGGCCGTTCGGATAGCAAACTCAATGAGGGATGGAAACACAAGACGCGACTGGGCGCCCCGCCCCGGACTGGGTCGCAGGCGCAAACCGCGCGTTCGAAGGCGTTTAGGAAATCCGACAGAGGCCGTATTGCGGCCCCCGGGCATCGCTTGCCGGCGCTCCGAGAATGGGGGCCGAGTCCGCCCGAGGAGGGAAGCATGGCACGTCTCGCAGGAACGCCCAAACCCGGCCTGATCGCCCGCGTCGCCTACTGGATGGCGAAGCGCAAGGTGGGC
>JAPUHK010000197.1 GCA_027297745.1 Planctomycetota bacterium | reverse complement strand
TCTTGCCACCGCAGCTCGGGCGCCCCTTGATCGGCATGGCGGGGGGGCTGTTGGTGATCGGCCTGACCTACCGCATCGCACGCGTGCGCGGCCGCCTGCCGGCGCACACGCTGCTGCTGGCCGGTGTAACGCTCACGTACGTCTTCAGCGCACTGATCCTGGCCATCCAGTACACGAGCTCTCCGCACGACGCGCACCGCATCCTGCGTTGGCTGGTCGGCAGCCTGGAAACGGCCGGTGGCGACTTCCTGCCGCCCGTGCTGGTGGGTCTGCTGACCGCCGGGGCGCTGCTGGTGCTGCTTCCGCTCGGCCGCGCCTTCAACGCCATGGCCGGCGGGGAGGAAGCGGCGCTTGCGGTCGGGGTGGACGTGCCCCGTACCGTGCGGCGCGCCTACGTGACCGCTTCCCTGATGGTCGGCGGCATCGTCGCCTTCACGGGACCCATCGGCTTCGTGGGACTGTTGGTGCCGCACGCGCTGCGCCTGCTCGGCGCGGTCGACAACCGTATCCTCTTGCCCGCCTCCGCGTTGGCCGGAGGAGGCTTCCTGGCGCTGTGCGACGGGCTGGCCAGCCGCGTCTTCCCCCAGAGCCTGCCCGTGGGTGTGCTCACGCACCTGCTCGGCGGCCCCTTCTTCCTCTTCCTGCTGCTGCGCGAAAAGTCGCGCTTGTACTAGGCGGCCCGTCCCCCTTCCCGCGGCTCCTCCTCCCGTGATCGTGCCTGGGCAAGGGAGCGGGGACGGGAGCAGGAGCAGGATGAGGAGAAGGAACGCGGAGTGCCCCCAACCCGTATCCATCCGCCATAATGGCTCCATGCCCGGGAGGTGGAGCTTCGCATTGGTCGCGGCAGGACTTGTGCTCGCCGCAGCATCCCTCGCGCCGGCCGTAGCGCAAGACAAAGAAGGGCTCGTCTTCCGCAAGCATCCCTACATCTGCAGCCCGCTCGACTTCAGAGTGAGCATTCCGCAGGGTTGGGAGGCTTCGCACTCGCCGGCGGCCATGGCCGCGCGCGGTGCGGGCCTGGGCTTCCGCGTCACGCGCGAGCCCTTCCTCTACAAGGAGAAGGAGTTCGCCAAGCTCTGGCAAGGCCAGCTCGAGGCGGGCGGGATCGAGACCACCGTCAAGAAGACCCGCAGCGGCCGCTACGTCGCCTTCGCCGCCGCGTGGCGCTCGCCGGCGGACCCGGGCCGCATGTTACAGGTCTACCGGCTCTACGCGTCCGACACGGAGATGCTCTACAACGTCGCCTTCAGCCTGCCGTCCGGAGCGGAGTCGAAGCAGTTCGTCAAGGGCGTGCTGCGCTCGTTTCAGGCTACGGGCTTCAAGCCCAAGACCGGCCTTGGCAAGCGGCGCCATGGGATGGCGCGCATCGGGCTGCACCTGAAGCTGCCGCCGGACTACGAGAAGGTCGAGCTGCCGCGCCTCACGTCTCAGAAGCAGGCGCGCACGGCTCCGTACGCCGCCTTCCACAAGGTGTTGCCCGGCTACAAGCCGCCGCGCGAGACGGCGCGGTTGCATATACACGCCTACGTGCGCGGCGATATCGAGAATCACGTCACCGACCTGTGGGCCCGCGCGCAGGCGCAGCTTGTGGGTGCCCCGTCCAAGCCGAGGCTGCGCAAGGGGGCGCGCTACGGTGAGCACAAGGGCGTCTTCACCTCGTTCAAGGGCACGCAGGCGAACGTGCCCAGGCGCTTTTACGTTTTCGGCATGAAGACCAAGAAGGGCATCCGCGTCGCCGTCACCCTGCTCATCGACGAGCGCGAGATCCGGCTCTACAAGAACGTCTTCAAGGACGTCTGCTCGAACATGGAAGAACGCGGCGGGTAGTCCCTGAGCGGATCATGCTGAAGCTTCTGCCGTTGTACGTGATCATCGTCAACTTCGTGACCTACTGGATCTACCGGCTCGACAAGCGCCGGGCCGAGAAGGGCGGCCGCCGCTTCTCGGAGCGGGAGCTGTTGGCCTGGGCCCTGGTGGGTGGATCGCCGGCGGCGGTCTTCGCCGTGCGCACGCTCCCGCACAAGACGCGCAAGACGAAGTTCAAGCTCGGGCTCGCCGCCGTGTTGCTGCTCCAACTCGGAAGCGGCGTGCTCTTCGTGCTCTAAACGCAAAGACGCAAAGAGCGTAGGGGAGCCTGGCCCGCAGCTACTTCTTCTTGTACCACTCGAGCTTCGGGCTGAAGGGCTTCGTCTTTTCTCGCAGCGCCTTGCGCTCGTCCGCGTCCATGTGCTTCAGGTTGCGGGCGACGTGCGCTGCCAGCTCGACCTCCTCCACGGTCGTGCAGCCGATGATGCAGCTGGAGATGGGCAGGCCGTACGTGTAGCGCAGGCAATCTTCCGCTTGCACGATGTCTTTGCCCACCAGGTCTCCGGAGCAGTACACCTTCATGGCAATCACGCCGACCTGCTTCCGGTTCGCCACGGGCAGCGCATGCTCTTCGAAGGAGCGGTGGTGGGGGTCGATGCAGTTCAAGGGGATCAGCAACGTGTCGAAGGCATGGCGCCCCATGGCGTCGACGAAGACGGCGGGGTCGTAGTGGCCCGTGATGCCCAGGAAGCGCACCTTGCCCGCCTTCTTCGCCTCCAGCGCGGCTTCCATGGCGCCGCCGTCGCTCAGGATGCGGGTCATGTCGCCGTTGCTCTTGAGCGCGTGGAACTGCCACAAGTCGACGCGGTCGGTCTTCAGGCGCTTCAGGCTCGTCTCGAGCTCTTTCCGGGCGCTGGCCTTGTCGCGCGGGATCGTCTTCGTGGTCAGAAAGACCTTGTCGCGCCGCCCGCCCGTGAGACCGAGCCCGATGCGGCGCTCCGCGTGCCCGCCGGCGTACGAGTAGGCCGTGTCGATGTAGTTGATGCCCAGATCGATGGCACGCTGCAGGATGGCGACCGCCTGCCTGTCGGAGAGCGTGCGCCGGCGCCACTGAGCGGTGCCCAGGCCCGCCAGCGACACCTTCTCGCCCGTGTCGCCGAGCGCGCGCATCGGCATCGGCTTTTCGGCCGAGAAGGCCGGCCAGGGCGCAGCCAGCTGCAAGCCTGCGGCGGCAGATCCGGCGATGAAGGTCCGGCGTGAGATACGCGGCATCGCTTCCCCAACAACCTAAACGCAAACGGGGACCCGAAACTACAAAAAGGGCCGGCCGGGCGCGGTCGGCATAATGGAGCCATGGCATATATCGACCTCGTCCCCGTGGACGCCGCTACCGGTTCCCTGCGCGCGATGTACGACGCCGCCATCCAGCGCGCGGGCAGGGTCTACAACATCGTGCGCACGATGAGCCCGAACCCCGCGGTGCTGCAGGCTTCGATGGGTCTGTACATGCAGACCATGAAGGGGCCCAGTGGCCTGAGTCGAAAGGAGCGCGAGCTGTTGGCCACAGTCGTCAGTCGCGCGAATGACTGCTTCTACTGATACAAGGCGCACGCCGAGGACCTCCGGTCGGAGGGCGCCGACGAAGACACCGTGGAGCACGCGCAGGGCGACTACACACAGGCGCCGCTGTCGCCGCGGGAGCGTGCGCTGTGCGACTACGCCGTCAAGCTGACGCGGCGGCCGACGGAGATCGGCGAGCCCGATCTCGCACCGTTGCGCGAGCAGGGACTGAGCGACCCCGAGATCCACGACGCGGTGCAGGTGATCTCGTACTTCAACTACATCAACCGCATCGCCGACGCGCTCGGCACCGACCCCGAGCCCGAGATGGATCCCAACGACGTTGGAGAGTAGCGCACGTAACTCGCTGATGGTTCTTCGGTAGGGATGCGGGGGTGCGGCAATGCGGTCCGCACTAGACCGACCGTTTGAGCAGGCTGAGCTCTTCTTGCAGCGCGGCCGGCCAGTCGGGATCCCACTCCGTACGGCCATGTGCCGCGAGTGCTGCCGCGAGGTCATCGGGCATGCGAGACTCCTGATATGCGATCAGCTCCTCTCGGAAGGACTCGATCTTCAGATCGAACGGGAGCTTACCGCGGCCACAAACGCGAACTGGACCCGGCCCGCCAGCCCACCATGCAGCTGAGCTACGCTCGTAGCTTTCGGCCCGCCTTACTATTCCTGCCCGCACGGGATTGCGATGGTCGTATGCGATCGTGTGAAGAAGGTCGAGCGGATCGTCGATGCGCCTCGCGTACAGCTCGCCGTCCCAGAACCGGCCCGTAGTCTCGAGATTTGCATGGATTCGCGCACCTACGCGCCGTCTTAGGCGCCGCGCGAACTGCGAGATCACGCGCGAGTTCTGGTGGCGCTTCGGGTAGGGCCGGCGGTGGCGGCAGCGCGTTCTTCGGGACGTATGCCGTGCGAAGACCGCTTTGTCGGGACTCCGGGTGACGAGATGAAAATGGTTCGACATGAGGACCAGCGCGAGCAGATCCACGCCAAACGCGTCGGCTGCGCCCGTGAGCTCGTCGAAGAAGATCCGGCCCCGCTCGAAATCGCCAAGGTGCCAGACTTTCCAGTTCACACGTCCCGTCATGTGGAATACGGCATTCGGTTCATCGTTGCGCGGCAGTCGGTTGGGCACCTGCCCCTACGTCGAGCGGGGTAGCGTGATGCGGACCCCCGTGCCGCACAGCGCGGCTCCAACTCCCTCGGGCCAATCGAGTTAGCGCCCGCCGGTTCCAACGACGTTGGGATTCAGTCCGGGCCGCGCAGGCGGTCGCGGCCCTTGCGTTTCTTTACCTGCCGCTCGAGACGCTGCGCCTCCGAGCGCGACTCGAACGGGCCGAACTGCACGCCGATGCGCCACGGCCGTCCGCGTGTGGTCGTGCGCGCGCCGCCGGGACGCTCGCCGTTGTGCTGGCCGAGCCGGCGTTCGAGATCGGTCGTGATGCCCACGTACGTCTCGGAAGTCGACTCCGAGACGAGCACGTACAGCGTCCAGGGCATGGCAGGCGTCAGCGCACGCAGGTGCGGAAGCCCGTGAAGGCATCGCGGCGGCCCGGCAGGTAGGCCTGCCGGTAGGTGTTGCGGATCACGCAGGAGGACGTTGCGCACGAACCGCCTCGCGTCGTCTTGTGGTCGCCGAACTGCAGCGTCGACATGAACGGGTACATGTCCACCGCGAACCCGTCGTAGGGCAGGAACTGGTCCGAGGTCCACTCCCACGCCGTGCCCAGCATCTGCAGGCAGCCCGCAGGGCTCGCCCCGTTCGCGAGGCCGTCGACGGCACCTCGTCCGAGCCGTCCGCCGTCCATGTCGACGCGGTCGGCGTCCATCGTGTCACCCCAGGGATAGCGCCGGCCTTCTTGCCCGCGCGCCGCCGCCTCCCACTCGATCTCGGTCGGCAAGCGCCGCCCCGCCCAGTTGCAAAACGCCTCCGCCTCCCAGTAGGACAAGTGAAGCGCCGGCGCGCTCAGCGGAAGCTCGATCCACTCATCGAAGCAGCGCACCTGCCACTCGCCGCCCTGGTCCCGGCGCCAGTAGAGCGGATGCTTGGCGTTCTCGTCTCGCAACCAATCGCGGCCCTGGTAGCTCCACGCCGCCACGCTCTCGTAGCCGCTGTCCTCGACGAACGCGAGGAACTCTCCGTTGGACACGAGCGTCTTCGAGATCTCGAATGGTGCGACTTCGGCGTCGAATCCGGGCCGCTCGTTGTCGAAGCTGAAGTCGGTCGTGGCGAAGTCCGCGGACCCGGCCGGCATGCCGATCGGATAGCGCCCTCCGGGCACGCTCACATCCTCGGAGGCGACTTCACCGCCCGCGGCCGGAGGCTCGAGCGCGAAAGACGGACGCGAGTAGCCGAGCGTCTGCCGGCACCAGATCATCGACTCGATGTGCAGGTTCTGGTGGCACACGGCGTACCGGCACAGGTAGTGCTCGCGCGGTTCCGGCTCCCGAGCCCGGAGGCGCTCGCGCACTTCGTCCATGACCCGACCGTAGTAGTCGAGCGTGGTCTGCTTGTCGGGAACGATGCCGGCTTGCCAACGGTTGCGGTGCTGGATCTGGAAGGAGTCCCAGATCTCGTCGTGTCCCGGCATGCGCGGATCCGGGTTGCCCAGCTCGCGCAGCAGGAAGTACTCGCTGAAGAACGCCGCGTGTCCGAGCTCCCAGATAGGCGGGTTGATCCCGGGCTCGTACGGAACGGCGAGCTGCGCGTCGTCGAGGTCTTCGATCAAGGCGCGCGTGCGCCGGTCCGTGTTGTCCAGCTCGCGCAGCAGATCCGCCGTGGTGTTCATCGGGTTCCTTCCCGTTCGGCGACCGCTTCCAGCTCCGCGATGAGCTCGAGCCAGGCTTCCCGTTCGTGGCGCGGGTCGAACTGCGGGGCCAGGCGCCCGGTTCGCTCGACGAGCGCGTCCAGGAAAGCGCTGTCTGTTTCGGCGCGGGACATCAGGGCCGCCAGCTCCTCCGTTCGGCCCGCCCCGTAGAGGCCCGGGTAGTCTTCGCCGAGCAGGCTCAGGGACGCGTCGTTGCGCGCAGCCAGCACCGGTGTGCCTGCCACGGTCGATTCCCCGATGACCCGCGCACCCCCCTCGAAGAAGGACGAGACCACTGTGAGCCGGCTGTGCGCCATGAGGTTCTGCGCTTCGGCCGGAGTGAGCTCGTCCAGCCACACGTAGCGCGGGTTTTCGGCCTGCTCGACTTCGACCAGCCGCTCGTAGCGGGGTTCCAGGATCGCCCCGGCGTGACGGATGCGGATCTTGGACACGGCCGGCAACAGGCGCGCGGCGGCGGCGGCGCGCAGGGGGTCCTTGACCTCGCGCAGATGGCCCACGACGCAAACGTCGAAGGGGCCGTTGCTCTTTGCCGCTCCGTCGCTCGGAGGAGCGCCGGCCGACTGTTTGATGATCCTCAGCTTGTCGTGGAACTTCTGCGGGATGCGGCCGCGCACGAGCGGCTGGAGCGCAATCAGCCGGTCCGCCTGCCGCATGGAGTCCAACGTCTCTTCACCGGGCTCCGGGTACACGTCGGTTCCGGTCAGCGCGATGACGACCTGCTTGTCCGGGTGGGCGCGTCGAAAGGCGGTGACGGCGGCGTTGCCCTTCCTGCCGTGCACCGCGATGAGCACGTCCGCAGCTTGCCCCGCGTAGGCGTCCACGACCCGGACCCGGTGACCGGCGCTCTTCAGGAGCTCCGCCCACTGGTTCGCCGTGCACCGGTTTCCCGTCAAGATCTCGCCGGTGGCGGACGTGACGATCAGCAGATCCATCAGGCAAGAGCATAAAGGCCTCCGGTGGTGCGCCGCAAATCTAGAGGAACTTCGTCAGATCGAGCCGACCCAGCTCCTGGATCATCTTGATCTTGTGCGTGGGAGTTCGTTCGAGTTTTCTTTCGAGGATGTAGATCTTGTGCGTCGATAAGCGCGGCGTGATGCGCGCCAAGGACTGCGCGTAGCCGATCGCCTCCTCCAGCAGAGCGCGCAGCGCCTGTTCGGGGGTGAGCCCGGTCCGCAGGCGCTCCTGGTAGGGCCGGTCCTTTTCGATGCGCTTGCGATCGGGATGAAGGAAGACGCTCAGGAATTCATCGTCGCCGAGCCTCGTCACCAGGGCATCCTTCACGTAGATCGACCTCACCATGAGGTTCGAGAGATGCATGGGATCGACGTAGGTGCCGTCCGACCACTCGAGCAGCTCTTTTTGGCGGCCCACGAGGTGCACATACCTGTCCTCGTCGACCCACGCGAGGTCCCCCGTGGAGTAGAACCCGTCGTCGTCGACGTGCGTGGCACCGCACCCGAGGTAGTCCTTGGCGATCGTGGGCCCCTTGATCTGCAGCTCTCCGGCGGGGCGATCGAGCCCCGGGATCTTCCGCGGGTCCTTGATCCTGTACTCCAGGTCACGGAGCAGCCGCCCGCAGGAACCGCGGCGGCTCTCGTTGAGCTTGTTGCGGGCTATGATGCCCGAGGCCTCCGTCGCGCCGTAGATGTCGATCACGGTCACGCCCAGCTTGGCGAAGATGTCCACCACCCCGGGATCGATGCGCGTGGAAGACGAGATGCCGTAGCTGAAGTGGCCGCCCATCTTGTTCTTGAGGGTTCTGCGGACGGCGATGAGCTTCGCCTTGTCCAGGGTTCCGATGTCATGCAGGTTGGCGTTCTTCTCGATGCTGGTGAGGTGTCGGTAGAGGTTGCGCAGCACGGGCTTGTTCTTCATCTCCTCCAGGGTCTCTTTCATGATGTAGACCCAGAACTTGGGCACGGCCATGAGCGCCTTGATACGCACGCCCTGCTTCTTGAGTTTCTTGATCTCGCCTTCCAGCACGCCGTCTTCGTCAACCTCGCGTGTGAAGTAGGTGACGGTGAATCCCTTGGTCTTGGTCACCAGAAACTCCAGCAGCGTGGCGATGTGGGTGTAGGGGCCGATGTTGAGCAGATCTTCGCTACGGCGCAGGTTGATGACATCCTGCGCTTCCCGGAGTTGCGCGAGGATGTTCCCGTGCGTGATGCGTACGATCTTGGGGAGGCTTGTCGTTCCCGACGTGGCGTAGTGGCCCAGGACCGTGTCCTCCCGTTCCACCAGAGGACTCGGAGCCGCCGCCGCCGTCGGAGCTTCCGGAAGCGTGGACATCCGTGTCTCGTTCTCGGCGAGGTCGTCGGGGTCGTTTGCACCCGCGTCCTCGAAGACCCGGTAGAGGTCGGCCACCAGCACTCGCGGGCGTAGCTCGAGCTCCGCGAGGATCGTGCGCACGCGCTCCCGCTGCGCCCGGCTGACCAGAAGATAGTCGGGCGGGCACTGGCGCAGGAGGTGCCGGACCTCCTCCTGGTTCATGGTCGTGTCGAGGGGGAAGACGATGTTGCCGGTGTAGAACGCGGCCAGTGCCGTCATGTCCCACTCGGGCCGGTTCTTCATGAACGTGGCGACGATCTTCTGCTCGGCACGCTCACTCTGAAAGAAAGCAATCATGCGACGGACGTTGCGGAGGTAGGCGTCGAAGGTGACGTTCGTGTAGCCGTCGCCGTTGTCGACGCGGATCGCGATGCGCCGCTTGTGTCGCGGAAGGCTCCGATCCACGACATCCGCAAGCGAAAACAGGGCTCCCGGCTTCACGGGTGTCGAGGTCTTGGGATCGGACAGCATCGTCATGGCTATTTCTCCGTTCGGCGCTCTTGCGCGCTCTTGGGGTGTACCTTCTGGCCCAAGTGGAACTCGCCGAGGGTGAAACCGTGGAGCTCGGCCAGCTCGAGAGCTTCTTGGACCTGGTCCGCGCGCAGGACGCCCTTGGCGAACGTACGGCTCTTTCCTTCGAAACCCATCAGCAGGGTTTCGCTCAGACATCCATAGGAGAGCCCGCCCGTCGGCAGCCCGGTGCACCGGATCTCGTTCCCCTCCGGAAGGCGTGCTAGGCCGCCGTCGAAGACGAAGTAGTCGTCCATGTGCTCCCGAAACGTCGCGCAGAGGTTGGAGGGCATCGATGCGCAGCAGACGATGGCGCCGCGGCGGACGAGGTCCGGAGTGATCAGGCCACCGTCCGTCGAGTTCGTGGCGACGGCGATGACGTCGCAGTCGGCGAGGCACTCGAGGTCGTCATGAAGGCTGATGTAGGGGTTGCGACCCGCGCCGAAGCGGGCCGTCACCATCCGGTCCAGCGCGATTCCGTGATCCGCATCCAGGGGCGTGCGCCCGTGCAGCGCGTGCTGCAGGCTCTCGGCGTCCGCGTCCGAGGACGCCTCTTCGAGGCGCGGTACCAGGACCTCGCGCCATATGTCTCGGGCCAGGCCGGACAACTCCACCTCGTCTAGCGGCGTGCCGTCTGCGATCTGCTGCCGCGCACGCTCCAGAAGATGGAGCATGCAGCCCGCGCGGCTTTCCTTCAGCCGCGTGTTTGCACCCGGACCGCGGCGCCCCACGAGCTTGACGTGTCCGCTTCGCTGGCAGAGCAGCGAGGCCAGGACCGACCCGATGTTGCCGGCGGCGCCGACGACCGCGACGACGCTTTCCTGCAACTTGCGACCTTGGATCTCGGATGCCTCCGCGATCGCTTGGATCATGAGCCCAGCCGTGTGCGCGTTGCCTGTGGTCACGGGGACTTCGTAGTCGTTCAGGGTAGCGCCCTGATCGGTGACGATCGAGGTGAACGCTCCCAGCCCGACCATCGACGTCGGCACATGGTCGTCCCCGAGCTCGCGCGCGACCGTCACCGCGTCCTGGACTTTGTCCTGGATCTCGCGCAGCGTCAGGCGCGCTTCCCGGCTGGGGTCCGGGTCGCGTTTCCCTTTGGCGTAGGCCTTTGCGAGAGTGCCGGGCAGGAGAGGCACGGCCACGAGATTAGCCTCGAGGACGAATCCGTCGCTCTCGATGTAGGCAACGTGAAGCACGTCGGGCTCGAGGAATCGCGAGAGGCGGTTCCACCAGCGCGACAGCCGGCCCGACCGCCACGAATAGTGGCGTAGGGAGGGGAAGTAGAACTCCGCCAGCTTGGTCAACGACGTCGGATGCAGCACGAACCCGACGCGGGCATCGAAGTCCTCGCGCCGCGCCGGGAACGCGTTCTGTACGGGCATACGCTTCGGGGCGCGGCGCTCGTCCGCGCCGGGGTCCTCGCCAATCAGGTGGGCGATCAGCAAAGCCTCGTTGTTGCAGTCGATGACGTTGAGAACTTCGTCCAGGGCGGCCACGAACCGGTCCATCTCGTAGCGCGTGATGTAGGCCGAGGGTTGGATGCGCAGCACGGACTGGCGCTCCTTCCCGGGGTTGCCTTTGAGGAGCGTCGTCAGCGGCGCCAGGATGCGGATGCGGTGGTGGTGGAGCAGGTAGCTCGTGACCAGCAAGGACAAGAACCCCTGCTTTCCGGCATAGCGGAAGAGCGGGGAGCGTTCCTGCAGCTGCTGGAACTCGATGCCGAGCATCAGTCCGCGGCCGCGCACCTCGCGGACGACGTCCGGGTAGCGCTCCCGCAGCTGCTGGAGGCGCCCCTTGAGATAGGCGCCCTTGGTCGCGACGTCCTGCATCAGCTCACCTCCGTTGCGGGTGAGGATGTCGAGCGTGGCACAGGCGACCGCGCAAGAGAGGTCGTCCTCGGCGAAGGTCGACGTGTGCAGGATTCCGAAGTCCTGGTCGTAGTCCCGCTCGTGGATGAGCGTGGCTCCGATCTTGACCAGTCCACCGCCGAGCGCCTTGCTGAGCGTGATGTAGTCGGGCTCGATGTCGCGCAGCGGAGTCTCGCCGTAGGCGAACATGGCTCCGGTGCGGCCGCAGCCCGTCTGGATCTCGTCGATGATGTAGGGCAGATCCAGCTCGGGGTGGAGGCGCGCCAGGGTCGTGAGCGTCGCATCCTCGAGCGCGCGGATCCCGCCCTCGCCGAGGATCACCTCGAAGATGAGGGCTATGGCACTGGTCATCGCGGCGCTGTGGAGCACCACTTTGCCGTCCTCGATGCGGGGAAAGAGGAACTCCACCCGCTGCTCGGCCACGATCTCCGGTAGGCGCTCGACCTCCGCCGGGTCGATGAAGACGGTGTGGATGGCGGACAGCCCCTCAAACCCCTCGCGATAGCTCTTGTTGAAGGTCACCTTGACCGCCGAGCTCGTCTTGCCATGGAACGAGCCCTTCAGCGCAACGACCACGGGGGCCTGCCGAAACGACTCGAACTGCATCAGATTCTGCTCGTCCAGGTCATCCCGGAACTTGGCCAGGTCCTTTGACGGATCGGGCAGTAGAACTTCCAGGTCTTCCTGCTCGATTCGATCGCACAAATCGCTGATTTCGCGGGTGATGCGCTCGTACTCACGGCGGATCTTGTCGAATCGCACCTTGTAAGCGTGCTTGAGAGCGGCCTCGACGGCCTCCGCGCCGCTGTTCGTGAGGTTGCAGAGATACTTGCCTTTGGCCGGCACAAGCCCATTCAGCTTCCGCGCCAGCTCCGCGGCGCCCGGGCGGATGGCGCTCTGGGTCAGCATGGGGATGTCCTCTGTGAGCCGCTCCACCAACACGCGCTTGAGCTCGCGGTTGTTGTGGCCGAGGAGGCCGGCACCGAACCCGCTGACCAGATCCAACACCTGAGTAAGCTCGCCGTCTTGCTCCTCCCGGTGGAAGACATAGCTGCCGGAGGCCTTCTCGTAGGCGACATCCAGCTGCAAGCTGCGCAGGAGCTCCGCGAGCTTCGGCCGGCAGTAGCTGGCGTAGAGATCGAACGCCTCCGAAGCCCGCGTCACACGGCCGCGTGAAAGAGAGGGGGCCGTACGGGATGCCGAGTGTTGGAGGGCCGACGATCGGGCGAGCTTCGGTGCGTTCATGGCAGCAGCGGACGCGACCGGCGTGCCGGTGGCGAAAACGCCGGAACCATGGGCTTTTGGTGCCGGGGACGCGCGAACTCCATGGCACTCACAGGGAACTTTGGTTCGCGGTCTCGCGCTGCGGCGGTTCGTCGCGGCACGGGGGCTGCGGCGGCCGTAGCCGCGCCGCTGCGGGGCTTTGCGGCCGGTAGAGACGGGAAAGGCGTCCCGTCCTCGGCGCCGGTACGCCCGTTGCGCAAGGCGGCGACGGGAACACACGCATGAAACTCTCGACGATGCTTCTCCGCAGAAGGACTTCCATCCTCGCGTGCTGGCTCCTCGTGACTCTAGGCGCCGGCGCGCTGTTTCTTCGCGGCGTGCCGATCGACAACTCCGTCGGCGTCTGGTTCCCCCGGGACGATCCAGCCCTCGCCGACTACGAGCAGTCCCTGCGGGCATTCGGCGAGTCGGAGTGGACGCTCTTGATGGTGGAGGCCGAGTCCGTGTTCGCGGAGCCGTTCCTGCGGGACCTGCAAAGCCTCACGGATGAGCTCGGCTCACTCCAGCACGTCGACCGGGTCCTCTCGTTCCTGAATGCGCCTGGCACGGATCGCGCCCGCGGGCCCGGCGCGAAGCCCGAAGCTCTCGAGCGACGACTCAGGGGGAATCCGTTCGTGTCGGACCTCTTGCTACGGCCGCTGGACCGCCGTCGCACCGTGCTCTTGATTCGGACGGACAACTTCATAGAGCGCGAGGACCCCTATCGAGTCGAGCTCGTAGACGGGATCCACGCTGCGGTGGAGCGCTGTACCGCGATCGCGAGCCACAGCCTCGCCGGCACGACCGTGATCAATGCCGAGCTGAATCGAACCGCGAGACGCGACATGTTCGTGTTTTTCTCGCTGGTCGTCTTGCTGCTCTTCGCGATCAGCCTCGCCTTGTTCCGTTCCCTTGCGGATGCAGGAGTCTTGCTCGCCGTCGCCCTCAGTACCGTCGTGATCACCCTGGGCCTGATCCTCCTCTGCGGCTACAGCCTCAACATGGTCACGATCATGCTGCCGACCGTGCTCATCGCGCTCGCGGTCGCCGACGTGATCCACGTCATCCACACCTTCCACCATCACCGCGCTCGCGGCGCAGCCGATGACGCGGTGGGGGCGGTCCTCACGGAGCTGTGGTTGCCCTGCCTGGGCACGACAGTGACGACGATCGTCGGTTTCTTGTCTTTTGCCGGCAGCAGCGTGTTGCCGGTTTTTCAGCTCGCGATTTTCAGCTCCTTCGGCATCGGGCTGGCGTACGTCCTCGCGCTGACGGTGGCGCCGCTCCTTCTGCACAAGGCCTGGCGCGTAAGGCGACGGGCGGTCCCGGCGGGTGGGGTACGGAGGCCCGGGTACATCGCGTGCCTCATCCGCCTCGTGCGGTATCGCCCCGCCGCGATCCTGATCGGCTTTTTCGTCGTCGCTTCCAGTCTCGCCGGCCTGTCGCGCCTGAAGGCGGACACGAACTACCTCGACTTCTTCCGCTCCGGTTCGCCGGTGCCCGAGGCCTACGCTCGGATCGAAGCCCGCGGGTTTCCGCAAAACCCGCTCGCGATCGTTTTGGAGGCCGACGGCGAACGAGGTTTCCCGGACCTTCTCTGGGCCCGCGTCGATGCCTTCGCGGCAAAGCTACGCCGTATGGACGATGTGAGCGCCGTCCTCTCTCCGACTGGGCTGCCCGCGGCCGGACCGGCGAGCGGCAGTGGCGAAGGGCTTGGCCTCGTCTCCGACGATGGCCGTCGTTGCCAACTCGTTCTCATGACGCCCTTCATGAGCAGCTCCGACCTGGGCCGGCTGACGGACAGAGTGCGGCGCATGGCAGGCGAGATCCTCCCGGAGGTCCGAGTCGTGGTCACGGGAACAACGGTCCTCTGGGCGAGCATGGACACGGGAGTCATCCGGACCCAAGTGAGCTCGGTGCTCATCGTCTCCGTGGCGATGCTGATCATCCTCTGTGTGATCTTCCGTTCGCCGCGCCTGGCCTTGCTGGGCTGGTTTGTGAGCCTGTTTCCCGTGGCCGCGATCCTCGGCTTGATGGGGATCCTCGGTGTCCACATCGACATGGCCACGGTCCTCATCGCGGGTATCGCGTTGGGAATCGCCGTGGACGACACGATTCACTTCGTGTTCGCGTATGGCGACGCACGGCGCGCTGGAGCAGGCGCCCGGCCCGCTGTCAACCAGGCACTCACCCGGGTCGGCCCGCGGATGCTGCTGACGTCGCTGATCCTCGTGGGTGCCTTCAGCACGATGGCGCTGTCCGATTTTCTTCCTACAGCGCACTTCGGCATCTTCTCCTGTCTGACGATTCTCCTCGCGCTCGGGATGGATCTGACGATGCTGCCGCTCGCGCTGCGAGGCAGGGGCCGGTTCGGCCGGCGCGGATCACGTGCGCCGGTGGCGGACGTGACGACCAGGACGGCCATCTCGCAGAGCTCATAGCTGCCCGACGGGGCGCTCGCAAACGTCAGGTGTCCAACTCAATGGACATTCGACGCCGTCGGCTTTCCGGCGCGGTTTTGATGGCTTGCGGACTAGGCAGGAGCCGCCGGACTGGCTATCCTGGGCCCAGAGTGAAGGGTATGAGGAACGTCTGTATCCTCTGCGCCATCGTCGTAGGGTTCGTGGCGAGCCCCGCGGCGGCGGACTCCGTGTCGTACTTCGACCAAGGCGTCACGTTTAATCTGGACGTGACGACCACCGCGACGATGGTCACGGCCGACCTCGAGGTGATCACGGACAGCA
>JAPUHK010000196.1 GCA_027297745.1 Planctomycetota bacterium | reverse complement strand
CTTCATGGATTGCCCCGCTGCTGCTGCCCGCCCTGCTGCTGCCCCTGCAGGCGCTGGCCCAGGAGACCCTCGAAGGAGGTGAAGCCGAGCAGGTCACCCATGCCGAGTCGGGCTTCTCGATGGTCGTACCGGACGGCTGGGACCGCGAGCCGGAGCGCGAGGGCGCCGGCGTCCTGGTGCACGCTGTCTACATGGCGTCGAAGGGCAAGCAGGTGCGGCTCGAGGTCTCCGTCGAGTCCACGCTGGATTTCGACATCGATCTCTGGATCGAGAACCAACGTGAAGTGAAGCAGGACTTGTTCGGCAAGGAGAACATCACGGAGGCCTTCAGCGAATACAGGGACGAGACGCTCGGCGGCCTCCCCGCGCGCGGGTTCATCATCGCCGGCAAGACCGAGATCGGGCAGACCGGCAAGATCTACCCGTTGCACTACAAGGTGTACGGCGTAGTCAACGAGGACTGGTTCATCACCGTGCAGGAGATCAGCTACAACGGTGCGCACGAG
This sequence comes from Planctomycetota bacterium, assembly GCA_027297745.1. Taxonomy (GTDB): domain Bacteria; phylum Planctomycetota; class PLA2; order PLA2; family PLA2; genus JAPUHK01. Next base: position 50,364 of record JAPUHK010000196.1, on the reverse strand, counting down.
GATTGCGTCGACGCGCTCGAGGCATTCTGGGGTGCGATCAAGCTCAGCGAGCCCAAGCCGGCCGAGCTCGATCTGACGCCGCCGGACGAGCTGGGCGGCGCGACCTTCACGGACAAGCCCGGCAACATCAAGCTGATCAAGCTGCCGGCGGGCTGGGTCGTGACCGGCGGTCCGCCCGACGACACTGCCACCCAAATGCGCATGCTGGCGCAGCGACTGTCCGCCGAAGGGCAAGGGGTGGCCCGCCTCACGGTACGCCGCTTCCTCATCACGCGCACGAGCGTGTTCAAGGACGCCACTCCCACGACCTGGATCAACGACCAGAAGCAGATGTGGGAGGCCGACTACGGCCACGCTGACTTCGCAATCGACGTCGATGAGGGGAGCCTGCTCGGACGCGCCGAGAAGTCGGGCGAGTACATCATGCGCGGGTGGACCAAGGGGGAACAGGACGAGATCAAGGAGGCCGAGGACCTGCAGCAGCGCGGCGAGAAGGTGAAGATTCCGAACTTCCCGAAGACCGTCCTGCGTGGGCGCATTGCGATGATCTCCCCCTACGTCTACATCACGGAGTTCAAGACGGCGGCCGCGCGCCTGGGCGACCACGAACAGCTCGTCGCCGAGTTGCAGCGGGTCCACGAGAGCTTCCAGTTCGTGAACCTGAAGCCCGGCCTCCCGCCTTTGCGGACCCCCGACGGCGATATCGGCGACACGCTGGCGGGCATCGACCCCAAGGCCAAGGTCAAGAAGGAGAAGCTCTTCCGGCCCGAGCTGGAGTTCAAGGTGCCGCCCGGGCTGAAACGGATCGAGAAAGGCGGCGCCACCCTCATGTTGGCAGGCCAGAACGCCGCCTTCGACTCGGTCACGATCATAGTCAGCGCCGGCCATCGCGCGGACTTGCCGCCCAGAACGAAGTTCGCACCAAGGCGACAGGAGTTCGACGGCTATCGCTCGAACTGGGCCAACCTGGCAACCCGCACGGGCAAGCTGCAGAAGAAACCCAAGGACGCGAAGTTCGGGAACGTCAAGGTCGACGCCTTCTACTTCACGGGGAAGGTGGACGGCTTCCCGGCGGCGCGGACGCAATTCTACGGCATCAAGAAGGGGTGGCGCTTCTCCGTGAGGATCGACTACCGCGGAAACGGCAAGAAGGTCTTCGAGAAGCAGGTCAAGGCGTTCCTCAAGAGCGTCAAGCTCAAAGACTGAGGCCGATCATGAAGAGGCTGCTGGCACTGACTCTGCTGCTTGCCGCACCGGCTGTCGGCATGCAAGCGGCCTTCGACGAAGAAGAAGAAGGGGCCGAGGTCGTCAACGAGGAGAAGAACTTCGCACTGCGCACGCCCAACGACGACTGGGACATCATGCCCGCCGACCCGGACCAGGGGGTCGACGCGTACGTCCTGACCCAGTATGCGCTCAACCAGGGCGAGCAGGCGGCCTTCGGCGAGCTGCGCGTCACGGCACTCGGCCTGGCCCGCTCGTGGGTCAGGAAGCCGCTCGTCAAGTTCGCCGAGGAGTGGCGCGACGTCTACGAGGGACACCTGCTCAACACGCGCGAGCGCAAAGAGACGACGGGCACGCTCGGCGGCGCCGAGAGCCTGACGATCGACGTGACCGGGGACTGGGAGTCGGGCGAAGCGCGCCGCACCTACACGTTTTGCAAGCACGGCCAGCACCTCTACGTCATCTACGTCGACCGCACCTACAAGGCCGTCCGCGACGAGGACCTGCAGGAGGAGCTGGACGGCATCCTGAAATCCTTCCGTTTCATCAAAGAGGCGGACAAGACGAAGTCGAAGAGGGGCAGCAAGGACGAAGCGCCGCCCGTGGCCGGCGGCGGCGACAGCGGCAAGCGCAAGAGCGGCCCGGATCCGAAGCTCCTGCGGCGCAAGGAGATCGATGGCGGCTTCTGGCGTGTCTCCTTCGTCAAGCCCAAGGGCTTCCTGATGGAGACCGTCACCCCCGAAGAGGCGACCAGATACAAGCTCAAGTACAAGATGCGCTTGACCAGCAAGGACCGCGGCGCCGAGGTGGAGATCCGCATCTACGCGGACAGCACGAAGTCGCAGCAACGCACGATCAAGCAATGGGCCCAGGTCACGGAGAAGTACTTCCTGCAGCGCTACCCCGAGCACCAGGAGCCCGAGGTGGACAAGAAGTTCAAGATGCCGATGACCAAGGCCGTCATCAGGCTCTTGCTGCTGGGGAAGAAGGGGCAGGTGGTGCACTTCGAGCACCTGTTCATCCAGGGCAAGAACGACCGGCAGTACCGCATCCAGATCTACTCGACGGCCAGCGCCCACCGCACCAAGGCGAAGCAGATCGACGAGTTCCGCGAGAACTTCGAGCTCAAGAAGAAGTAGGGCTCGTCCTCCCGCATTCTGTGCCCGTGCACGAGCGCAGGAACGATCACGGAGCAGGAGGAAGATCAGGAGAAGGGGAGGAACGGGTACGGGCGTAGAGCCTAACGCTGCAACGCCCGGCGTGCGCGGCGCACCCACTCGCCCACGAGCGGATTGCCGGCTTCCCTTTCCTGCGCCCGCTCGAGCGCGGCGCGCTCGACGGCGGCCGGGCCGCGCATGTGCGCGATGCGGTAGGTCGCCAGCAGCTGCGCGAGGCTGCCCCGCGGCGCGCCCTCCTGCACGTACGACCAGTTCGCCAGCGCCTCCTGCCGGCGCTGGAGCGCGTAGAGCGCTTCCGCCGAGTCGCTCCACAGCCAGAGCGACTGCTTCCCGCCGAGCCGGGCAGCCTGCGTGAGGTCCTGCATGGCCTCTTCGAACTTGCCGGCCTCGATGCGTAGACGGCCGCGCCGCTGGTACAAGGCCGCCATGCGCGAGATGAGGACCTTGTCGCCGCGGGCACTGTCCCAGTCGGTGAACAAGAGCAGCTCGTCGAACAGCCGCAACATCTCCTCAGGCCGCCTGGTGGCGTCGGCCAGCAACGCCATCTTCACGCGGTCGCGCTGGTAGACCTGCTGGCGCTCGCGGCTCAGCAACGCGTCCCTGTAAGCGCGTTCGTACTCGGGCGTGCGCCCGCGCCAGCCCGTCAGCGCCAGCGCCTCGGCCGCGTCGACCCGGTTCGGACGCGACTCGTCGTTCAACAGCGGGCGCAGCGCGGGTCCCGCCTCCGGATAGGGATCCATCGATACGGCGTGCAGCGCCAGCGAGCGCAGCGCGCTGGACGGATCGCCGAGTAGCTCGATCATGGTCGCGCGCGCGGCGGCCGTGCCGCGACTCGTCAGCGCGACCACCGCCGTGTTGCGGAAGAAGCTGCGGCTCTCGCGATCCAACGCCACCTCGATCAGGCGGTCGGTGGCCACCACGTCCTCCGGCGGGGCGCCCGGCGCACGCTCGCGCCGCAGGTCCATCATCAGCCCGACGTCGCGTTTGAGGCGCGGCGGCGTGGGCCCCCACAGCTCTTGTCGCTGCTCCCGCACCCAGGCGATGCCCTCCTCGACGTGGCACACGCTGCAGGCGTTGGGCACGTTCTCCACGCCGTGGAGCTCGGTTAGCTCCGGCTCCGGGTTCGTGATCATGTGGTCGCGCATGAAGTACAGGATGCCTGTCAGAAAGCGCGGCATGTGGCAGTCCACGCAGCGGGCCTGCTTGTGGTGCGTGTGCGCTGCGGGGTCGGCGCCGACCTCCGTGTGGCACTGCGTGCACTGCGCATCGCTCTTTTCGGGCCAGCGCAGGGCCCAGGGCTTTCCGCCGTGCAGCTTGTGGCAGTCCAAGCACCCCATGCCGCCCTTCAGAAAGCACGCGCTCTGCGACTGCGTCGTGCCGTGGTAGTTCAGCCCGGCGATCTTGCCGTCGGCGTGAAAGCCGCGCCGCTGATCGAAGTTGAGCGACGTGGCGATGTCCTCGTAGCCGACGTGCGGGTCGTGGGCGATGGCGTAGCGCCACTCGTGCAGGAAGTGGCAGCGGCCGCAGGCCTCGAGCTGTCGGCGCGCGTCGAGGTCTTTGCGTGGATGGATGAGCTGCGCGGGCCGCTCGTAGCCGGATCCCGTTCCGGTGTCGCGCCCCGCTTCGTGCCACTGCACGTGCACGGACCCCGGGCCGTGGCACGACTCGCAGGCCACGGCGCCCTCCAGAAAGGTGGACTCGTACTTGCCCGTCTTCTGGTCGAAGCCGACGTCGTAGCCGGTCGCGTGGCACTGGCCGCATCCCTGGTTGAAGACGACCATGCGGGCATCGAAGTCCTCCGTCACCGTGCCACGCGAGCCGGAGATGTCCGCGAGGATCAGGTGCGTGTGGTCCCACTGCTGCCGCTCCACGCTCCAACTGAGGGGCAACACACGCCACTCCCCGTTCTCGCCCATGAACAGGTACGTCTGCTCGAAGCTCTTGCCCACCACCTGGGCCACCTTGTGGTCGCCCGGGGGGCGCCCGTCCTTGCCCTCGATCCGCATGTACCAGTCGCCGTCCTTGCGGTACGGCGTGGCCGTGTAGAAGTGGTAGTCCACGGGCGTCCCGTCGAAACGGCCGACGATCACCTCCTCACTGGGGTCGCGCAGGGAGTCGGCGTGCGCGGTGCCGCGCCAGGTCGCGAACTGCGGCTCGTGACACCGGCGGCAGCTCTCCGAGGAGACGAAGGTGGCGGACAGCGCCCCCGGCCCCGGCTCGCGCGCGAGGAACCAGGCCGCTACGAGCAGGACCACGAACAGGAGCAACAAGAGCTGCACGTGGCGCGCCATGGGGGGAATCGTACACTCAGGTGGTGCAACTTGCCGCTCTCACCAGGGACCTGCCCGGCACCGGAGGCCGCATCCGGGTCACGCCGGAAGACTTCAGGGTTGAGGAGATCCCGCTCTACCCGCTGTGCGGCGAAGGCGAGTTCGTCTACTTCCAGATCCTCAAGCGCAAGCTGAGCACGTTCGAGGTGGCGCGACGCGTCGCCCGCGCGCTCGGTATGCACGAGAACCAGGTCAGCTACGCCGGTCTAAAGGACGCGCGCGCGGTCACCACGCAGTGGCTGTGCGTCCAGGGCGTTCCGGAGCAGGCGGTGCGCGAGCTCGATGTGGGCGCGCGCATCGGCGAAGTGCGCCGGCACGGGAACCGGCTCAAGATCGGCCACCTGCGCGGCAACCGTTTCCGCATCGTCGTGCGCGAGGCCTGCGAGGACGCCCGGGAACGTGCCGCGCCCATCCTGGAGCAGCTGGTCACGCGGGGCGTACCCAACTACTTCGGCGCGCAGCGCTTCGGCGTCCGCCTGACGAGCCACCTGTGCGGAGAAGCCATGCTGCGCAAGGACTACCCGGCGTTCCTCGATCACCTGCTCGGCGGACCCTCGCCGCGCGAGTTCGACCAGGACCTGTGCCGCGCGCGCGAGCTCTACGACCAGGGGCGGCACGGCCAGGCCTTCGAGGCCATGCCCATGCGCTATCGGGCCGAGAAGAAGGCGCTCGGGGCGCTGCTGCGCTTCAAAGATCCGGAGCGCGCCTTCTTCGCCGTTCCGAAGCGTATGCGGCGCATGTTCGGATCCAGCTACCAGTCCTCCCTGTTCAACGGGCTGCTGGAGGAGCGGGTCGACCGCATCGACCGTCTGGAGCCGGGAGACCTGGCCTACCTGCACCGCAACGGCGCCGTCTTCGAGGTGACGGATCCCGAGCCGGAGCAGCCCCGCTGCCGCAGCCTCGAGATCTCGCCTTCGGGCCCGATGTACGGCACGCGCACCGATCTGGCGGGGGGAGCGCCCGGGGAGCGCGAACGGGCGGTGCTTGCGGCGACCGGCCTCCAGCCGGAAGACTTCGACACCGGCACGGGGGTGTCCCTGAGAGGCGCCCGGCGCCCCCTGCGCGTCCCGCTGAAGGAGGTGGCGCTCGAGCCGGGTGCCGATGCGTCCTCGTACGTGGTCCGTTTCGTGCTTCCGTCGGGATCGTTCGCCACTTCCGTGCTGGCCGAGCTGCTGAAGGCCTAGCGTGCTCGCGAGCGCGCACCGGGAGGGGGAACGGGAACGATGGTTCACGTTGCATGCGGCGTACGCTCCCGTTCCCCCTCCCGCTCCCGCTCCCCGCGGCGACGCCTACCGGTGGAGCCGCTGGCTTTCCCTCATCCCGTCGTCGTTTCGCCCTAGACTGAGTCCCGTGCGCCTCGTCGCGATTTGCAACCACAAGGGCGGGGTGGGTAAGACGACGACGGTGATGAACCTTGCGGCCGCGCTGGCTCGCCGGGGGCGCCGTGTCCTGCTGTTGGACATCGATCCGCAGGCCTGCCTCACCGTCCACCTCGGCTTCGAGCTGGGGGAAGGCACGTCCATCTACCAGGTGCTCACAGGGGGCATGCCGCTCCGCGAGGCCGTGCGCACCACCGCCGAGCCCAACCTGGCGCTGGTGCCGAGCGATCTGGAGCTGGCCGGCGCCGAGATGGAGCTGGCTTCGGCCATCGGACGGGAGTCCCTGCTGAAAGACGCGCTCCACGGCTACCTGGAAGAGGAGCCGTACGACTATGTGCTGATCGATTGCCCGCCGTCCCTCGGCCTGCTCACGATCAACGCGTTGTGCGCCGTGCGGGAGATCTTCATCCCCCTGCAGACGGAGTTCCTGGCGCTGCGCGGCATGGGCCGGCTCGTAGAGGTGGTCACGCTGATCCGCCGGCGGCTGAACCCGCTCCTGCGCGTGACCGGCATCATCCCCACGCTGTACCGCAGCGGCACGTTGCTGGCGCGGGAAGTGACGGAGGAGATCAAGCGGCACTTCGGCTCCTACGTGTTCACGACCAAGATCCGCAACAACGTGCGCCTGGCCGAGGCTCCGAGCCACGGCAAGTCGATCTTCGCGTACGCGGCGGATTCGCTCGGCGCACAGGACTACGAGCGGCTTGCGCAAGAGGTCGAGGCGATGCCCGCCGCGGCCACCAAGCCCATCACGCACATCCACGCGTCGCACGAGGATCCGGCCGCGCCTGAGGAGCCGGCAGCCCCCGAAGTCGCGTGAGCGGGCGCGCGGTCTCGTTTCCCGCGCGTGGCGAACCCGGCCTCCTGTTGGAGGGGCGTTTGCTCGACGGCTCCGGTGCCGGGCTCGTGATCAGCCACCCCCATCCGCTGCACGGCGGCGACATGCACCACCCGGTGGTGCAGAGCTTGTGGGAGGCCGGCGGAGCGGCGGGGTTTTCATCGTTGCGCTATCACTTTCGCGGCGTGGGCGGTTCCGGCGGACGGCTCACGCACAAGTCGCCGCTGCCGGTCGCCGACCTGCTGGGCGCGGTCGACTACCTGGGCACGCAATCCGTGCGCGTGGTCGGCTACAGCTTCGGAGCGCGCACCACGCTGCACGCGCTCACGGAGACGGAAGGCGGCGGCGGCATAGAGAAGGCGGTGCTGGTGGGACTGCCCACGCGGCTCCCCGCCAACCCGTCGGCCATGAGCAATCTGATCCTCGGCCGCCGCATCGCCGGCGAGATCTACAAGCCCGCCATCGACCTCGAGCGCCTGCAGAGCTGCCCGTGCCCGCTGCTGGTCGTGGCCGGCGGCAGCGATCCGCTGTTCGAGGCCGACAAGCTGCGCTCGCTCGGCATCGAGCCAGTGGTGATCGACGGCGTGAACCACTTTTTCAGCCGGCGCATCGGCAACCAGGCTCCGGACTCGGCCGACCTCCAGCGGCTGGCGGAGGTGGTGTTGGGTTTCTTGTCCTAACGTTCTCGATCTCGTGCTCGCCGGGGACTCTCAGGTGTCTGCGAGCACGAGCACGGGAACGAGCACGCAGAGCGGCGTCCCCTACCCCACGGCCATCTCGGCCGGGGTCTTGGGCGGCGGCGGGAGGCCCCCGCCCGGGCGTCCCGAACGCACGGCGGCCCGGGCCAGGATCCCGAGCTCCAACAGAAGCGCCGCGTTCCACCACACGTAGGCGTTGAAGGCGCCGTTCGCGGTGTGCGGCGGCAGCTCGAACACGAGCGACAGCGACAACAACAAGAGCGAGCTGACCATGGCGACCGAGATCGGCTTGCTGAGGCCGCGGGCGATGAGCACGCCGCGCAGCGTGAAACGCACGGCCATCAAGAGCGGCATCCACGCACCGAGCATCAGGGCCACGCGCACGGCTTCGCGCACGTCCGCGTTGCGCTGTCCGAGCACGCTGGTAAGGAACCAGCTGCGCAAGGGCGTGAAAACGACCAACACCAGCAGCACGCTGAGCGCCATGCCCACGACCAGGCCGAAACGGAGCATCGCCTTTCCGTCTCCCGGCCGGTGCACCTTCGCGGTAGCCAGCGCGGACAGCGCCAATGTGCTCGAGGTGAACAGCCACTGGAGCGAAACCGCCTCCTGGAGCGCACCGAGCGAGACGTCCGGGTCCTGCACGCGGCCGGCGATCTTCAGGTAGAGCAGCTGCGGCGTGACGCTGAGCATGTTGGCGAACATCAGCGGCAGGGCGAAGCCGGCCAGGCCCAGGCGCCGCGTGCCGGCGGGCGCGCGCTCCGGCGGGCGCGCGAGTGTGCGCGCGCGCAGCACCGCCCACAGCGTCTCCACCGCCAGGCCCAGCGACAGCGCCAGCCCCCCCATGACCGTGCCCTCGATCCCGAGCGCGGGAGCGATGTGGAGCCCGAAAACGGCGACGAAGATCAGGCGCGCGAGCGTGCCCAGGCCCACGAACAGCGTGTCGTCGACCCGGATCTGCTGGGCCTGGTAGAAGCCGCGTACCGCGATCAGCACGGGGACGGGGCTGACCGCCAGCAGGGCGCGGTGAGCGCGCGCAGCCAACTCGGGCTCGTTCGTCAGCTTGTCGAGCACCGCGCGGCCCAGCGGCGTCAGCGCCAGCACGAGCTCGATGCCGGCCATGACAATGCCGGTTGCGACGCAGAACACGAAGGCACGGCGCCAGCCCGCCCGGTCCACGGTGAGCTTGATGACGATCTCGCGCACGACGAACAACGGGCTGTGCAGGAAGATGACCAGCCTGAGCAGCACGCCGAAGGCGGCCAGGTCTTCCAGCCGCGTGGCCGTGGGCAACCGGTTGATCGACGCGTTCACCACGGGCGTCGATCCCGAGATGAGGAGGAATGTGAGGGCCAGCGGCGCCCAGATCGGGAGCAGCCGCCGGATGCTGAGGTCCGGGCGGATCAATCAGGCACGCGGAGCAGGGGCTGCCAGCGCCCGACGTAGTCGAAGGGATCCTCCTCGAACACCTTGAGAGAACCCTTCAGCGTCTTCGGGTCGAGGCGCAGCACGGCCCAGGTTTCCTGGCCGATGCGTGCCTCCGTGCTGCCCGCAGCCTTGGTGCGCTCGTCCCAGATGGAGAGCGTGTAGATGCCCGTGGGCACCTCCAGCGTGGCCACCTCGAACCCCTTGAAGGGCCCGCTCGCCAGCGTGCGGACGGGACCCTTGACGCTGTAGGTCCCGGCGGTGCAGACGGCCTCGATCTCGACCGGATTCAGCGGCGGCTCCTTGATCCCGACGATGAAGTGCACCTGCTGGCCCGTGTCGAAGGGTGCCACGAACCGGCCCGGGCCGTGCCCGCAAGCCGACACCAGGAGGAGCAGCGCCAAGGCGATTCGCGGCATCCGGGCGACTATAGCATTTGACGCCGCCGCGCCCGCCGGTAGGCTGGTCGCCCCGAGTGGTCAGCAACAGCGACTTCGTCGGCCGGGACATCATTTCCGTCGGAGATTTTGGGCGGGAGGAGCTCCTGTTCTTGCTCGACGCGGCCGACCGCTTCGAGTCCGAGACGCGCCCCTTGCTCGCGGGCAAGGTAGCGGCCGCGCTCTTCTTCGAGCCGTCCACACGCACGCGCCTCAGCTTCGAGAGCGCGATGGGCAGGCTCGGCGGCTGCTGCATCGGCTTCGCAGAGGGCGGCGTCTCCTCGCAAGCGAAAGGGGAGACGCTGGCCGACACCGTGCGCGTGGTCGAGGGCTACGGCGACCTGATCCTGATCCGGCACCCGCGCGAGGGGTCGGCGCGCCTGGCGGCGGAGTTCGCAGGAGTGCCCGTGGTCAACTGCGGCGACGGAGCGCATCAACATCCCACGCAGACCTTCGTCGACCTGTACACGATGCGCCGCGAGTGCAAACGCCTGGACGGACTGCACGTCGTCTTCGTCGGCGACCTGCGCTACGGGCGCACGGTCCACTCGCTGGTCACTACGCTGGGCCACTTCGACGCGCGCCTCACGCTGGTCTCACCCTCGTTCCTGCGCCTGCCCAAGGAGCTGCGCCGGGAGCTGCAGGAACGGGAGGTCGACTTCACCGAGGCGCAGAAGGTGGAGCCCGTGATCGCGGACGCGGACGTGATCTACGTCACGCGCATCCAGCGCGAGCGCTTCACCGACCCCCTGGAGTTCGAGAAGGCCAAGGACGCCTTCCGCATCGACAACACCATGCTGCACAAGGCGCAGCCGGGCGTGGCCATCCTGCACCCCCTGCCCCGCGTGAACGAGATCCCCCCGGAGGTGGACTCGCATCCCCACGCGGCCTACTTCCGCCAGGCGCACTACGGCGTGGCCGTACGCAAGGCGATTCTCGGGCTGCTGCTCGGGCAGGCCGGGGAGGACACGGCGTGAGCCGCCAGCCCACCTACAAGGTCAGCGCGCTGACGCAGGGCACCGTGCTCGACCATTTGCGCGCCCGCAGCGCGTTGCGCGCGTTGCGCGTGTTGCGCCTGCCGCCCGACACCACGATCATGGTCGGCGTCAACCTGCCGTCCAAGCGCCACGAGCGCAAAGACCTGATCAAGATCGAGGGGTACGAGCTGACGCAGGAGGAGGCCGCCAAGGTCGCGCTGATCAGCCCGGACGCCACGCTCTCGATCATTCGCGAGTACGACGTCGTGCAGAAGACGGAGCTGACCCTGCCGGTCACGTTCCGCGGCCTGATCCGTTGCGTGAACCCCTCGTGCATCGTGCACGAGGAGCGCGTCCCGGGCCTGTTCCGGGTCGAGGGCAACGACCCTGTCAGCGTCCGTTGCGAGTACTGCGAGACCTCTTTCGCGGAAGAGTTCTTCGAATTCCTGTAGGGGCGGGCGCAGCCCGCCCCCTCCACCGCTACCCTTACGAGGAGAAGGAGCAGAGGTAGTGTAGTGGTAGAGGTAAGGGTAGGGGTGACACCCCTCCGCCTACGCCGCGCCCCTCCGACCCACCGATATCATGTGGGTATGAGCACAGCCACCGGCTACGACTTCAAGGCGGAAACAGAGCGCCTGCACTTTCCGGACATCACGCTGCGCGGCATGACGCTGAACCGCGCCACGGCGCGCGTCGAGCTCACGGGCCCGATGGAGCGCCCCGAGATGGAGGAGATCCGCAAGTCGCACGCTGCGGCCATCTTCCCGAACACGCTTGACCCGCGCAGCCCCGTGCTCGAGCTCGGATGGCCGGTAGCCGGACCGTACGTGGGTTGCCCTTCGGGCGTCTACATGGACCTGTATCTGGGCGTGGCGCAGAAGCTGATCGACGAGAACCACCCTGCGCTGCACCGCGTGGCAGGCGCGCTGGAGCGGCACGGCCTGCTCTTCCGCCGCGAGATCAACACCGACGACTACTTGCGCGTCGCGGACGGGATCGAGGGCGTGACCGGTCCGGCGGAGCTGGCGGCGCTCCTGGACGGCCTTGCCGCTTCGCGCTGGCCCAGCGCGGGGGGCTACAAGACCTTTTTCAGCAACTCCGGCGCCGAGGCAGTCGAGGCCGCGCTCAAGCTCTGCTGGGTGGTCAAGTACAAGAAGTTCATCGAGCTGCACGGCATGGACGTGCTGCGCCGCGTGCAGAAGGAGCTGGGCGCCGCGGAAGTGGGTTACTTCGCGAACGACGGCGACGCTCCGGTCTTCAGCGACTATCCCTTCGTGGTCGTGGCCATGGAAGGCTCGTTCCACGGCAGGACGCTCGGCGCGCTGCACGGGACGCGCTCCAGAGCCGCCCACCACCTGGGCTATCCCAAGTCGGGAGGCGTGCAGCACATCGCGTTCAACGCCGCGGCCGAGGACGTGGCGGCCAAGATCGACCCCCGCCCCATCGCCGAGGTCCTCGACGCGCCGGGCGGCGTGCGCGCCGTGCTGCAACAGGGACGCATCCCGGCCGACCTGTTCGCCGGCATTCTGTCGGAACCGTTCCAGGGCGAGGGCGGCTACATTCCCGCGACGCCCGCCTTTTTCGCTGCCTGTGAGGAGGTCTGCCGCAAGCACGACGCCCTCCTGGTAAGCGACGAGGTGCAGACGTTCGGACGCACGGGCACGCTGTTCATGACCGAGCAGCTGGGCGTGACCCCGGACGCAGTGGTCCTGGCGAAGGGCGCCGTGGTGGGTGCGACGCTGGGACGCGCCGACCTCACGCGCTATCTGCACACCGGGTGGCACTCCAACACCTTCGGCGGCGGCTAGATCTTCGACGTCAACTTCGCGCACGCCGTGGTCGACGTGGTCGCCAACGAGCGCAACCCCGTCTTCGACGGCTTGAGCTACCCCGAGAACTGCGCGGTGAAGGGTGACTACCTCCAGGCCGCGCTGGACCGCATCGCGGAGCGCCTGCCGGGCATGCTCACCGGCCATGAGGGACGCGGCCTGATGCACGGCGTCACCGTGCGCCGGCGTGAGGCCGTGCTGCAGGAAGGCTGGCGGCGCGGGCTCAAGCTGATCGGCTGCGGCCCCGCCGGCGAGCAGGCGCGCGTGCGCCTGCTGTTCCTGGCGGACACGCTGGCGCGTGAGATCGACGACTTCGCCCGGGTCTTCGAAGAGACCCTCGCCGCGGTCGAAAGCTCCTGAGACCCTCTCGGCGTCCTGGCGGTTTCTACGCGCGCTGGGCGGGAGAGGTGTGGAACTCGTGGGCGATCAGACGCCGCACGACGTCCACCGCGCGGATGCCCTCGGCCGTTGCGTGATAGTTGAGCACCAGCCGGTGGCGCACGACGTCCGGGATGAGCTCCACTACGTCCTCCTCCTGCACGTGCCGGCGGCCGTGCAGGAGCGCCCGTGCGCGTGCGCCTTCGATCAGGGCGCGCGCGGCACGCGGGCTGGCCCCGAAGGCGATCCACTCGCGAATGAACTCGGGCGCGCCCTCCTCCTCCGGCCGCGTGCGGCGCACGAAGGAGACGATCTTCCGCTGCAGGGCCGGCGTCGCCTCGACGGCGGCGGCCTCAGCACGGAAGGCCGCCAGCTCGTCCTTGCCGAGCACGGGGGTCAGAGGTTGAGCGTCGGGGCGTGACACGCGGCGCGCCAGCAGCCGCTCCGTCTCGGCATCGGGATACTCCACGCGGATGCGGAACATGAAGCGGTCCAGCTGCGCGGCGGGCAGCGGATACGTGCCCTCCATGTCGATCGGATTCTGCGTCGCCAGCACGAAGAACGGCTCCGGCAACGCGTGGCGGTGCCCCACCGACGTGACCTGCCGCTCCTCCATGGCCTCCATCAGCGCGGACTGCGTCTTCGGCGGCGTGCGGTTGATCTCGTCGGCGAGGATCAGGTTGGCGAAGACCGGCCCGGGGAGGAAACGGAAGTGGCGGCCGCCGCCCCCGGCGTCCGCAACGAGCACCTCGGCGCCGGTGATGTCGGAGGGCATCAGGTCCGGCGTGAACTGGATGCGCGCGAAGCTGAGGTCCAACAGCTCCGCGAGGGAGGAGACGAGCAGAGTCTTGGCCACCCCCGGGACGCCTACGAGCAGCGCGTGGTTGCCGGTCAGGATGCAGAGCAGGACCTTCTCGATCACCTCCTCCATCCCGATCACGCGCTCGCCGAGCGCCTGCCGGACGCGCGTTGCGGCCTCCTCCCAGCGACTCAAGGCGCGCCTAGCCCCCGTCGGCGTCCTTCTCGGGCTGCGTGTCCGGCGGCCGGCGTTTCTTGTACCAGTCGTTCATGAGGTCGACGACGTCCTTCGTGATGTTGGCGGCCGGGTCCTTCCAGGCCAGCACGCGGCGGCCGACGTACTCGGCCGTGAGGTCCTTCTCGCTCTCGAGCGTGATCGGCCCGACGCGCGAGACGAGCACGTAGTCGGCGTCCTTCTGCGTCATGACCTGCTCGGCTGCCGACTTGGCGTCCTTCAGGATGCCGGCCAGCTTGCGCGCCATCTGGTCGCTGAGCCTGATGGCCTCCTGGCTGGCCTCGGCCTGCAGCTTGGCGAGCTGGAACTCGACCTCGTACACCTGCTTCAGGAAGTCGGGGTCGCGCTCGCTCAGCTTCTTCTTCTTGAGCCCTTCCATCTTCTTGCGCAGCACATGGATGCGGCCGTCGAAGTCCTTCTGCCTCGCGTTCCTCTCCGTCCGTATCTCCGCAATCGCGTCCTTCGCCTCCTCGCAGTTCTCGACCACGTGCTGCATGTGGACGATCAGGATGCGCGGCGCGGCGGCGTTGTTGCCCTGCGCCCACGCGACAAGGCTCAGCAGGACAAGAACGGCGACCGTTTTCTTGAGCATGAAAGACTCCTCGGGCTTGGGACCGGCAGGTCGTCAGACCTGTTGCGGCCGAACCGCGGGATTGTAACCGTACCGGAAAGGGTATACGCGCCTCGGCGTCCGCCACGCCCGGCGCCGGGGTTCCTCTACCCCTACCCTTACCTCTACCCCTACCTCTATCCCCTTCCCCCGCGCACTTCCGGCAGCCGCGCGCCTACGAATCCGAGGGACGGTCGAGCAGGGTATCCACCGCTTCGATCGCCGTGGGCGGCTTGATCCAGGTCATACAGCGGTGGTCGATGGGACAGACCTTCTTGTGGCAGGGTGAGCACTCCACGTCCTCGCGCCTGAGCACGATGGTGTTGTCGACGTCGGTGTCCGTGTACGTGGGGTCGGTGGAGCCCATCAGGCAGACGATGGGGATGCCGTAAGCCGCGGCGATGTGGCGCGGCCCCGTATCGTTCGTGAGCAACAGCTTGCAGCGCCGGATGACGCCCTTCAGCACGCGGACGCGCAACGGGTCGAGACCGGTGTCGATCAGCTCGCAGTCGGCGTGTGTGCGCACCGCCGCACCGATGGCCTCCTCTCCCGGCGCGCAAAAGACGATCACGCGCGCGCCGCGCTTGTGCACGAGGTGTTCGGCCACGCGCGCGAAGGACTCCGCCGGCCACAGCTTGCTCGGGCCGAAACTGGCACCCACGCACAGGCCGACCACAGTCTCGTCCGGCGCGATCCCCTGCCGGGCCAGCCACTCTTCCGAAAGCCGCTCGGCTACGGCGCTCAGCGGCAGGTCCACGCGGCCGCCTCCCTTGGCGCCCAGCTTCGCCACGAGATCGAGGAAGTAAGTCTTGGTCGGATACGGCGCCTTCTTCCCGCCGGGGCGTGGGCGGCGCCAGTGCCCCGTGAGCAACGGGGTGCGGCCGCTCCAACGGTACCCGTAGCGATGCGGGATGCGCGCGAGCCAGGGAACGACGGCGGTACGAAACGATCCGGTCAGGAGGATGCAGGCGTCGAAGTTGCGCTGCCGCAACTGCTTCGCGCCGGCCCACGAACCGCCCTTGCGGTCGACGGTCAAGAACTCGTCGAACCACGCCCCCCCGTCGTAGAGGTCAGCCGCCGACTGGGGTCCGTAGCCGGTGATGTGCGCGACCGCGTACCGCTCGCGGATGGCTTGCAACGCCGTCGTGGCGAGGATCTGATCGCCGAGCGGGTTCGGTACGCGCACAGCGATGCGCTCGAACTCACGTTCACTAGCGTGCGGATCGCCGAAGGGCCACATGGGGGTCGTCCGGCAAGCATACCGCGTGTGCCAGTTTCGCCAGCCGCCGGGCCGTCAGCCTCCCGAGCCCGTCAAGGTCTCCACGACACGGTCGAGCATCTTTGCCAGGGGATACTCCTCCGCCCCGGCGCGCGCACGGTCGGCCGCCTCCGAGCGTGACGTCGCCAAGAGCGTCAGGACGGCTTCGCACAGCAGCGCGGGGTCTCCGGGCCGCGACAGGGCCGCGCCGCCTCCCGCCTGCGCGAGGTCCGCATTGCCATCGCGCACCGTCGTGATGGGCGGGGTGCCGGAAGCCAGCGCCTCGAGCACCACCAGCGAGGCGGTGTCGTAGTGCGTCGGATGAACGAGCAAGTCCGCGCTGCGATACAAGCGGGCGAGGTCCTCCACATAGCCGAGCCAGCGCACGCGGTCGTCGACGCGCAGCTCCTTCGCCAGGCGGCGGTAGCGCCGGCCCCGGCCGTCGCCCACCACGACCAGCCGCATGCCCGGCAGGTGCGGCAGAGCGCCGATCGCCGTGCGCAGTCCCTTCAGCGCGAAATCGTGCGCGACGAACAGCAGCAGCGGCCCCGACGCGATGCCCAAGGCCTCGCGCACCTCTTCGCGCTCCCCGGTCCGCGCGGGAGCAAACCGCTCCAGGTCCACGCCGGAGCGCAGCAGCACGGCCGGGGCGGCCTGGGGATGGTGCCGGCGGAGTCCCTCGACGACCCGCGGGGATAGCGCCAGCACGCGCGTAGGAGGACGCACCGCGCGCGCCTCCCAACGGCGCAGCCGGGCGTAACGCCAGCGGCGCACCGGTTCCCAGCGGTGCACGAACCGGCGGCGCCATGAGACCGTCTCCAGGCGCGGCGGAACGGCGTCGGCCCGGATGCCCGCATGCGGCTGGTAGAAATCGCACTCGGGCACCGGCTGAAACGTGAGCACGACCTCAGCGCCCGCGTCGCGCAGCTTGGGAAGGAACGTGCGTTGGTAGTACCCCGGGCGCGCGGAGCGGGAGATACTGCGCGGCACCGGTTGCTGGGCCGGACCCGTGCGGCTCATGGCGCTCAGCTTGTGTCCGTGCACACGCAGGCGTTGTGCCAGCGCCACCGCGTAGCGCTCCGCCCCCCCGCGGCGCGGGCTCGAATGTTCCAGGATCAACCCTACGTGCACGGGGGCTTCAGCGTTTCCACGCCCTGACGGATGTTGAGGGGAACGTGGCGCGCCATGCGGCGGGCCTTCGGCACGACGATGCGCGCCAGCGCGCGGCCCCCCCCGTAGCGCCGCAGGCAGCGGTAGAGCAGGGTCCACGAAACGCCCATCTCGCGCGCGCTCATGACGATGGCGGCCAGGTCCTTCACGCGCAGGCGCCACGAGCGCGTGGCGTGGACCCGGGCCAGATCGATCAGCGCGAGCTGGTCCGTGTCCGGCGCCCCGAAGAAGTGGCACAGGTAGAGGTCTTTGTGCACCAGGCCGCCGGCGTGCAGCCGGCGCGCGTAGTCGGCCACCGCCAGCATCGCGCGGCGCATATCCAGATCGTGCAGACACTCCGACAACGCGTCCGCTTGTTCGGGCAGCGCCACCGAAGCGAACAGGCCCCGGCCGTCCTGCAGCACGCCCCCTGCCGCCGGGTGCGGCACCCGGAACCCGGAAGCGAGCAGCTTGCGGTGGTTGCTCCACTCCGCCTTCGCTTCCGCCTCGTCCGGCGTGACCTTGATGTAGACCTTGAAGCCCGGCAGGTACGCGTTGATGCGGCCGTGGATGCGCCGCAACTCGAACAGATCGGGGCTTTGCAGCATCTCCTCCGGCGAGCCGAAGGGCAGGTCGATCGCGGTCACGAACTCGGAGGACCAGGCGGGGATCATGATGCGCTGCCCGCGCTGCAGGACCCAGCGGTAGGGCCGGAAGCGGCCGCGGCTGCCGATGGCGCGCGGGGACGGGGGACGGACCGACGGGTCGCCGGTGTAGTAACGCCAGAAGCGCAACCGCTCCGTGCGGCTGACCGTAGGCTCCTCCGCCGACCAGAAGAGCGCGGACAGCTCGAGCTTGCCGCGCCGCAGGCGCGCCGGGTCGAGCACGTACAGCTGCTCCCGGGCGACGAAGATGTGGTAGGTGACGAGGTCGGGCCAATCCAGGCCGGCCGCCGCGAACATGCGGCACAGGTCCGCCACGCGCCGCATCAGCGCGTTGCGATCCCCGTGGCTCATGTCGCGCCAGCGCTCGCGGATCACCGTGTCCAGCGGCGTCCCCGGGAGGCGCGCGGTCACGATCTCGCGCGGGCCGCCCGGAAGCTCGTCGGGGACACCGATGCCGGCTTCCCGCAACCAGCGCAGCCGTTCCACCTCCGCGTCGCGGTCGCGCCGGCGGGTGAACACCTTGACGAAACGATCGCCCTCCTCGCGCACGAAACGGTCGGAGTGGATCGAGGTCAGGACCTGTCCATTGACCCTGAGCTTCACGGACCGCCCGCCCCGCCCAGACGCCGCAACAGCTCGCTCGTGGAGTGGTCCTTGGAGTCGCCCACGATGGCGACGCGCGTCCCCACCTCCCGCGCCACCTCGCGTTCCGGCACGGTTTCCTCGCTGTAGTCGCGACCCTTGGCATGCACGTCCGGCTCGAGCAGCCGCAGCAGCGCTGCGACGTCGTCCTCGGGGAAGATGTGCACCCAATCGACGCAGCCCAGCGCGCACAACACTTCCGCGCGCTCTAGTGCCGGGACGATGGGACGCCCCTCCCCCTTGAGGCGGCGCACCGAGGCGTCGTCGTTGATGGCGACGAGCAACACGTCACCCTGGGCGCGTGCCTCTTTGAGCGAGCGCACGTGCCCGACGTGCAGCAGCTCGAAGGCGCCGTTGGTCAGCACGAGACGGCGCCCATCGGCGCGCAGGGCGACCGCGCGCGCGCGCAGCGCGTCGCGGTCCCGGATCAGCTCACCCACGGCGGATGGCCTCCAGCAGCTCGGCGCGGCTTACGCTAGCGACACCGGCTTTCATGACCACGACGCCCGCGGCGAAGCCTGCGAGGCGCGCGGCGTCGACGGGGCCGGCGCCGGCCGCGCGGGCCAGAGCGGCCGAGGCCACCACGGTGTCGCCCGCTCCCGTCGGGTCGACGATCTCACGCGACCCGGAGATGGGCAGCAGCGTCACGTCGCCGTCGCACACGGCCATGCCCCGGTTGCCGCGCGTCAGCAGGACCGCCGCCGCCCCCGTGAGCGCGCGCAGCTCGCGCGCCGCGGTGCGCGCGTCTTCGTCGTTGCGGATGGGCCGCCCCAGCGCACGGGCGGCCTCCTCCTCGTTGGGCGTGAACAGGTCCACCCCCTCCAGCGCGCAGACTCCGTTGCGCGCGTCGACGCTCACGAGCGCCGCGGGGGAGGCGGCCCGGAAGGCCTGCACGACCTCGGCCGAGGCGCCGCCGTAGCCGTAGTCCGAGACGATCAGGCCGTCGGCCCCTTCGGCCTTGGAGGCGGCCGCCTGCACGGCCTTCCGCACGTCAGCCGACGGCGGCTCCATGGGCTCGAAATCGATGCGCAGGACCTGTTGAAACGTGCGCGAGGCCTCGCCGCACACGATGCGCACCTTCACGATGCTGCGGCCCGCGCGCACGACGCCGGAAGTGTCGATACGCGCGTCGCGAAAAGCGTCGAGCGCGGCCGCGCCCGCCTCGTCCTCACCGAGCACGCCCGCGACCAGCACGTCCGCGCCGAGCGCGCTCAGGTTCATGGCGGTGTTGGCCGCGCAGCCGGGCAGGAAGCGCCGCCGCTCGTAGTGCAGCACGGGCACCGGGGCTTCACGGCTCAGGCGGGCCGGGCGCGTCTCTACAACGCAGTCGACCACCAGGTCGCCGACAACGACGATCTTGCGGCCCGTAAAACGCTCCAGCAGGGCGGTCCACTCCATAGCGACCTCTCGGGGCGGGAATTCTACTCCTCTTCGAGACGGCGCAGGATCGATGTCGTGCTCAGTCCCGGAATGAGCGGCAACAGGACCACTTCTCCGCCGTACGACTCCACGAACTCGCGCCCCACCACGCCCTTGTCCTTCCAGTCTTCCCCCTTGACCAGTACGTCCGGACGCAGCAGCTCGATCAGCGGACCGGGGGTGTCCTCGGCAAAGCCCACCAGGTAGTCCACGGTCAGAAGCCCGCCCAGCACGGCGGCGCGCGCTCCGATCGGATTCACAGGGCGCCCTTCCCCCTTGAGGCGCGTGATCGAAGCGTCGTCGTTGATGCCGACCACGAGCAGGTCGCCGAGCGCGCGGGCGCGCGCGAGGAAATCCACGTGCCCCGCGTGCAGCACGTCGAAACACCCGTTCGTGAACACGACGCGGCGGTCCGCGAGCCGCGCGCTCTCGAGCAACCTGACCAGCGCCTCGGCGGGCAACAGCTTGGCCGTGCCGCCCGCACGGGCTGCGATGCGGCCTGCGATCTGGTCCCAGCCGATGGTCACCACGCCCACGCGCTCGACGGCGATGCCGCCGGCCAGGTTGGCCAGCGTGGCGGCCGTACGCGGGGTGCGCCCGCCGGCCAGCGCGTAGGCCAGAACAGCGATCACGTTGTCGCCCGCGCCGGTCACGTCGTAGACCTCGCGCGGCTCCGTCTCGACCGCCGCTCCCTCTCCCTGCCGCTCCAGGACGTAGATCCCCTCACGGTCGAGCGTGATGTAGATCGATTCGAGGTCGAGGCTCTCGATCAGCTCGCGCGCGGCGGACTCCGCGTCCTCGTAGTCGCGGATCGCGCGCCCGGTGGCCGCCGCCGCCTCGGAGCGGTTCGGCGTGACCGCCGTGGCCCCGCGGTACTTCATGAAGTCCAGCCCCTTGGGATCGACGAGCACCGGGACCCCTGCGGAGCGCGCGCGCGCGATGATCTCCTCGCACACGCCGGCGTGCACGACGCCCTTGCCGTAGTCGCTGAGCACCAGGATGTCCGCCTCCGGCAGGCGGGTACGCACGGCCTCCACCACGGCCGCGCTCAGGCCCTTGTCGAGCGCTTCGTCGGTTTCGCGGTCGACCCGCAGGATCTGCTGGCGCGAGTGCTGGCTGCTGGCGACGAAGCGCGTCTTCAGCGACGTGGGCCGGCGCTCGGCCGTGACGATGCCGGAGACATCGACGCCGGCCTCTTCGAGGCCTCCGAGCAGCTGTTCGCCTTCCGCGTCCGCGCCGACGACCCCCGCGCAACGCACGCGCGCGCCCAGGCGCACCAGATTGCAGGCCACCGCCCCCATGCCTCCCGGGTTCTGCGTGCACCTGTTCTGCAAGAGCACCTGGATCGGCGCTTCCGCGCTGAGGCGCTCGACGGCGCCCCACACGTAGCGGTCCAGGATCAGGTCCCCCACCACCAGGACGTCGGGAGTCGGCAGCTCCTCGATCACACGCAGAAGGTCGGTATTCAAGCCTTCATCTCCTCGAGCACGGCCAGGCGGAAGAGCGGCATCATCAGCTCGTGGTGCCCGGCGAAGTCGTAGCCGCGCACGGACGGACGCTCCACCACGTTGACACGCGGCCGGTAGTGGCGCAACTGGTCGAAGTTGGCCGTGGTGATGCGCAGCGGCCGTTTGCGCACGTTGTTCTGCAGGGTAACCGCCTTGACGAAGACCTCGGGCACTATCACGGCGGAGCCCCAGTTCAGGAAGACCCCCCGGTCCAGAGTGGCGCACAGGGCCGCCAGCAGGCGGAAATCGTAGTGCGTAGCCGCTCCGAGAGCGGCCCCGTCGCAATCGGGGTGCATATGCACGATGTCGGTGCCGAGCGCCACGTGCACCGTCAGCGGAACGTCGTAGCGGGCTGCGCCGGCGATCAGCGAGTGGCGCTTGTGGGGCAGCTTGCCCTTGGCGAAGGCCTCTTTCAGCGCCTCCCCGAGCCCGATCGCGCGGCCGTGCGCGGCGGCGGCCGCGAAGAACGCGCCGGTCTCGTGCGCCATGCCGAAGGTACCCGTGCGGACGCCCGCGGCCACGTCCTCCGACGTGCGTCCCATGAAGGCGATCTCGAAGTCGTGGATCGCGGCCGCACCGTTGAGCACGAGGCCTGTGACGATGCCGCGCTTCATCAGGTCCACGATCAACGGCGCGCATCCCACCTTGATCACGTGCCCGCCACAGGCCCAGATCACGCCGCGGCCCTGTGCGCGCGCCCGGGCTACGGCCCGGGCCAGGGCGCCGAGCTCGTCGCCCTTGAGAATGCCGGGCAACGAGCGGTAGAAGCTGCGCAAGGAGGCCGTGCGCTCGACGGGCTTGGCGAAGGCGGAGGTCTCCACGCGGCTGGCGCGGCGCTTGGCGGAGACCGTCCGGAGGCGGCGGGGGTCGAGGGGCTTCACTGGGTTTCTACCTCTTGAGATCGGCGGCCTGCGGCCGCAGCCTGCGGGGAACGCTTGAAACGGCGATGCAGCCAGAAATACTGCTCGGGGAAGCGGCGCACTTCCTCTTCCACGTTCTGCAGCAGCTGGCGCGTGATGCGGTGCAGGTCGGCATCCCGGTCGTCCGTGGGCGGATCGAACTCGAGCAGGCGGCCGCGCACCTCGTAGCGCAGGAAGTCGCCTTTGCGGATGACGACGCCCTGCACGACGCCCACGCCGTAGTCACGAATCAGGACGGCGGGCGTCTTGTGCGTGCAGGCTTCGACACCGAAGAACGGGACGTAGATGCCGTGCACGGCCGACTGGTCGCACAGGATGCCGACGTTTTCGTTGCGCTCGAAGGTGTCCAGCATCTGCTGTACGGCGCCGCGGCGCTCGATCACCGCGGTCTGCTGATCGAGGCGCAGCTTGCGAATCAGGCGGTTGAGCCAAGGGTTGTTGGTGGCGCGGTAGACGGGGCTGATGCGCACTCCCAGCAGGGAGAAGTAGCCGGACGCCAGCTCCCAGTTACCCAGGTGGGCCGTGCTGAACAGGATGCGCGTGGCGCGCCGGCGGAACCCCTCGGGCCCGTGCTTCGCCATGTAGTCCCGGGCCCAGCCCGTGGTCACGAAATGGCGCTCCACGCTGCGCGGCGAGACCATGCGGCGCTGGAACATCACGTCGACGGCCATCGAGGCGAAGTGTTGCAGGCTGAGCATCGCCACCCGGCGGCGCTGCTGATCGGACCACTCCGGGAAGGCGATCCCGAGGTTGTGGAGCATGGCGTGGCGCCGCACCCCCGCGTGATACAGCACGAACGCGGCGCCGCGCGCCAGCTTCCACGCGAAGGCCGGGCTGAGCGCCTTGATGCCGTAGGCGACGAAGAGCACGAGCATGTACTCGGCGCGATAGCGCAGCAGGTAGCGTCTGTTCAACCTGCGCAACAGGTTCATGACTGCACCGGAATCCCCGCCGGGGTGAGCGCGCGGCCGCGCCGCTGTTTCTTCGGCGGCTTGAAGCGCCGGTGGAACCACCACCACTGCTCGGGCCGGCTGCGCACGTAGCCCTCCAGGATGCGGTTCAGGACGGCCGTGTCCCCTTCCGCGTCGCCGGTCACCGCGACCGGCTCGGCGAAGCAACGGTAGCGGATCCCGTCCCCCAAGCGCGTGGAGTAGCCCGCGTACAACGGCAACCCGAGCTTGTGCGCAAGAGCGGCGGGCCCTGTGAACGTGCGCGCCGGCCGCCCGAAGAACGGCACGTCGACGCCGTGCCGCCCGGCGGCCTGGTCGATCAGGAAGGCGACGCAGCGACCGCGGCGCAGCGACTTCAGCGCCAGCGGCAGGGCCGCGTCCTTGTCCAGCACGTGCATGCCGCGGCGCCGGCGCGAGCGCGTGAGCCAGCGTGCGGCGAAGTTCTGGTCGAGTGGGCGCGCTACGACATCGAGCGGAATCCCGACGTGCCCGAAGGCGGCGCCGTACAACTCCCAGTTGCCGAGGTGGCCGGTCACGAAAACCGCGGCGGACGGATTCGTCTTGCGGTAGTGGCTCCAGCCGTCCCCCTCGAAGCTGAAGTGCTCGGGCAGGCGCAGCGGATCAAACAGGCGACTGAAGAACATCAGGTCGACGGCGGCCTCGCCGAAATGCCGGTAGATGCGCCGCACCAGCGCCTCGTCGCTGTGGCCGAAAGCGAGCCGCAGGTTCTCGCGCACGGTGGCGGCCGTTCCCGGCATCAGGCGCAAGGCCGCGCCGGCCGCGCCCCGCGCGGCGCGCAACGCGGCCCGGTAGGCGCCCAGGGAACGCATGCGGGAGGCGCTCACCGGCCGAGACTCTCCTCGAGCCCCTCGGGAATCGGAACGGATCCGCCGTCGGGTCCCGTGCAGACCATGACGATCCGCCCCGTCAGCACGGACTCCGCAGCTCGTGTGGCCGCGACGATGCGTTGCTCGTATGTGAAGGACGTGTTGCCGAACGCCGCCACGCGCGAGTGAATCACGACACGGTCCCCGAGCCGCAGCGGCCTGTGGTAGCTCAGGTCCTGGTGTACGACCACCACGTTGACGCCGTACTGCTCCGGGATGGAGGTGTACGTGAGACCGCGTTCCCGCAGCCAGACCAGCCGGCCGTGCTCCAGCCAGTTCACGTAGACCGCGTTGTTGACGTGGCCGTAGGGGTCGAGCTCGTAGGAGCGGACCTCGGTCTCGAAGGTCGATTCCGCCGTCACGGGGGAGGATTCTAAGTCGCCAAGGAAGCCAAGAGATCCAAGGAAGCCAAGAGGGGCCGAGGGAGGTCCGACGGGCCTGGATCATGCTTCCTCGGCTCCCTCGGCTTCCTTGGCTACTGGCCTTCTTGGCTTCTTGGCGATTCTCGGCTCTACTACGCCGCCGAGGGCCGCATGGACAGCTGGACCACCAAGGATAGTGTCGAGCTCTACCAGGTCAACGCCTGGGGCTCGGGCTTTTTCGACGTCAACGATGCGGGCAACGTGGTCGTGCGCCCGAAGCGCGACGGGACCGGCATCGACCTGCGCGAGCTGGTGGACGACCTGCGCCGGCGCGGCTACGAGCTCCCGCTGCTGCTGCGCTTCCGCGACATCCTGGATGCGCGCCTGCACGAGCTCCATGACCGCTTCGGCGAGGCCATCGCCGAGTCCGGCTACGAGGGCGCCTACCGCACGATCTACCCGATCAAGGTGAACCAGCAGCGGCACGTGGTCGAGGAGCTGCTGCACTCGGGGCGCGACGTGCACCTGGGTGTCGAGGTCGGCAGCAAGCCGGAGGTGCTCGTGGCGCTGGCGCTGCTCGAGGACCCCGAGGCGCTCATCATCTGCAACGGCTACAAGGACGAGACGTACATCGAAACCGTGCTGCTGGCCCAGAAGCTCGGCCGCATCCCGATCCTGGTGATCGACCGCTTCCGCGAGCTGGAGCTCGTGCTGAAGCTCAGTCGCCAGCTCGGCGTGCGCCCGAACCTCGGGCTGCGCGCACGCTTGCAGCGGCGCGGGGCGGGGAAGTGGGTCGATTCGAGCGGCGAGCGCAGCAAGTTCGGGCTGAGCGCGGTCGAGATCGTCGACGTCATCAAGCGGCTGCGCGAGGCGGAGATGCTCGACTGCCTGCAGCTGCTGCACTTCCATCTCGGCAGCCAGATCACCGACATTCGCCGCATCAAGGAGGCGCTGCGCGAGGGCGCCCGCGTTTTCGTCGAGCTGAAGCAGCTCGGGGCGGGGATGAAGTACTGCGACGTCGGCGGCGGCCTCGGAGTGGATTATGACGGCAGCCGCACCAACTTCCACTCCTCGATGAACTACACCGTGCGGGAGTACGCCAACAACGTCGTCGAGGAGATCCTGGGCGCCTGCCGCGATGCGGAGGTCCCGCACCCGACGATCCTGACGGAATGCGGGCGCGCACTCGTGGCGCACCACTCGGTGCTCGTCGTGGACGTGCTCGACGCGGCGCGGCCGCTGCAGGGCGAGCCGGAGGAGCCGTCGCCCGAAGATCCCGAGGTAGTACGGGACTTCCACACGACGCTCAAGCGCATCACCCGCAAGAACCTGCTCGAGTCGTACCACGACGTTCTGGAGCTCAGGGACGAGGCCATCCAGCTGTTCGACCTCGGTTTCCTGGACCTGACCGGCCGCGCGCAGACGGAGCGCCTGTTCTACGCGTGCTACGAGCGGATGCGCGGGTTCGTGAAGGACCTGTCGCGCGTGCCCGAGGATCTCGAGCCGCTGAAGCGCGGGTTGAGCGACACCTACTACTGCAACTTCTCGGTCTTCCAGTCCCTGCCGGACTCGTGGGCCGTGAGCCAGCTGTTCCCGGTGATGCCGATCCAGAGGCTCGACGAGAAGCCGGAACGGCAGGCGGTGCTCGTGGACCTGACCTGCGACAGCGACGGCAAGCTCGACGCCTTCATCGATCCGCACGACGTGAAGCACGCCCTGGAGATCCACTCGCCGAACGGCGAGCCCTACTACATCGGCGCCTTCCTGGTGGGCGCCTACCAGGAGATCCTCGGCGACCTGCACAACCTGTTCGGCGACACCAACGCGATCCACATCTCGCAGGACGGGGACCGCTACCGCGTCGAGCACGTCGTGCAGGGCGACACCGTGGCCGAAGTGTTGAGCTACGTCGAGTTCGACCGGCAGGAGCTCTTGCGGCGCGTGCGCGGCGCCTGCGAGCAGGCGCTCCAGGAGGGGCGCCTCACCCCGGAGGACTCGGCGATGCTGTTGCGCCGCTACGTCGAAGGGCTGGACTCCTACACGTACCTCAGCCCGAGCCGGCTGCCCGTCGTGTCGGAGGCCCTCCCGCCGGCGGCAAGGCCCCTGAACGGCGGGCAGCCGCAGAAGATGCGCCGACGGGCCGAGCGCACGAGCTAGGACCGCCAGGCCACCTCCTTAGCCTCAACCTTGCGAGTGCAAAGTCGACCGTACGGGAGACCTCGACGCCTGACGCCCCCGCTGGCCAGCCTGGTCACGTTTGCTGCGTTTAGGAGACACCGAGCCAGGCTCGGTACGGGCTGGCGTAGTCCTACTCACCGAGCAGGGCAGCTACGAGCTTCGGGACCGAAACGTCGTAGCGGTACGAGATGGAGCGGTGGTCGTCCGGGAACTCCTGCGCCTCGTGGGAGATCCCCAGCCGCTCGAGCTTGTTGACCATCAGCCGCTGGCCGAGCTGCAGGTTGTACTCGTCCTTCGAGCCGCAATCGAAGTAGCAAAGCCGCATCGAGCGCAGCGCCGCCTGGCAGTCGGCGCGCTCGATCATCTCCACGGGATCGTTGTCCAGCCAGTGCCGCCACACCGAGGCGTCGTAGGCACCCGTCTCGAGATCGAACGGCAGCGCGAACCCGAAGAGCGCGTCCGGGTCCGGCGAGTAGGCCGCCGCCATGCCGATCGTGTTGATCGCGTCGAAGTCCTTCGAGCTCTTCTTCTCCTTGCTCTCGAAGGCGGCCACCCACTGCTCCAGCGAACCGGCCTTGGCGATACGCGCCGCCGTCGCCCCGAAGCCTGGCGCGTAGCAGTGCCCAAAAGCCATGTCCCCGCTGTGGCAGGCGAACGCTCCGAAGACGTCGGGGCGCAGCATGGCGAGGCGCACGGCACCGTAGCCGCCCGAGGACTTGCCGAAGATGGCGCGGCTGTCGCGAGCGGCCAGCGTGCGAAACTCGGCGTCGATCAGCGGCACCAGCTCGTCGCACAGGTAGTCCTCGTAGCGGCCGATCGCCGCTGAGTTGACGTATTGGCTCCCACCCCAGCGAGTAAAGCAATCGGGAAAGGCCACGATGGCGGGCGGACAACCCTCTTCGATCAGCCGGTCCATGCGCTCGGGCAGGCCGGGCGCCCAACGGTTCCCGACCGCGGTCATGGAGCCGGTGCCGGTGAAGCCGGCGATGCACCACAGGACCGGGTAGCGCGCGCCGGAGTCCTCGTACCGCCGCGGGAGGTAGACCCACACTTCGCGCTCGTGCGGATCCGCCGCGGGATTGCCCTTCAGGACCTCGCTGGTGTGGTTGAGGATTCGGAGCATGCGGGAGAGAGTGTACGCGCTTTGCGTTGAACTCTTTGCGCCTCGGCGCTTGCGCGGAGGATTTGAACGCAAGGACGCCAAGGTGCAAAGGCGCCAGGGAATTCAAGGGGGCGCGACCAGCTGTTGTACTGGCTCAAACGGGCCAGTCCGCGGCTGCAGCCTGTCGGCCAGGGTTGGACGACCGACGCGTCCCCTACGTCCCGCTTTGCTCCTTTGCGGCTTTGCGTTGAATTGTCTAAGGCTGAGAAGGGTGGCTCACGTCCAGCGCCATCAAGAGGTCGTCCACGTACTCGTCGCCGATGCGCACCTGCCCCTTGCGGCACCCCTCGATGACGAAGCCGAAACTCTCGTAGAGCGCGATCGCGGGCGCATTGTCGGCGAAGACGCGCAGCGTGACCTTGCGCAGCCCGTGCGCGGCGCGCGCGGCATCGAGCAGCACGCCGAGCAGGGCGCGCGCGACCCCGCAGCGGCGCCGGTCCGCACGCACGCCGACCCCCAGCTCCGAGACGTGGCGCAGCTTCGCGCGCCGCGAGCCGCGCAGGCTGGCCTCGCCGATGATCTCGTCGCCCTCGAGCGCCACGAGCCCGAGCGAGCCCTCGTGCGCCGCGGCAGCCTCGTAGAAGCGCGTCACGGCTTCCACGGTCCAATCGAACTCCTCACGCTCCGTCACGTGGCGCTCCGGCTCGGCCGAGATCAACGTCCGGCTGTGGTCGAGCAGCTTGCCCGCATCTGCGCGGGCTGCGCAGCGGATCGTGAAGGGGCGTCCGTCCGCCGTCCGGTGTTTTGTGGGCGGGACCCTCACCGCGCCGCCACCAGTGCAGCGATCCGGTCGAAGACCGCCTCGATCTCCTGCCCCGCGTCGCGTGGCTCGAAGCGCACCTTTACGACGTGCAGCGCGGGCGAGTCGGGCCACAGCGGGCGCAGCTTGACAGCGTCCTTCTCGGTCACGACCACGGGCAGGCCCGCGCCGCTCAGGTCGGCGACGTCTTCGCGCGAGTAGGGGTGATGGTCGCGATAGATGCGCTCGCGCACTGCGTTCATGCCCAGCGCAGCGACGGTGCGCCGGAACCCCTCGGGATTGCCGATGGCGCAGGCCAGGAGCACATCCCGCCCCCGCAGGTCCGTGTCGCACTCCGGCGCGAAGACCGCGGTAGCCACGGGAGCAGTCGTGCGGGCACGCACGCGGCGCATGACGCCACCCAGGCACTCCGCCGGTACGAGGTCCGCGCGCGTGATGACCACGAGGCCCGCCCGGCTCAGCGCACCCAGCGGCTCGCGCAGGCGGCCGACAGGCGGGCACCACGCGCCGCCGAAGGGATCGATCGCATCCACCAGCACGACGTCGACGTCCCGGTGCAGAGGATGGTGCTGGAAGCCGTCGTCGAGCACATAGCAATCGACCCGGTCGGCGATGCCCAATCCCCCATCGTGGCGGTTCGGGTTCTGCACATGCGGCACGTCGGGCAGGTGCTCCGCCAGCAGGATGGCCTCATCGTTACCGTAGGGCCCCCGTGCTCGATAGCCGCGGCTCAGGATGCCCGGCTTGCAGCCCCGCTCCCGCAACGCGTGGCAGGCGTGCAGCACGAAGGGCGTCTTCCCCGTACCGCCGAACGTCAGGTTGCCCACGCTAAGCACGGGGTGCGGCAAGCTGTAGCGCCGTCCGCGCCAGGAACGAGCCCGCAGGGAGGCACCGGCGCCGTAGAGCAGCGCAGCCGGCGCGAGCAGCAGACGAAACGAGCTAGCCGCTCCCGCCCGGCCGTCGGCCGGAGGGGGTCTTTGCGGGGGACTCGCCGGAGGGTTCGCTGCCGGGCTCAAGCTCGATCTTCTTCTGCGTGCTGAGCTCCTCGAAGCGCGCGGGCCCCAGGACCGACATGAAGAACTTCAGGAAGATGTCCTCCTCGGTCGAAAGCTGCTGGTCTTCCAGGATGCGCTTGCGGGTGAGCTCCCGATATCGCTCGTGGTTCCAGCCCTTATCGTACGGATAGTGCGCCACGAGGTAAGCCTCGCGGGCCCCGGGCGTCATCCCCTCGAGCTTCTTCTCGATGTCGACGCCGGGGTCCTTCGGCCCGTCGGTGCCCTTGTTGGCGTCGGAGGCACGCTTGGCCGCCAGGCGCTTGAACAGCGCACGGCGCTCCTCGGCGGTGAACTCGCCCATGAGCGTGATGGTCTTGATGATGTTGTAGCGGAAGAAGATGTAACCGTCCGAGTCGCCGCCCCACCACAGGCGCACGCCCACGAGCGCGTCCTCGAGGCCGTCGCGTGTCTCGAACTTGCCATCGAGGAGCAGCTCCATGAGCTTGCCGTTGCGGATGACGCCGGGGAAGACCACCGGCCGGCCCGCGACGGTCCGGATCTGGATCTCGGCCTTGATGTCCGCCTTCCCCCTGAGACCCTTCATCTCGAGCGGGATGTCGGTGGGCTTCAGGACCTTGATCTCCTCGTCGCTTCCGCGCGCCTTGACGACCTTGACCTTGCCCCTCCCGGGCGCCCCCTTGGTATTGCCCGAGGGGACCTGCGCGACCGTCATGGGGTCGCGGGCCCCGGCTGTCCCCTCCTGCGCGTTGAGCGTCGCAGGCAGAGCGATCAGCACGGCGCCGGTCCAGGTCCTGATCCACGGAGTTCGGGGCATAGCTACGTCTCCAGGTCCGTCCCCCGGCGACCCCGTATGGGCTGCCGTGCAGACGGGTATACACGAGTCAGTTATCGGGACTTTGGGGGTAGGGCTGAAGCTCCCGCGAGCCCTGGTCAGGGAGGGTCCCCGAGCCTACTGCGGCGTGCTCCGGGACCAGCGCGGCCCAGCAGGCGAAACCTGCTGATCACAAACGACTTACGTCGCTTCCGGGGCTGCCGAGGCCGGGCTACGAGGGCGGCAGCCGCAGGATCTGGCCGGCCCGCAGACGCTTGGGCGAGATCCCGGGGTTCAGGCGCAATATCTCCTTGTAGCGCATGGCCGATCCCAGGTGCTTGCGGGAGATGTGCCACAGGTCGTCCCCCTCCTGGACGCGGTAGGTCCTGTAGGAGGTGCGCGCACGCTTCCCGGGCGTTTGTTTCACAACGCGGAAATAGGGCGTGGGATCGGGGATGCGCAGGCGCATCCCGGGGGTGACCTTGGCCAGGCTGACGGTCGGGTTGGCCTGCTGGATGCTGCGCAGGAAGCGGTCGCTGAGCTTCCATTTCTGCACGACGACCTTCCACAGGATGTCGCCGCTCTCGACCACGTAGACCTCGGGGATGCCGCGCCGGTTGTGTGCGGGCCTCTGAGCCGTGGACGCGGCCGAGCGCCGCTCCCCATTCCCATTCGGGATGCGCAGGGTGTCCGGGACGGCGGGCCGCCCCTCCGCAGGCTCGCGCCGGCCGTGTGGGAAGCCGTGGCCTACGGGCAGGTAATCGACCTCCAGCGGGGGGTCTTTCTCCGCGGCCGCACCAGGGCTTGCAAAGGAGCCGAAGTCCAATTGCGACTCCGGACCTCCCCATTGGTAGATCGCGACCGCCATGATCATCACGATGATCACGACGATGACGAGGATACCCAGCTTTTCGAACGTCCCCATCGATTGCGCTCCCTCACTGTGACGACAGGGAATGGTGGCGTGCTGGAGCAGCACGTTAGCAAGGGAAGGACGGCGCGGCAAGGGGCAAAACGCAAGATCCTGTGGATCTTTTGCGTTACAACCACTACGCAATGCGGATGCCGGACGGTTGAGGGCCCCGGCGGGGCGGTGCGCCGTGACCACCCCTCCGCGGCGCCATCCGTGGATACCGTTCCCGGGCAAGCTAGAATCCAAAGTCCGCGGCTTTTCGTCCCTCCCGGCCGGCTGAAAGCGATTTGCCCATGAGACTCCCGTTGCTCGGTTCCGTCGCGGTCCTGGTGACCGCGCTGGCCTGGTCCGTCCAGGCCCAGGCCAAAGACAACACGGCGCCCGACGCCGCACCGGCGCCGAACGTGGCTCCCCCGGGCTTCGTGCACATCCCGGCCGGGAAGGTCGAACCGGGCTGCGGGATGAAGAACCTCCAGGACCGCTCGAACAAGGGGAGAAACGAGGCGGCTTGGAACGCGATCATGCTCGAGCTGTGGGGACAGCCGCCGGCCGTCACCTTGCCCGAGTTCTTCATCGGCAAGTACACGATCACGAACGCGCAGTGGAAGCACTACCTGGACGAACGCTTCCGCCTGACGATCAAGACGAAGCGCGGCGACACGCTGCGCAAGCTGGCGGAGTCGCACATCCGTTTCCGCGGCGAGGCGCTGGCGGAAGAATGGGCGGCGATCTACGTGTTCAACAAGCAGGCGGTCGACAAGGCCGTCTTCGCGAAACCGGCCGCCCCAAAGAAACCGAAGGACGCCCCGAAAAAGGAAGGGGACGAGGGCTGCGGGTGCACGGAAGTGGACGAAGGCGGGTGCGGAGAGCAGGGCGAAGCGCCGGCCAAGCCGGCCGCAGGCGCCACCTACAAGGGCGCGCCGCTCGACGACAAGCAGCGCAACATGCTCAAGCAGTTCCCGCAGGGAATCTGGCAGGGCGCTCAGATGGTGCAGCCGGACATCGGCATGATCGAGTTGCCTGCGGGCGTCGAGATCACGCTGTACGCTGCGCGCACGCCGATCCACTGGTACGGCTGGCACCAGGTCTCGCGCCGCCAGGCCAACAAGGAGTACTGCGACATCCGCAAAGCGCCGCACGAGGCCTTCCGCGTCCCCGAGGGGATGGACCGTCGGGCGCTGCGGCTGCGCTACGCGGACTTCGCCGACTGTCCCGTGCGCTACGTCTCGGCTAACGAGATGCTCGAGTTCTGCGAGTACTACGGCGTGCATCTGCCGTCGGAGTACGAGTGGGAGCGCGCCGCACGCGACAAGCGGCCGCGTACGCACCTGCACGTAAGCAAGGGAGTCTGGGACAGCCAGAACCTGGAGCACCGCGGCTGGTTTGCCTGGGCCGACAACCCCAAAAGCAAGAAGGGGCCCCTGCCGGTGGACGACGACTCGGTGGCGGCGGGCGACAGCCCGTTCGGTCTGCGCCACATGACCGGCAACGTCAACCAGCTCACGCGTACCTGGCTCGACTACCACCCGAACGTCGTCCCCAAGCTGGCGCTCGGTCAGGGGCAACAGGGGGTCCGCGGTTACGCGTTGACGGCCAAGGGCGGCGCGTGGGGCGACGGCTGGATCTTCATGCAGATCTCCGGGCGCACGGGGGACCTGGAATCCGACCTTTCGCTGGAGCAGAACAACCGCGTTGCGGTGCTCGGCTTCCGCGCAGCGCGCCACCCGCAGCCTGGCCGGGACCAGCTGATGCACTCCATCCGCCGTCTGGCCTACAACGCCAAGGCGGACAACTGGCGCCCGCCCTACCCGGCTGCCTACGCGCTGCCGCGCATGGCCGGCGCGGACGAGACCTTCTTCCGCAGCACGGGCTCCCCTTACATCCACATGCAGCAGCGCGCGCGTTGCCTGGCGGCCGCCCCGTTGTGGTTCACCGAGATCAACCAGGTCTCGCACAAGAAGGCGCTCAGGGCCTGGGAGAAGGGCAAGGGCGTCAGCGAGCACTTCGCCTTCGGCGTGCTGCGCATGGGCGTTCCGTTCTACGCCGGCGTGCGCCTGACCGCCGCGGAGCAACAGAAGCTCGAAGCCGAGCGCAAGGCCTGGGCGAAGCACCAGGAGAAGTTGGCGGAGGAAGAGAAGAACAAGAAGAAGAAGCGGCGCCCCACCCGCAAGAAGAAGAAGAAGAAGGGCGAAGAGGAGCCCGCAGAAGAGGAGCAGAAGCCCGAGCCGCCCCCGGAGCAGCCGCCCGAGCCCGACGAGTTCGAGAAGCTGACCGAGAAGAACAAGGAGTTCTACGGCTTGTGGCGCCGCAAGCTCCTGCCTCCGGGCGAGTATCTTCTCGTGTACTGGAACGGGTTCATCGCGTTGGCAAACCCGGCACGCACGATGCCGCCCGATGCGATCTTCATGACCGACCCGAAGGAGGGCGTGATGCGGGAGCGCAAGGGTTCCGGTTCCGCGGCTCTGGAGATCGACAAAGACGGCCACACCGCCACCTTCACGATCTGGGCCGAGGAGCAGCCCACCCCCAAGAAGCTCCAGCGGGCGCCCAACCATGTCGAGCGCTCCGAGCTCATCCCCTTGTGCGAGACGATCAGCCCGAAGTGGTCCGGCTGGCCGCGGCGCAAGGCGGGTACGGCCGCCTGGCGTTTCAAGTTCACCATCCATACCGAAGAGGGAAGCCTCGCCAAGCACGACTGGAAGCAGTAGAAAATGCCTCGAATCATCCTTCGCGCCGAGCAGCTCGACCAGATCCAGCAGCAGATCAAAGAGAAGCGCGGCATGGACTTCAACACGACCAACGAGGAGGCCGTCTTCTCGATGCTCAAATACTGGTGCCGCGAGGCGGCCAAAGGGAAAGCCGACGTCGAGACGGTGACCCAGAAGGAAGATCGCTTCCTGGTCGAGGGGAACAGCGACTTCATCAGCGCGCTTCAGACTGCTCTGTAATCCAGCAGAGCCGCCGCCAAAGACACGCAGTCTCTCCGCGCGAAGACGCCGGGGCGGGCGTCTGCCCGGCGTCCAGAGCTTTCGCGAGAAAGGGACGCTGCGCTCTCCGGCTAAGCAAAAAAAACCCGGCCGAGAAGGCCGGGTGGTTCATTAGACCTGAAGCGCAATGGTTGGGCTTTCAGTCAAGAAAAAGGGGTACAAACGAAACCTGTTTATTTTTCGTTCTTCCTTTGTCCTCCTTCAGGCGGTTGAACCGGTCCATGTCCTAGCAAGGGGGGGACCATTTCTTTCGAAGGCCTGAGCCGGGGGCCGGAAACCCCGGAGTTCCGGGCTTTGGAGGCCCTCCAAGGCCTGCCCCGCAGCTCCAGGGCGCTTCCCCAGCCGAGCGATCCTGCAACAGGCCCCGAGCCCTCATGCACGGCCCGCTGCGGAGCGAAGGCGCACACATGCCGGCCCGCGTGAACGCGCCCTGGGACCACTTCCGCCGCGGGTCGAGACGCCCGCGCGCCGGCCCCGCCTTTCTTTTGGAGTGCACGGAAATGTGCCGTTCAAGCGTCCCCGCACTTGCGTAGTGAAGCGCGAACCGAGAGACGAAGGCAACCGCGGAAGGGTGACTCAGCCTTCCCGTCTGCAAGCGGGGTTCGCTAGCCGTGTGCCGACGGCAAACCGGACCCCGCTGCTTTTTTCCCTAGCCGAGCCCGCAGAAAAACCGCCAAGACGCCAAGAGAAGGCGAGGGGGCTGTACCGGGCTCAGGCAGGCGCGCGGACGGAGAGTTCCCACGCCACATAGGAGCCGTGGGAGCGGAACGTCTCGATCGCGCGGCGCGCACGCGCGGCCAGACACGTGGCGTCGTCGTCCTTGCGCACGCGCCCGCTCCACTGCCGCAGCGCGCGCTCCTGCATGCCGAAGTAGCGCTCCAGCTCGAGTGGGCTGGCTTCGCGCCGCCACAAGACGTCCCCGCCCTTGGAGGGCTCCGCCGGTGCGAACACGTCGCGCACGCGGTCCGGAACCGGCGTGCGGCGCCTGACAGCGCGTCCGAGCAGCAGCCGGCCGTTGCGGCCCAGTAGACCCTCGAGCTGCGGAGGCTCCGCCCCGAGCGCGCACACCAGGTCATACGGCCCCGCCGCCAGGTCCGCGCGCGACGCGCACAGGCGGATGCGGCGTCCGACGGCGCTGTGGGAGACGCGCTCCTGCGCCAGCGCCCGCAGGTTCGGAGCGCGCTCGACGCCCCGCACGTACACGTGAAACTCCTCGGCGAGGAAGATGGCCACGCCGCCCGTCCCGGCGCGCAGATCCAGGACCGTCATGCCGGGGGCCAGCCCGGCCGCGGTGGCACCCTCGAGCAGCGCTCTCTCCGAAACGGGAAACGAGAAGCGGTTTCCGCGGTACAGATCCGCCCACCCGAATCGGGAAGTCACCATCGCACGAGTAGAATACGCCGCCTTTCCACCCCGTGCTCGACCGCTGGCGCCTGATCCTCCGCTATCTCCCGCCCTACCGGCGCATCGTCGTGTGGGGGTTCGTCTCCTTGACGGCGAGCGTGGCCATGATCGCCGCCACGCCGCTGTGCATACGCGTGGCGCTGAACTACGTAGAGGCAGTCGCGAAAGCCGGCTCGCGGCCGGATCTGCAGACGGTCGCTTTCTGGGCCGGAGCGGCGGTCGTGCTGACGGTGCTGGGAGGGCTGAGCGGCTTCTTCAAGCGCTACCTGCTGATGGGGGTCAGCCGCCGGCTCGAGACCGACCTGCGGCGCGACCTGTTCCATCACATCCAGCATCTGCCGCGCTCCTATCTGGACGGCGTGCGCACGGGCGACCTGTTGTCGCGCGCCACGGCCGACGTGGAGGCAGCACGCCTGGCGGCCGGCCCGGCCATGATGTACCTGGCGGATGCGGCGCTGCGCACACCCGTCGTGCTCGGGTTGATGTTCTTCCTGAACGTGGAGATCGCGACATTCGCGCTGCTGCCGCTGGGAGGCATCTTCGTCACGCTGCTGTTCATGGCGCCCCGTCTGAAGGAAGCGTCGCGCGTCGTACAGGACCAGCTGGCCGAGATCTCGGCCCGCGCGCAGGAGTCGTTCAGCGGCGCGCGCGTGGTCAAGACCTTCGCCATGGAGCACCGCGAGCAGCGCGACATCGACGCGCGCAGCATCGACTACCTGCACGCCAACCGGCGCTTGGCCCGCGTGCGCGGCGTGGTCTGGGCCTCGATCGGCTTCCTGACCTCGTGCGGCGTGCTCGTGATCTTCCTGGTCGGCGGGCGGCAGGCCATTGCAGGCGACGCCGGCATCGGCGACCTGGTGGCCTTCCTCGCATACCAATTCATGCTTACCTGGCCGATGATGGCGCTGGGCTTCGTGCTGGGCATGATCCAGCGCGGCGCTGCCGGCCTGGATCGCATCCGCGAGGTGATGGAACAGCCGCTCGAGGTGGAGGGCGACGCGGACGTGCCCGCTGTGCGCGGCGAGATCGAGATCAAGGGTCTGACGTTCGGCTACAACGGCGACCGCGTGCTGTCCGGGATCGACCTGAAAGTGTCGGCGGGCTCCACGCTGGGCATCGTCGGCGCTACGGGCAGCGGCAAGTCGACGCTCGTGTCGCTGCTCCCGCGGCTCTACGACCCGCCGCCGGGCACGGTCTTCATCGACGGACGCGACGTGCACGAGTGGCCGTTGGCGCAACTGCGCGCGGCGATCGCGGCCGTGCCGCAGGAGGCGTTCCTCTACTCGCGCAGCGTGCGCCGCAACATCACCTTCGGACGCCAGGACGCGACCGACGACGAGATCGAGGCGGCCGTACTCCGCGCGCACCTCACGCCCGACCTCGGGCAGCTGTCCGAGGGCCTGGAAACGGTCGTCGGAGAGCGCGGGGTCACCCTCAGCGGCGGGCAGAAGCAGCGCACGTCGCTGGCGCGCGCGCTGGCCGTGGACGCGCCGATCCTGATCCTCGACGACCCGCTGAGCGCCGTAGACACGGAGACGGAGGCCGCCATCCTGGGCCACCTGAAGGAGTTCGGCGCACAGCGCACGGTGTTGATCGTGGCGCACCGCATCTCGGCCGTGCGCGACGCGGACCACATCGTGCTGCTCGACGAAGGGCGCATCGCCGAAGCAGGGACACACGCGGAGCTCGTGGAGCTCGGCGGCGCCTATGCGCGCATGGCGCGCGCGCAGGAGCTCGAAGAGGAGATCGAGAGGCTCGAGCCGTGAACGGCGCATGGCGCAACGTGGAAGAGTCGGGACGCGCGAGCTGGCGCACGACGGGGCGCCTGTTGCGGTACGTCGCCCCGCACCGCTGGCTGCTCACGGGTCTCGTGACCCTCCTGGTCGTCTACAGCCTGTCGACGCTGGCCGGGCCCTGGGTAGTCGGCAAGGCCGTCGGCGAGGGCGTCATAGACGGCAGCGTCGAGAAGCTCGGCTTCTGGATGCTCGTCTTCATGGGAGCCGCCCTACTTCGCACGATCCTCTCCTATTGCCAGATGCAGCTCACGACGCTGATGGGTCAGCGCGTCATCTACGACGTGCGCACGCGTCTGTTCCGTCACATCCACCGGCTGCCGATGTCCGCCTTCAACAAGACGCCGATCGGAACGCTGGTGACGCGCGTGACGAGCGACGTCGAGGCTCTGGCGGAGCTGTTCAGCTCGGGCGTTGCGGCGGTCTGCCAGGATCTGCTGACGCTCGTGATCGTGGTCGTAATCCTGTTCCTGGTGGATGTGCCGCTCGCCGTCGTCGTGCTGGCCGCGGTGCCCCTGATCGTCGGCTTCTCGCTCTGGTTCGGCGGCCGCATGCGCAAGGCGTTCCGGGCCGAGCGCGGGCGCTTGAGCGAGCTGAACGGCTACCAGCACGAGGCCTTCACGGGGATCACGGTGACCCGGCTGTTCGGTCGCGAGGCGCACATGCAGGCGGGCTTCGAGAAGCGCAACCTGGCCCTGCGCGCGGCGCGCTTCAAGATGATCTTCAACTTCTCGCTGTTCTGGCCCATGGTGGAGTTGCTCTCAGCTCTCGTGACGGCCGGCGTCGTGCTCGTCGGGGCGCAGCGCATCGGCCTGGTCGCCCTGGGCTGGGACGACTTCATCTTCTTCTGGATGCTGTTGATGCACTTCTTCGAGCCGTTGCGCGACCTCAGCGACAAGTTCAACGTGCTGCAGGCGGCGCTGGCGGCCGCCGAGCGCATCTTCGGCGTGCTCGACACGGAGGAGGAAGAGGTCGACCGCCCGGACGCCGTGGCGCCCAAACGGCTGCGCGGCGAGATCGAGCTGCGCAACGTCTCGTTTTCCTACGTGCCGGGGGAGCCCGTGCTGCGCGATGTCTCGTTCGAGGTGGCGCCGGGCGAGACGGTCGCGATCGTGGGGCCCACGGGGGCCGGCAAGACGTCGATCATCTCGCTCTTGAGCCGGCTGTGGGACGTGGACGAGGGCAGCGTGCGCATCGACGGGCGGGACGTACGCGACTACGAACGCCGCGCGCTGCGCCGGCGCATCTCGGTCGTGCTGCAGGACCCCTTCCTATTCGACGGCACGATCCGCCAGAACCTCGCGCTGGGCCGGGAGATCGGCGACGAGGAGCTGCGCCGGGCGGCGCGCACGGTCCACGCGGACGGCTTCATCGAGCGGCTCGACGGCGCTTACGACGCGACGGTGGCGGAGCGCGGCGCCAACTTCAGCGTGGGGCAGAAGCAGCTCCTGTCCTTCGCCCGCGCGCTCGTGCACGACCCCGACGTGCTGATCCTGGACGAGGCCACCTCGTCCGTGGATACGGAGACGGAGCGGCTGATCCAGGACGCCCTGGACCGGCTGCTCGAGGGCCGCACCGCGCTGGTCATCGCCCACCGCCTGTCCACCATCCGCCGGGCGGACCGCATCCTCGTGATGCACCACGGCCGTCTTTGCGAGCAGGGCACGCACAACGAGTTGCTGGCGCAAGGCGGCCTCTACGCGCGCCTGCACGCGCTC
The DNA here is from genome assembly GCA_027297745.1 of Planctomycetota bacterium. Taxonomy (GTDB): domain Bacteria; phylum Planctomycetota; class PLA2; order PLA2; family PLA2; genus JAPUHK01. The sequence goes on along the minus strand of JAPUHK010000196.1, from coordinate 11,526 downwards.
TCGTTCGGCGCGCAGGAACGCCGCGTGGGCTGAGAGTGCATCCCAACGAGACGTTGGATCAGGTCGGGACTCAAGCACGGCAAGAGAGGGCCGACAATGGCAGCACTTGCAGGCGAGACGGCATGAGTGACGAGCGCAAAGACCCGGCTTCGATGGACTCGCGCGTGCATCTGAGCATGCCCGGGAGCGAGGGCGACGGGTGCGCGCCCACCTCGAAGAGCTTGGCGCACATCAAGAAGCTCCTGCAGGCCGGCGAGTACGACACGCTTCAAGCCGCTCGCGACGCCGCGGCTACGCTGCTCGGCCTGCGCGCCTACTAGGGTCTGTCCGAAAACCCATCCTCGGGGCGCAGCATGCGGTGCAGCAGGTACAGCGCGCGCGAGTGGATCTGCGACACGCGCGACTCGCTCACGCCCAGCACTTCGCCGATCTGCCTGAGCAGGAGCCCTTCGCGGTAATACATCGTGATCACGCGGCGCTCCGGCGTCGGCAGCTTCTGGATGAAGCGCGCCACGGTCGCGACCAGCTCGGCGCGCACGGCGGCGTCCACGGGATCCTCGGCGTCCGGACACGGAACCTGGTCCCGGATCAGGGCCGACTCGGGATTGCCTGCCGTGTCGTCGAGACTCAGGATGGCCACGGTGCGCGCCGCCAGGAAGAGCTGTTCGACGGCATCCTCGCTCGTACCCAGCGCCTCCGCCAGCTCGAGAGTGCGAGGCGGACGTCCGAGCTCCTGGCAGAGGCGGGAGAAGCAACGGTCCAGCCCGCGCAGACGTTCGCGCGTGCTGCGCGGCACGACATCCAGGCGGCGCAGCTCGTCGAGGATGGAGCCGCGGATGAGCGTGAACGCGTAGGTCTTGAACGTCACTCCGCGCTCCGGGTCGAAGCCACGCGAGGCGTTCAAGAGACCTACGGAACCTACCTGAAAAAGCTCTTCGCTATCGACGTGCGAAGGCAGGCCCGCCGCGATGCGCGTCACCACGTGCCGCACCAGCGGCAGATAATCCTCGACCAGTCTGTCCCGGTCGGGCGCGGTGAGACACTTGCGGCGATGGGTGCTGGTTCTCGGTGCCATCTCTCGTGGGTTTCCCAACCGCCACGCTGCTATCGACCTCGAATCCGGGGCTGCTGAAGGGGATTCGGCGCCTCGGCGGGGCCTGCGTGGGTCTCGCGCGCGGCAAACGTTCAGGGATTTGGTCACGCGCCCGCGACCCCCCGGGGACCGGGGGCTTGCCGCCGTCCTGCAGGCCGTGCGGACGCGGTTAGGATGGTGGCGCCGTGCGCAAAATCCTGCCCGTATTGCTCCCCCTGATCGCCGCAGTGGTCGTGATCTGGCATCTGTCTACGCGCGAGGCCGGCCGGCCTGACCGGCCCGAGGGTGAGGAGACCGCAGAAAAGGGCCGCGAGCTCGATGACGGCGGCGGCTTCATCCTGCCCCCGCTCGATCCGTTCGGCACACCGCCCGAGACGCGCACTCCCGCGACGAAGTTCGCGCCGCTCTACGACCTCGAACGTTGCATCCAGAGCGGCAACCACGAGAGTGCGCGCTGGCATCGGCAGAAGCTCTGCGAGCGGCTGGACGAGGTCATGGCGGACGACACGCTGCGCGAAAACCTGCTTACGCTGATCCGCACCAAAGGACTGCAGTCCACAGACCCCGACGAGCGCGAGGTGCTGCTGGCGATCCTGACGCGCATGGACGATCCCGAGGCGACCGCGATGGTCAACCAGGCTTTCTACGGCGCCCAGTCGCCCGAGGAGCGCATGACCATGCTGGAGGCCATGGCGCGCCCGCATCACGACCCGCAGCAAGCAGCGTCCCTGGCGGCCAACATCGCCCTCACGCATGCGGACGCGGAAGCGCGTGAGCGGGCCTTCGACATCATCCTGTCCCACACGAACGACGACGGGTTGATCTTCGAGACGGCCGTCGAGGTGCTGGAAGGGACCACGCGCAAGCGTCAGCGGGAGATGTCGCTGCGGGCCAACAGCGCCACCGCGCCGCAGCTAGCCGCCGCGCGCCGTTGGCTGAAGGAGCGTCTGCGGCGGCCCCGCGAGGAAGAGCTGAGCTTCCTCGTCGAGCAGATCGACGCCTGGGGCGACGACCGCGACGCTGCCCAGCTCGAGGCGCTGGCCGAGGACTTCCCGGCACGGGCCGACGAGCTGCGCTCCCAAGCGAACCGGCTGCGCCGATGGATCAAGCAGCGTGAGGCGCAAGCGAAGGGCGAGGAGTTCCGGCCGGACCGCCGTCAGCGCTAGGCTGTGTTTCGAGACCCATCTGGATCCGGCCCGCTGCGGCGGCGCCCGGCGGGGCCTGAGGCAACCGTCCAGAAGTTCCGCGTGTCGACGTAGCCGCGCACGAGCAGCCGGGCGCGGCTCTGTACGGACTGTGCCTCACAAGTGAAACTGGCCAAAATGGACCGTGTGCCCCGCGTAAGCGTCCTCATCCCGGTGCGTAACGCCCGCCCGTACCTCGACACAGCCCTCGCCTCGGTGCGCAGGCAGACACTTCGTGACTTCGAGGTGGTGTGTGTGGACGACGGCTCCACGGACGGGAGCGGTGAGGACCTCGACCGCCAGGCCGCAGCAGACGGTAGGTTCCGCATCCTCCATCCCGGCCGGATCGGTCTCGTAGCGGCCCTGAACCTCCTCCGCGAGGAGGCCCGAGCTCCGCTGCTCGGTCGCTTCGACGCCGACGACGTAATGCACCCGCGCCGCCTCGAGTTGCAGACGGGGCATCTCGATGCGCACCCGGAGGTCGATGTCGTCTCCTCGCTTGTCCGGCACTTCCCCCAGGGCGACGTGAAAGGGGGTAATCAGGCCTACGAGGCGTGGCTCAACAGCTTGGTTACGCACGACGAGATCGTCCGTGACATGTTCGTCGAGCTGCCGTTGCCCAACCCGAGCGTAACCATGCGGGCGCACGTCTACGAGCGTGCGGGCGGCTTTGTCGACAACGGCCGGCCGGAGGACTACGACTTCTGGCTGCGGGCTTGGCAGGCGGGCTGTCGTTTCGCGAAGGTCCCCCGCGTCTTGCATTTCTGGCGGGAGCACCCGCTCAGGGTGACGCGCACGGACCCGCGCTACTCGGTGGAGGCTTTCCTGAGGGCCAAGGTGGACGGGCTCTTGCGCGGACCGCTAAAGGAAACGCGCCCCTTCGTAGTGTGGGGTGCGGGCATGATGGGGCGGCGTCTCCTCCGGCTCCTTCTGCGGGCGGGTCGGCGGCCCCCCGCCATCCTGGATATCGACCCCAAGAAGATCGGTCGAACGCGCTACGGCGTCCCGATCCTGCCACCGGACGCCGTCCGTCCCGGGAGCGCGCTGGTCCTCGGCGCCGTCGGTTCCCGGGGCGCCCGGGAGCTCATCCGGGCGCGCCTCGAGGAGTGGGGTCTCAAAGAGACGCGCGACTTCTGGATGTGCGCCTAGTTGCTCCGGCCCTTCTCGTACTCGTTCCGGGGCACGAGGACGCGCTCTACTGCCGGGGACAACTGTCCTCCGCCCAGGCCCCGACCGCCTTCAAAAGCCCCCAGAACCGGGGGCCGGTCTCGAGGCACGCCGCTTGCGAGGTCCCGCGGTGGAGTCGAACGACGGTGCGTACTTGGGTGTCGATCCTGCTTCTGGCCGGGGCCTGCGCAACGGCCCGCCCCCGGGCGCCTGCGTCCGCGAGCGCGGTCTTCGAAGCGGCCGAGATGGGCGACCCTGCCCCCGCCCACAGCGCCCGTTCCTCCGTCGTGGTGCCGCCCTTCCCCGACAGCTGGGGCACGCCCACTACGCGCACGACCTTCCGCGCTCCCGGGTCCGCCGGTTTCGGCTTCGACGACGCCGGTGCGGCACCTGTGCTCCGCGACCGCATGGTGTTCGGCCGCGTGCTCAACGTCGGCCACCCCGTGGGCCTTCCGGGGCACGCCGTCGGCTTGCCGGGTCAAGCATCGGGGTTGCCGCGCCACGCGGTCGGACTGCCGCGTCAGGCCGTGCGTCTCCCCGGTAAGGCGGTCGGACTCCCGGGTCAGGCCGTAGGGTTGCCACGCCACGCCGTGCGACTCCCCGGCAAGGCGGTCGGACTCCCCGGTCAAGCCGTAGGGTTTCCGGGCCAAGCAGTCGGGCGGCCGGGTCACGCCGCGCGACTCCCCGGACACGCGGTCGCCCGCCCCGGACATCCCATCCGCCCTCCCAACCTACGCCCGCAGCAGGTGCGGACCCAGCGCGCCGAAGGCACGCGGCGCGACCGCCGCACGGGTCCGGCCCTGCGCCACCACGCCGGTGGGATCACGCGGCGCAGCCTCAGCGTCCAACGCGACCGCGGCCTCTACCGCCACACCGGTTAGCGCGCACATTCCCCGCACGCCCCGCAGGTGCACGCGGTACAGTCGCGCAGTGCGTTTGAGTGTCGCCTTCCTCGTGCTGCTTGCGTGGGCGCCCACAGCCCGCGGCCAGGAGTCGGTGCGGCTCACGGTGCTGCACACGAACGACCTCCACGGCCAGCTGAAGCCGCTGCCGGATGGGACGCGGGCGCGCATCGGCCACGGCCGCGGCGGCTTCGCGCACCTCGCCTCGATGGTGCGCGCGGTGCGCAAGGAGGCACAACAGCCGCGCACGTACGTGTTGCTGCTGGACGCGGGCGATCAGTTCCAGGGAACGCCGCTCGGCAACGAGACACACGGGGACGCGGTCATCGACGCCATGAACACGCTGGGCTACGACGCGGGCTGCGTCGGCAACCACGAGCTCGACTTCGGCGTGGCCAACCTCGTGAGGCTCAGCAAGCGCGCCCGCTTCCCCCTTCTGGCGGCGAACATGACACGGCTGAAGGGCGATCTGGGGAGCGTGAAGCCCTACGTGGTGCTGGCGCCGCCGCAGGCCCCCTGCCGTATCGCTTTGATCGGCCTGATCACGCAGTCCACGCCCGAGCAGACGAGCGCGAACGTGCGCGGCGTGCTGCGTTTCGCCGATCCCGCGCAAACCGCGCGCAAGCTGATGAGCGAAGTGCAAGCCGACCTGTACATCCTGGTCACGCACCTCGGTGTGGAGGACGACGTGCGCCTGCTGCGCGAGGTGCCCGAGGTCGCGCTGATTGTCGGGGGCCATTCCCACACAGCGCTGCCCCGCGGCATCAGCGAAGGCGAACGAGTGCGCATCGTGCAGACGTCCGGCAAGGGTCGCACGCTGGGCCGCGTGGACCTCGACCTCGAGCCGGGCACGTGGAAGGTGTTGCGCGCGAAGGCGCGTCACCTCCCGGTGGACCCGTCCGCGGCGGAAGCCGACGCGGCGGTTAACGCCGTGATCGCAAGGCACTCGCAGTCGCTCAGCGAGAAGCTGGCCAGGGTCGTGGGCGTGCTGGCCGAGCCGCTGCGCCGCTCGGGCCGCACGTCGTCCTCCTCCGCGGGCAACTTCATCGCCGACGCCATGCGCAATGCGTGCCGGGCCGAGGTGGCCTTCATGAACAAGGGCGGCATCCGTTGCGACCTGCCGGCCGGCAACGTAACGGGCGAGGACCTGTACCGCATGTCGCCCTTCGACAACTGGCTCGTGGTGCTCGAGCTGCGCGGCAAGGAGCTGCACTCGCTTGCGGAGCAGAGCCTGAACGGCCGCCTGCCGCCCCTGGAGTGGAGCGGGATGGACGTGGACGCCGAGCGCGACGGGAAACGGTACCGCGTCGTGGCCGTGCGCGTGGGCAAGGAGCCCCTGGATGCGGAGCGGACCTACCGCGTGGCGACGCACTCCTTCCTGGCCCGGGGCGGCGACGGATACGCCCAGTTCACCCGGGGGAAGACCCTGCCGGCCGCCCGGGTGCTGTTGCGCGACGTGCTGCAGGCCGAGCTGGCGCGGGCCTCGCCCCTCACCCCCCCGTCAGAGCCGCGTCTGAGGGTACTGGAGCCCACCGGCGCCGGGGGCTGATCCACGGCTTGGGTCCGACGGGGAGCCTCGCCCCGAGGGAGGGCCGACGGCACGTAAGCCCCGCCGCTGAGGGGCTTTAGGGGGCGGATCTAAAGGTCCATCAGCCATTTCCCGATAGGTCGAGCGGAGGACCGAGGGCGGCGATCGACGGGTCGCACTGCCACCGGCCCACTAAGGACGGACGAAACGGCGGCCTCACTAGAGGGATGACTCAGATTACGGATCTTGGCCTCTGCCAACTGCCCCTGGCAGCGCTGCAGCTTCCCGAAGGCGACCTGATCGCTTGGGTTGCCGTCGGGGCCGCGATCCTGGCCCCGCTGTTCACGATCATCCTGCTCTTCTTCGATCGCCGGAGCATCTCCCGCAAGCTCACCATGCTGGACGAGGCCGTGCGCCGTACAGCCTCCGCGCAGCAGCGCTCCATGGAAGACGCGGAGCCGTGGGAGGCGACACGCGAACGTGTCGTGCTCGGCAACATGCTCGACTCGTTCCCCGAGGTGACGCAGAAGTTCGTGAAGGTCGCCAACATCGAGGACCTGGGCCGCACCCTCCTGTCCGCCTTCGGCCGCGTCCTCGGCAGCAAGAAGGGTCTCGTGTTCGTCCGTCAGGGGGAGACCCTGCGTCTGATCGCCCGCGAGGGCGTGAGCGAAACCGAGTGCGCCAACGCCATGAAGGTCCGCATCGGCGAGGGGCGCGCGGGTTATGCCGCCGAGAAGTGCCTGATCCTGAGCTACGGCGACTTCGCCCAGCTCGACCGCGCGGACCGTCTGCGCATCGACCAGTCCGAGCGCCTCGAAGGCAACTTCGACTATTACATCCCCATGATCTACCGCGGACGCGCCATCGGGTGCGTGGTCGTGGGTGGGATCGGCCGCGTGATCAACAAGGCGCGCGCGGCGGGGATGGCCGTGGCCAACCTGGGGTCGCTGGTGCTGACCAGCATTCTGCGTGAGCGCCAGGTGCGCACCCTGTCCGAGCAGGACCCGTTGACCCAGCTCAGCAACCGCCGTCACTGCTACGAGCTGCTCGCAGAACGGATGGAGGCGGTGCAGACGTCGCCGTTCGCCGTCTTCCTGTTCGACATCGACAATTTCAAGAGCATCAACGACGAGTACGGCCACGCGGTGGGCGACGAGGTGCTGCGCCAGCTCGCGGACGTGACGCGCGACATGGTGCGCCCGGAGGAGGACGAGTTCGCCGCGCGCGTGGGCGGCGAGGAGTTCCTGTGCGTGGTCGGGTGTGAGGACGTGGCCGCCCTGGCCGCGCGCCTCGAGGACTTCCGTCTGTCCGTCTCGAAAATCGTGGTCGACACCGGTCCCGACGCCGGGCCGCCCGCCGTACGCATCAGCGGCGGTGTCGCCTTCTGTCCCGCCGAAGAGGACGACGCGGACGCGCTCGTCCGCATCGCCGACGACCGCCTCTACGCCGCCAAGAAGAGCGGTCGCGACCGCGTGTTCCTGGAGTCCGGCCCGCCGAAGTCGCGCAGGCCGCATCAGCATCAGCAGAAATGAGCACCACGGCATCGCCCGCAGCACGGCTGGTCGCCTCCCTCTACGCGACGCTGAAGCTGATGGGCATGTACGATCCGCGCCACAGTCTCGTGACGCGGGCGCTGGAGTCGCTGGCCGCAGCCGTGCGGTCGGTCCCCCACGACGCGGGCGGAGTCTGCCTGGCGACGCGCGGCAAGCGCATCCTGGTGCAGGACCAGCGAGTGCGGCCCGCCGAGGCCGGGATGCTCGCCGTCAAGCAGCTGACCCAGGAGCTGCAGCGCCGCGGCATCGGCGCGATCCACTTCCCGACGGCGCCGCCCGTCGAGGAGCTGCGCATCTTCGCCGAGCGTGTGCTGAGCATGGACCCGACGGCCACGGACCCGATCATCCGCCTCGAGCAAGCGCTCGGGAAGGCCGGCGTGGTCGAGATCCGCGTCGAGGAGTTGCAGGAAGAGGGCGCCAACCCGGTCCCTCTCGAGCCCGCCCAGGATGCGGCGCTGCGCACCTACGTGCAGGCCATGCGCGTCTTCCGTTCCGTCCTGAGCGGGCACGACGTGCTCGAGCGCTCGAAGATGCGCCTGACGCGGCGCGCGATCCGCAACCTCGTAGACCGCTTCATGGAGCGTGAAGGCGCGCTGCTGGCCCTCACGCGCATCGTCGAGCACGACACGCACCTGTTCCAGCACAGCCTGCACGTCTGCATCTACGCGCTGGCGCTCGGCGTGCGGCTGGACATGTCGCGCAAGCAGCTCGGCGACCTGGGCCTGTGCGCGCTGTTCCACGACGTCGGCAAGACGATCGAGGCGCCCGAGGGCGAGGACGAGCGCGAGACGCAGCGGTTGCACGGCTCCCGCGGCGCGCGCCTGCTCTTGCAGCTGGCCGGCGCCGAGGCGGGGCTGCTCAAGGCGGCCATCGTGGCCTACGAGCACCACTCGCATCACGATCGCAGCGGCAACCCGCCCCTCGAGCACGAGCAGCACTTGTGCTCGAAGATCGTGGCTATCGCGGACTGCTTCGAGGCGCTGACCTCGACGCGCACGTCCCGCCCGGAGCCCTACTCACCGCACGACGCCTTCTTGCTCATGCGCACGAAGGCGGGCACGGTGTTCGACCCGTTGCTGTTGAAGCTCTTCATCCAAGCCGTCGGGCTCTATCCCGTCGGCTCGCTGGTACAGCTGGACTCGGGCGAGATCGGCGTGGTCGTGGCTGCGCCGCCCGAGAAGGGCCAGGAGGGGCTACCGACCGTGCACATCATCCGTGAGGGCAACGGTTCGCTCCCGCTAGACGAGGACGTGGATCTGGCCGCCATCCGCACAAGCGCCCATCCGCACACGATCACGCGCGCGGTGCCGCAGAGTGAGATCTTCGCCTCGATGTCCGAGCACGTCGCGGCGCTCTAACGCCGTCCGCTATCCGCCGTTCGCTCTCCGCTCTGCGGCGGGAGCGCTTCGAACTCCACGTGCTCCAGGATCTTGTGCTTGCTGACTTCGCCGGCCGTGTTCTTGGTCACGAGCCACACGTCTTGAAGCTCCTCCCCCGCGCCGAGAGGGATCACCAGCCGGCCGCCCGGCTTGAGCTGAGCAAGAAGTTGCGGCGGGATCTCGGTCATGGCCGCCGTGACAAGGATGCAGTCGAAGGGCGCTTCGTCGGACCAGGCTTCGTAGCCGGCGCTGTGACGGACCTGGACCGTTTGGTAGCTGAGGAGCTCGAGTACGTCCACGCACCTGCGGGCCAGGGCTTGGTCCGGCTCGATCGAGTAGACGAAGGGCGTGAGGTGCGCCAGCACGGCGGTCTGGTAGGCGCATCCCGTCCCTATCTCGAGCACCTTCATGCCGGCGCGCACATGCGCCGCCTCGGCCATCTTTGCGACCACATACGGCGGTTGCACGGTTCGTGAGGGCCCGATAAGCAGCCTGATGTCGGCATACGCGCGCGCACGATCTTTCTTCAGCACATGGTCGTGGCGCAGCGCGTCGCCCATTGCGCGCAGAACCTGCTCGTCGGCGATGCCGCGCCCCTTGAGAATCTCCACCATGTAGTAGCGCTGATCCCAGCACGGCTCCATTCCCATCGAGGGCGGCCAGCCGTGGGGGCGTCTCACGCCCTCCGGCCAATAGCTCTTGTAGCTGGGATCCCGCGGCTCAACGATCCAGAACGCCTTCTTGGTCGGCTGCTTCTCGGTGGGCTCCGACGCTGCCGCGGGCGGCGCCTCCTCGACGACCGGATCGGGATCCTTCCCGGACCCCGCGCACGCGGCGATGACCGCAACGAGCACGGCCGCCCACTTCATGGGTTCGATTCTACCTCTGCAGCGACTGCAGGAGCCTAGGATCCGCCGCTGTCCGCCGTCCGCCGAGCGAGCCAGTCCCGCAGCGCAGTGAAGAACTCCTCGCGCACTCCGCGCTCGATCCACGGGTAGTGGCCGCAGCGCTCCCACTCGACGTACTCCAGCTGCGGCAGGTACGGCTCCAGGCCCTCGCGGATCAGGGCGCCGGGGTGCGGATCGTGCGAACCGTGCAGCATCAGCACCGGGCTCTTGATCGCGGCAAAGGCCGCAGGATAGACGCCCTTCTCCTGCAAGCGGACCATGTCGTGCAAGGTTTCCTCGTTCGCGCGGCTGTCACACGCGTCGCCTTCCAGCTGGTCGGTCACGGGGTCGAACGAGTACAGCGGGAGGATCAAATCAGCCATCGCCTCCAGGCGCCGATCCGGATCGGGGATCTCCGACTTCAGGCTCTCCATCCGCCGCCGCAGATCCGGCGGCATGCGTTCGTCGAGGATCTCCTTCATGCGCGCGCGGGCCGCAAGGTCGAAGGTGCTGCAGCCGATCAGCACGAGCGGACCGGCCCGGTCCGGGTGTGCCGCCGCGAATGCAAGAGCGAGCATCGCGCCCCAGGAGCAGCCCACCAGGGCCGGTGCCGACCCCCCGCAGCGGGAGTCCACGAGCTCGCGCAAATCCTCGACATGGCGGGCAACGGTCAGCGGCCGTTCACCGCTGCTGCGCTGATAGGGCTCGAGCACTCGAAACGCATCGGCCAGCCCGCGCGCAACGGGAGCCATGTGCCCGGGTGCGCCCGGTCCTCCGTGCAGGACCACCACCCGCGGACCGTCTGTGCCGTATTCGCGAACGCGCATGAGTGCTGCGCTGACAGTAGCGGAAGCCGGGTCCCGTCAGTCGCGCCAGAAGGAGCCGATGTCGCCCCACGCGTCGGGTGTACTGACGTCCCCGTTCTCGTCGACTTCCTCGATCCAGAAGCCGTCCCTGCCGCTGGGGAGGAAACCGCGCACTTCGGCGCGGCGGCCGGCGGGATCGACCAGGCCGTTCTCGATCGTGCCCTCGCCGGCCAGGAACCGCTCCCCGTCCTTTGCGTAGCAGAGCCGAATGATGCGCCTCGTGCTCCACGGCTCGACGTATTGCGTAGTTCGGTAGGTGATGCGGGTCCCTACCTTCCAGAACGCGCCTCGATACACCGGCACGCTGTCGATCTCCATCTTGTACAGGAGGATCTCCTCGCCGTCCGTGTTCGTCTCGCAGATCTCTGAGCCGCTCCTGCTAGGTAGGTAGGGACTCCAGAAAAAGCCGCCGCCGCCCACGACTCCGATGGAGCGGAGGAAGCGCAGCACCGGGCTGCGCACGCTCAGGTACGGGTCGGCGGGCCCCTCCATCTCGTTGGGCGGGAGCGCTACGTACATCACGCCCATGGCGAGGGCCGCTCCGAGGACCACGATCGCGAGAGCCTTCCCCAGCGCCTTCACGCGCTCCAGTCTACGCCTGGCCGAGATAGCCGTCCGGCTGACCGAGCGAGGCGGCTATGCGGACGGTCCGGGGCTTCCAGCTCATGAATGTTCTATTGCACGAGCTGGGCCATCACCACGACCGGATGACTACGCGCTTGCAGCGCCGCGCCGGCCGGGGGGAGCCATACGCGGACCGCTACGCGCTCGAGTACGCCGATCGCCTCTGGGACGCCTACTTCGACGCCTTCGGCTATTAGAGCTCGAGGCCGCGCAGCGGGTCGTCGAGCGCCTCGCGCACGATCTTGGGCGCATTGGTGCGCAGCTCGTCGACCACGTCGCGGGCGTCGGGGGCACGCATGCCGCGCAGCGCGCGTAGGCACAGCATCTGAAGCGGCGTCAGGCC